>JAGQPF010000319.1 GCA_020426845.1 Planctomycetales bacterium
GGCAATTCCTCGCGGCTGCTCGCCGCGCACGGGCGAGGGCGCCCATGCTACGGACAATCCTCGCGGCTGCTCGCCGCGCACGGGCGAGGGCGCCCATGCTACGGACGATCCTCGCGGCTGCTCGTCGCGCAGGGGCGAGGGTGCCCATGCTACAAACGCTCATTGCGGCAGCTCGCCGCGCACGGGCGAGGGCGCCCATGCTACAAACGCTCATTGCGGCTGCTCGCCGCGCACGGGCGAGGACGCGCGAGGACGCCCATGCGACGCGGAGGGCACGAAGTCGGGCGCATTGCCGAATTCCCTCGGCGTGCCATTTCTTGACTTCGCGGGTCGCTCGGCCGACGATATGGGTCGCCAGATCGACTCACCCCGAAGGTTCAACTCCCGATGGAATCCCCCTCCGCCGCGCTGCGGCCTGCCCGCTCTGCCCGCCTGCTGTCCAGCCAAGCACTGCTCAGCTGTTTGTTGTTGTTTGGCGCCAACTCTCTTCATGCCGAAAACTGGCCGCAGTGGCGCGGTCCCGACGGAAACGGCATTAGCTCGGCCCCCGCTGCGCCGCTGAAGTGGAGCGCCACGGAAAACGTGCGCTGGCGCACGCCGTTGCCCGGGCCGGGCGGCGCAACGCCGGTGATTTGGGGCGAACGGATTTTCGTGACCTCTGTCGACGGCGATGAATTGGTGCTGCTGTGTATCGACACGGCGGGCAAGCAGTTGTGGCGCAACGTCGTCTCCACCGGCAACAAGGACGTGCGCGGCGACGAAGGCAATTCGGCCTCGCCGTCTCCCTGCACCGACGGCCGGCACGTCTGGGCGTTTATGGGCAACGGCGCCTTGGCTTGCTACGACATCGACGGCAAGCAGGTCTGGAAGCTGGATGTGCAGGACCGCTACGGAAAACTGAACATCGCCTTCGGCATGACGTCGACGCCCGTGTTGGACAAGGGGCGGTTGTTTCTGCAATTGATTCATGGCGAAGGCAATCCGCAGACTCGCGAGGCCAAGGTGGTGGCGCTGGATGCAGCCACCGGCGCCGAGCTCTGGAGCGCCGATCGTCCCAGCGACGCCAGTCGCGAGTGCGAGCATTCCTATGCCTCGCCCATCCTCTATCGAGATGACAGCGGCGAGCAGTTGATTACGCACGGCGCCGACTATGTAGTCTCCTACGACGCCGGCAACGGCAAGGAGCTCTGGCGGTGTGGCGAGTTGAATCCCAAAGGCAACTACAACCCGACACTGCGATTCGTGGCGTCGCCGGTGGCGACCGACGGCGCGATCATCGTGCCCTCGGCCAAGAACGGACCGGTGCTGTCGCTGTCGCCACGCGGCAAAGGCGATATCACTTCAGCCGCACCGTATCGCCTTTGGACTCGCGAGCGCAACACGCCCGACGTCCCCTCGCCGCTCGTTCATGACGGCGTGGTCTACCTGTGCCGCGAGAACGGCACGTTGATCTGCGTCGACCTGGCCAGCGGCGAAGAGCTCTATCAGGAGCGCGTCCACGGCCAGCGACATCGCGCCTCGCCCGTCTATGCGGCAGGCCATCTCTACATGTCGGCTCGCGATGGCCGCGTGAGTGTCGTCAAAACGGGACGCAAGTTCGAGCTGGTCGCCCAGAATGACCTCAACGAGGCGTTGTCGGCATCGCCGGCGATCGCCGACGGTGTGCTGTACCTGCGCACCTTCGACGCGCTCTATGCGATCGGCAAGTAGCTGCCGGCCACCGTCGAGTCTCCATCGACTCCGTCTCTGCTTCGATGCCGCCGGCGCAACGCCGGCAACGGTGGCGGAGTTGGGGTTGTTATCCGTTCCTATCCCTCGCTTACGCTTCGGGTTTCCTTTCGTTCCTATCCCTCGCTTACGCTTCGGGTTTCCTTTTCGCGTGCCGCAACGGGAGCCCGCTTCCTTGAATATTCACATTGGAGAGATTTGCCATGCTTCTTACGGATTCGCCAGCTCTGCGCCGCATGCGACCGCTGCGGTTTCTTCTGTTGGCGGCCTTGACGCTGCCCGTTGCGGCTCGGGGTGACGATTGGCCTCAATGGATGGGGCCGCAACGCGACAATGTTTGGCGCGAGACGGGACTGATCGACAAGTTTCCCGAGGGCGGTCCGCCGGTGTTGTGGCGGGCGCCGGTGGCCGGCGGCTACGCCGGCCCGGCGGTGGCGGGAGGTCGCGTGTTCATCACCGACTACGTCACCAAGGACAACGTCAAGGTGTCGAATTTCGAGCGGCAGTCGTTCAGCGGCATCGAGCGAGTGCTCTGCCTGGAAGAGGCGACGGGCAAGCCGCTTTGGAAGCACGAGTATCCGGTGAAGTACACCATCTCGTATCCGGCGGGCCCTCGTTGTACGCCGGTGGTGGATGGCGAGCTGGTCTATACGCTCGGCGCGGAAGGCCATTTGATTTGCTTCCAAGTCGCGGACGGCAAGATCGTATGGCAGCATCACTTGACCGAGAAATACAACACCAAGGCGGCCCTGTGGGGTTACGCCGCGCATCCGTTGATCGACGGCGACCGGCTGCTGTGTCTGGCCGGTGGAGAGGGCACTCACATCGTGGCCTTTCACAAGCGGACCGGCGACGAGATTTGGTCGGCGCTGACGTCGACAGAGCAGGGCTACTCGCCGCCCACGATCTTTCAGGTCGGCGACCGCCGCGAGCTGGTGCTGTTGCGCCCCGACGCGGTGACGGCCGTCGCTCCCGAGACCGGCAAGGAGTTGTGGTCGACGGAGTATCAAGCGAGCAACGGCTCGATCATCATGTCGCCGCTCAAGTACAAGGACTACCTGTACGTCGCCGGCTACTCGGACAAGAGCCTGTTGTTGAAAGTCGACTCGCAGCAGCCGAAGGTCGAAGTGGTGTGGCGCGACAAGAAAACGGACGCGTTCTCGCCCGTCAACGTGCAGCCGTTTTTGCAGGACGATGTGGCCTACGGCTTTGACCAAGGCGGCGTGCTCGTGGCGTTGAAACTGCCCGAGGGCAAGCGGCTCTGGGAAACCTCCGAGCCGATCGGTGCGCGCAAGGTCGGCAGCGCGACGGCGTTCATCATCAAGCAGGGCGAACGCTTCTGGTTGTTCAACGAAAAGGGCGAGATCGTGCTCGCCAAGCTCTCGCCGCAGGGCTACGAGGAGATCGATCGCGCCCAGGTGATTGAGCCGACGAATCTCGCCTTCGGACGACCGGTCGTCTGGAGCCAGCCGGCGTTGGCCAATCGCCACGTCTACATGCGCAACGACAAGGAGCTGATCTGCGTGGATGTCGCCGCGAAGTAAGCTCTGTTTTCAGCAGCCTCCTGCCTGTTGAAAAACACCCCACTGGCAATCGGCATCGCCTTTGCCTTGCGGAAACGCGTGGTGTCGATTGCCGGATCAGGTGTTTTTCAACGGCTTCTTCTTTCTCTTTTTCTTTCTCTTTCTCTTTCTAAATAAATACTTTCCTTTTGTTGCCCTATTCGGAGCCACCATGACTCGACCACACGAACTGACTCCGGCGGAAAGTCGCCGTGCGTTTCTGGCCACTGCCGCTTCGGCCACCGCCGCCTTGATGGCGTCGGCGGGCTGGGCGCGGGACTTTAGCGACAGCGCGGCGCCGCAGCGCTATCCGGATCCCGACATCGTCGAGCTCGACGAGCGATTCAAAAAGTATAAGCTCGGCAATACCGCGATTCGTCGGATCTACCATAGCAAGGACATGCTCTGGGCCGAGGGGCCGGCCTGGAACGGCGTCGGCCGCTATCTGCTGTGGAGCGACATTCCCAACAACGTGCAGCTGCGTTGGCTGGAGGAGGACGGCCACGTGAGCACGTTCCGCGACCCGGCGGGAAACAGCAACGGCAATACGTTCGACTATCAAGGCCGACAGATCTCCTGCGAGCACGGCAACCGCCGCGTGGTTCGCTACGAGCATTCGGGCAACGTCACCGTGTTGGCCGACAAGTTCGAGGGCAAGGTGTTCAATGCTCCCAACGACGCGGTGGTGCATCCCGAGGACGGCGCCGTCTGGTTCACTGACCCGGGGTATGGCAGCTTGATGCACTACGAGGGCAACAAGGGCGACTTGCTATTGAAAGAGGCTGTCTATCGGCTGGACGTGCGTTCGGGCAAGCTGACCAAAGTGACCGACGAGATCTTCAAGCCCAATGGGCTCTGCTTCTCGCCCGATTACAAGAAGCTGTATGTCGCGGACACCGGCGCCAGCCATTACCCCGACGCTCCCAAGAACATCAAGGTCTGGGATGTGGTCGACGGTTCGCGGCTGGCCAACGGCCGCGAATTTGCCTCGATGAACTTGATGCTCAACGGCGAGCAGGTGGCGGGCTTTGCCGACGGAATTCGCTGCGACACGGACGGCAACATCTGGGCGAGCGCCGGTTGGGTCGGCGACGGCTACGATGGCGTGCATGTGTTCGGCGTCGAGGACGGCAAGCGGATTGGACAGATTCGGCTGCCGGAAATCTGCAGCAATGTCTGTTTCGGTGGACGCAAACGCAACCGACTGTTCATGACCGCCAGCACCTCGGTGTATGCCGTCTATGTCGAGGCCCGCGGCGCCCACATCTCTTGATGCGCGACGTCGTCGGCTTGGCCGACCCGAATGTTCGCTCCACGGCTTCGCGCCATTTCACGCTGCCCATTTGCAATTGGATCTGACCATGCGCATCGCGTTCGCTTCGCTGTCCTCGTTTCCGGTGTCCGCCTGGTTGCTGATGGCTGTCGCTTGTTGCTCCGCCCGCGCGGAGGACGCAAAGCCGGTGCAAGTCGGCGGCCGTTTGGAGTTGTTGCTGGATCAAGGATTGATCGAATCCCGAGATGGAGTGGCGGAGCGGATCTTTCGGCCCACGCCGGGCGAGGTGGTGCTAGTCTTGGACAAGCCCTGGGAGGGAAACACGTCGGCCTACTTCACCTTCCTGTTT
Source organism: Planctomycetales bacterium (assembly GCA_020426845.1). Taxonomy (GTDB): domain Bacteria; phylum Planctomycetota; class Planctomycetia; order Pirellulales; family Pirellulaceae; genus JAGQPF01. The sequence goes on from JAGQPF010000319.1 coordinate 4,913, forward strand.
GACGGCGAAAAGTATCGGTCCTACTACCGCGGGGCACATTGGGACACGGCGACCAAGAAAGCCACGCATCGCGAGGTCACTTGCTATGCGGAGAGCCGTGACGGCGTGCATTGGGAGAAGCCCGAACTGGGGCTGTTTGAGTTCGACGGCTCCAAGCAGAACAACATCGTGTGGGATGGCGTCGGCACGCATTGCTTCACTCCCTTTCTCGACCGCAATCCCGCTTGTCCGCCCGAGGCTCGCTTCAAGGCGATCTCGCGTGGTCGCCCGCAGGCGGCGAAGGGACTGTATGTGTTTCAGTCACCCGATGGCATTCACTGGACACAGATTCAGAAGGAGCCCGTCATCACCGACGGCGCATTCGATTCGCAGAACCTGGCCTTCTGGGATCCGCAGATCGGCAAGTATCGGGAGTATCATCGGAAGTTTCTCGGCGGCGTGCGGGCCATTGTGACCAGTGTCAGCGACGACTTTCTTCACTGGTCCGAGGTGCTGCCGCTGGAGTACGTCGGCGCGCCGAACGAGCACCTTTACACCAATGCCATCCTGCCTCATCCGCGGGCAACGCACCTGTTGATTGGCTTCCCCACGCGGTACCACCCGAATCGTGGCTCGCAGGTGGAACCGTTGTTGATGGCGAGCCGCGATGGCCAGACTTTCTTCCGCTACGCCGACGCGGTGATTCCGGTGACGGCGCCGCAAGACCGCATGGGCAATCGCAGCAACTACATGTCCTGGGGCATCACACCAGTGCAGGAGGACGACCAACTCGAGGCGGTCTATGCGACGGAGGCCTACTACGAGGGCCCGGACAGCCGAGTGCGCCGATTCCTCTACGCGAAGGATCGTTACGCATCGCTGCATGCGCCAGGCAAGGGCGAGTTCACCACCAAGCCGCTGGTGCTGACCGGCGAGCGGCTCGTCGTGAACCACATCACCACCGGGAGTTTGCGCGTCGAGTTGCTCGACGCAGAGACAGGCAAGCCGTTGGCAGGCTGCGGGGCCGAGCAATGCGAGCCGCTGCAGGGCGATTCGGCGAAAGCGGAGGTGCGTTGGCGAACCGGCACGCTGCGAGCTGCGGCAGGCAAGCCGGTGCGACTAAGATTCCTGCTCGATGGCAGCGATGTGTTCGGCTTTCAGGCCATGGACGCGAAGTAGCGCCGTTGGAACCACGAAGGGGACCACAAAGCGGGACCACGAAGAGCACGAAGAGCGCGAAGAGATATCCTGGTCGAGCGTTCTCTCTTTGCGTCATTGCGTGAAAAGGCTTTCATGCCGTGGCAGCTCGCTCGATCACGGATCGGCAACAGGACAAGAAAATTGACCGAAGGTCAATCTCACCGTAGCCTAGGGCAACGCCCTAGGAAGAGGCGCCCAACCAGCAACGCATGTTGACTCCTCAAACAATTGGCCGAAGGTCAATCTCACCGTTGCCTTGGGCAGCGCGCTAGGAGGGAGGCTGCTTAGGGCGCTGCGCGCAAAAAATGAGGCACAACGTGAGATCACGCCGTGCCTCGATTATCGAGCTTCCGGATGCCAACGGGACGTTCTTAGCCGCCGTATTCGGCGTTGAAGAACTCTTTGCTGCCGCTGGGATTCGGCTTGATGGTCCGCGCGCCTTCCTGCCAATTCGCGGGGCAGACTTCGCCGTTCTTCTCGAAGAATTGCAGGGCTTCGACCATTCGCAGGGCTTCGGCGACGTTGCGGCCCAGTGGCAGATCGTTGACGACCTGATGGCGAACGACGCCGCCTTGGTCGATCAGGAACAGGCCGCGGAGGGCCACGCCGCCCGGCAGCAGGACGTCGTAATCGGTCGAAATCTGCTTGTTGAGGTCCGCGACCAGCGGGTAGCGGATGTCGCCGATGCCGCCTTCGCTGCGGGGCACGTTGCGCCAAGCGAGATGCGAGAAGTGGCTGTCGACCGACACGCCCAGCACCTGCGTGTTCAGCTTTTCGAACTGGTCGATCGCCTCGGAGAAGGCAATGATCTCCGTCGGGCAAACGAAGGTGAAGTCCAGCGGGTAGAAGAACATGACGACATACTTGCCGCGGTAGTCCGACAGTTTGACGCCCTTGAAGGAGCCATCGGGCATGACAGCTTGTGCTTCGAAGTCGGGTGCTTCTTTGGTAACCAGAACGCTCATGAGTGGGCCTCGTGAGGATGGGTGTGTGCGAATGTTTCGAGTGGGCTCTCCGGCAGTCCACGCTGCGGCGTGAGCGCTGGTTGTGCCTGGCGTCGCCGTGGTGCGGAGAGGGTCGTCGGAGTCAACTTTTATAGCCGTCTGCCAGTGGATGAAAAAGGGGGCCGCGTCGGCGCGTTCCATCGACATGGCGCTGCTGCGGGCGCCGCCGATTTTCGTCGGTCGCTGCCTGGCGGAGCCGAATCGAACTGGCATCGGCTCTCGCCACGCCGTTATACTGGCGGTTTGGTGTTGATCCCGGCCGCAAAGAGTATGCCCGAGCAGGAGCACGCGATGCTTTCCATTCAAGGAGCCCGCGTCCGACATTGCGATGGAGTTTCGCGTCGCGAGGCGCTGCGGATTGGCGGCGCAGGGGCGTTGGCGGCGCTGACGTTGCCGGCCCTGTTGCGTGCCGAGCAGCGGGGGACTGCCAAGCGGCATTCGATCATCAACTTGCATCTCGACGGCGGCCCGCCGCAGATGGACATGATCGATCCGAAGCCCGATGCGCCCGTGGAGGTGCGCGGCGAGTTCCGCTCGATCGCGACCCAAACACCGGGGCTGCGACTGTGCGAGCTGATGCCGAAGCTGGCGGCGATGTCCGATCGGTTCGCCTTCATTCGGTCGTTGGTCGGCTCGGCCGGCCGCCACGATGGCTTCCAATGTCAATCGGGGTTCGACACCAAGAGCCTGGCGGCGCTCGGCGGCCGTCCCGCGCTGGGATGCGTGATCGCCAAACTGATGGGTTCGCCGAAGGATCCGGCGCCGCCGTTCGTCGACATGATGCAGGGCCGTCCGCTGGTCCGCAACAGCGCTCGTCCGGGTTTCCTCGGCCCTGCCTATCAGCCGTTTCGTCCCGACATCTCCGAGATGTTCTCGCGGCCGCTTGAGGAGGGAATGAAGGCCGAGCTCGCGCGACTGGGCGAACAACACGCGACATCACTGGCCTTGAACGCCGAGTTGACGCTCGATCGACTGGAGGACCGCGCTGACTTGTTGCGACGTTTCGATGGTCTCCGTCGCGAGATCGATGCGCATGGCATGATGGAGGCGGTCGATCAGTTTCATGAGCAGGCTGCCGCGATTCTCACTTCGGGCACACTGGCGAGGGCGCTGGATGTCAACGCGATTCCGCCGGCCGAGTTGCAGCGATACACGGCGCCGTTGACCGGGACGGCGCCTTCGTCAACGGCCGAAGATCATCATTCGATGCGCAAGCTGTTGCTGGCCCGCCGCCTGATCGAGGCGGGTGCGCGGGTGGTGAGCGTCTCCTTTAGCGATTTCGACACGCACTCGTCGAACTTCACTCGCTTGCGGCACCTGTTGCCGATTCTCGATCACGGGCTCTGCACCTTGGTCAGTGATCTCGAAGAGCGAGGCATGCTGGATGACGTGACGATTGTGGCGTGGGGCGAGTTCGGCCGCACGCCGAAGATCAACACCAAGGGCGGTCGAGATCATTGGCCTCGCGTGTCGCCGGCAATTGTTGCCGGCGGCGGGCTGCGGACCGGGCAGGTGATTGGGGCGACGGATCGCACGGCATCCACGGTCGAGTCGCGACCGGTGCATTATCAGGACGTCATCGCGACGCTCTACCATCAACTGGGAATCGTCCCGGATCGCACCACCGTGCCGGACACGACGGGCCGGCCGCAATATCTGGTGGTGGAGGGGAAAGTGATCCCCGAGTTGGTTTATTAACGCGAAGACGCGGCGCCCGGTTGGCTGGTCGGGCAAGAAAAAAAACACAGTGGGCGCCCGAAAGCGTCCACTGTGTCCTCTGTGCCATTCCCGATTGGACTCGTGATGGCGTGTGCGTAGCCCGCAGAATAATGGCAGGTGGTCTTTACCTCAGGTGGCTTATTCCGATTCCGGTCGGGGGCGACCACCGCGACCGCCGGGACCACCTTGTCCACCTTGTCCACCTTGTCCACCGGGGCGTCCGCCGCCAGCGCCACCGGCGCCGCCCGGACGACCGCGACCGAATTGAGCCATCATCTTCTCGATTTCCTCTTGGGTGACGGCGCCGTCGCCGTCTTCGTCAGCTCGGCTGAGCAGGAAGTTGGCGCGGCGGTCGTCGCCGGCTTCTTCCTTGGTGATCTTGCCGTCCTTATTGGTGTCGAGTGCCATGACCTGGGCCATCATCGCATCGCGACCGCCGCCAGCTCCACCAGGACCACCAGGACCGCCAGGACCACCGGGACCGCCGCCAGGACCGCCAGGACCACCGGGGCCACCGCCGAATCGCGGACGTGGCGGGGCGATTTCGTCATCGGTCAGCTTGCCATTGCCGTCCTTGTCCAAGGACTTCAACGCGGCGACGGCGTTCTCGATTTCTTTTGCGGAGATCTCACCGTCGTTGTCGGCATCAAGAGCGGCGACCAGCGGGGAGGGCGCGGGGCGCTGACCACCTGGTCCACCTGGTCCACCTGGTCCACCACGACCGCCTTGACCCTGGAATCGACCGCCGGCGCCGCCATCTTGTCCGGGACGACCTTGACCCGGGCGACCTTGGCCGGGGCGACCGCCAGGGGGCTGAGCCTCCACGGTGGTTGCCAGCAGGGCAACCGACATGACCAACAACGTGTACTTCCAGGCTTTCATCTGTTGTTCCTTGGGGTGGGCGTGCCGCTGACGCCAGGCGGAGGGGTGAGTGGCTATCAGCCTGTTGAAACGGCTTTTTAAATACTGTGCGAGCAGCGTTCGGGATTTGGACCGCTGGCTGACCTTTTGATCATAACGGCCCGCTGTCCCGATCGTCCACTTCGGCTAAACTCACCTCCATGAGCAACGTGGAGCCCATATTCAAAGAGCTGGATCCCGAGGTTGCGGCGCGAATTCGCAGCCGCCAGACCGCAGCGTTGTTGGGAATCTTTCTTGGTTTTACGGGCGCTCACCACTATTATCTCGGCTCCAACGCCGCCGGACTGCTGCTGCTCGCCACCACCTGCTGCGGTGTCGGCATTGTCGTCGGTATGGTGGAGGGCGTGATGTTGCTGGCCATGAGTGATGGCGAGTTTGACGCGAAGTACATTCACCGCAAGCCCGACTCCATGGAGTTCGTTTTCCAGGAGCGTCCCTGATCGGAAGTTGGCGGTGCGATGTCACTGGTTTGGCGAGCCATTGAAGGTTCGCATCCGCCGTCCGGTTGTCATTGAATTCCTACTGAACGAGTTTCACGATGGATCGTGTCTTGGTGTTCGAGGACCCCGCCGTTTCGCAACTGGCGCCGATTACCACCAGCCGCCCCGGGCATTCGATTCTTTGCGGTGGCAATCGTCTGTTGGATTGGCTACGACGTCTGGGGGCGCCGGTGTTGGCTGCGGTGCGCCCTCACTTGCGCGGAGTGCTTGCCGAGGACGCGCCGGATCTGACGGGCGACGGGCAAGTCAATCTGATGGTGAACGCTTGCTTGGTGCCCTCGCGGCAGAACTTCGAGACGCTGCGCACGCTGCTTCGCGAGCAGCGTCCGTGTGTGGTGCGCGCGGGCGACCGCTTGGCCGCTGTCGTGCCCGCACGTCCCAGGCTGGCTTCGACCGTGCCGGCGCCCTGGAGCGGCGCGCTGGACGAACCGCTTCCCGAGAGCACTCAGCATCAGCTGTCTCTGTTTGAATACCCGCACGATGTCGTCCGCTGGAACATGCTGCTCCTGCCCGACAGCCTGCAGGATCGCTTGGCGACGCATGGCGACTCGTACTGTGAGCAGCGTCCCGGGCTGTTTGTGGCCCCCGGCGTGAAGATTGCCGAGTCGATGGTCTGCGACACCTCGGCCGGCCCGATTCTGGTTGAACAAGGAGCCTCGATCGGTCCGCATACGTTTCTCAGCGGCCCCGGCTGGATCGGCGCCAACACGCGACTGATCGAACACGCTAGCATCAAGGACGGCTGTTGCATCGGGCACACCGTCAAGATCGGCGGCGAAGTCGAGGCCTCGATCATCGAAGGCTATTCCAACAAACAGCACTACGGATTCCTGGGGCACAGCTACCTTGGCAGCTGGATCAATCTCGGCGCCGGCACGTGCAACAGCGACCTCAAGAACACCTACGGCGAAATCAACATGGAGTACGGCGGTCGGCGAGTCGCCTCCGGCATGCAGTTCATGGGGTGCGTCATCGGAGATTACGCGAAGACCGCCATCAATACCGGCATCTTTACCGGCAAGCTGGTCGGTGTGGGCAGCATGGTGTACGGTTTTGTGACGACGAACGTCCCCAGTTTCGTGAACTATGCGAGGCTGTTCGGGCAGGTCAGCGAAATTCCGCCCGACGTGCTGATCGCGACACAAAAGCGGATGTTCCAACGCCGCAAGGTCGAGCAACGCGAGTGCGATCAGCAGTTGATTCGCGACATGCACCGCCTGACGATCGACGAGCGTCAATTAACGGGCGAGCAGCTTTCGCTGTAGCCCGTTTGCAAGAATCGTCACGACGCAACGAATTCTAGCTCACGGCACATCCCGGTCGCAGCCATCGTTGGGGTAGTCGAGACGCGCTCATGCCGATCAAAGACATCGTCCAGGACATTCTTCGCAGCTACTGGCCCCACCTGCTGGCCATTGCCACGTTTGGCGTGGCGCTGATTCGGTGGAGGACAGCGTTGAGTGGCGATGCGGACACCGAGACGATGCAGTTTCGGTGCTTCAGCGGGGCGCTCATCGGTTTGGCCCTCGTGCTGGCGGCGGGAGAGATCTCCGAGTGGACAGGCTCTTACGGCTGGACGCGCGATCAGCACCATGCGCACTCGGAGGAGTTTGTGCGTTTCGTTGGGTGGCTGCTATTGGTTGGCGGAACGGTCGCGCTGTTCTTCGTTTAGTGCGCAACGACGGCAGCCCCAGGCGCACGGTGGCCGTCAGCTGACGGCGCGGAGCACGGCGGCGGTGGCCGGCGAGCGGTTCAGCACATAGAAGTGGATGCCGGGCACTTGCGCTTCGAGCAGCTCGGCAACCTGGCGCTGTGCAAAGGCGACGCCGACATCGTGTTGCCAGGCATCGCTCTCGTTGCGTCCCATTTCGGCGACAAAATCCTCGGGCAGCTTGGCGCCACAGAGCGAAGTGATGCGCTGAATCTGTGCGAGGTTGGTCACGGGCAAAATGCCCGGGACGATCGGGCAGTGAATGCCGATGTCGCGGCAACGCTGTTGGAAGCGAAAGAAGTCGCGATTGTCGAAAAACAGCTGGGTGATGACGACCTGCCCGCCCTGGTCCACTTTGCGCTTCAGGTTCTCCAGGTCGGCATCCGGACTGGCGGCCTCCTGGTGCGTCTCCGGATAGCCGGCGACGGCAATGCCGAACGTGGGGAACTCGCCTTGGATCAGCTGCACCAGTTCATTGGCGTACCGCAATCCGCCGGGCGTGAGCTGAAACGAGTCCTGGCCTTGAGGCGGATCGCCGCGCAGCGCGACGATCGCGTCGACTCCTCGATCTCGTGCCTCGCTCAGATAATTGCGCAGGTCGTCGGCCGTCGAGCCCACGCAGGTCAGATGCGAGGCGACCGGCAATTGAAAACGGCGCTTGGCCTCGCAGACGATGTCGAGCGTCTTTTCGCGAGTTGACCCGCCGGCGCCGTAGGTGCAAGTGATGTAGCTCGGCTTAAACTCCATCAGCTGCTCGACGTTTTTCCACAAACTATCAACGCCCGCGTCCGTCTTGGGAGGGAACAACTCGAACGACAGCGTGGACTTGCCGGGTTCGTAGACGGAAGCGAGGGACATGCGTTGTGGATCTCCATCATGGGTGGCGCTGACAGCCTGCTACAGCTGTCTGCTCATTCGGGACGATTGTGCCCGTCAGATTCTGGAAGTGTAGCAACTTGAGCCTCGGCATCGAAGGGCCCGTGCCCGCTCACGCTCACGGGCGGGGCCCAACTCAGGGCACTTGATGGTCCGTGCCCAGCAGCTCATTCAACGCTCGATTGACGACTCGCACGCGGTATTTGCCGTCGGAGTGGAATCCTGGCTGGTAGGCGAGCGCTTTTTTCAGCTCGGCGATCGCCGGGCGGGCTTGTTCGTCGATTTCGTCCAGCACGATGGCGGCATGGAGACGTTCCCACTGGGCGCCTGTGAGCAACTCGCGAGTCAGCACCGGGAGAGCTTGTTGCGGTTGTTGAATTTGGCAGAGCGCCCGCGCGGCGGCGATTCTCACGGCGGCCGATGGGTCGGTCAGCAGAGCTCGCAGCGCCTCGGCGTGCTGGCCTGCGGATTTGTCGACGTTGCCGATGTTACCGAGTCCCGTGGCGCCCCAAAAGCGGATCACACTGTCTTCGTGAGTCAAGGCTCGGGCAAGTTGGGGCAGGGCGGTGGGGCCCTCGGACGCCGCGGTGGCGATGGCGACAAGCTGCTCGTTGTAGGTGTCGCCATCGGGCTGCCTGAGCAACCCGTACCGGCTGCCCAGCTGCTCTTCTCTCTCGGCAATGATCGGCTCTGGGATCAGCCCCACATCCTTGGTTGCCTTCGACCACTCACGATGAGCTCGCCGCAGCTCCACGAGCACGTCTTGGTATTGCGGGTCATTCGCCAAGTTGTTCAGCTCATGTGGATCGGCTTCGCAATCGTAGAGCTCCTCGGTCGGTTTGCGCGTCGCAAAGAACTGTTCCGCTGCAGCCGGCAGCTGTCCGGCCTCGTGCACGCGGCGCAGCTCGCGCATCGTCGCGCCTTTTTCCGCCGTGTTGATGTACTGGTAGTAAGCCTTCAGCGGCTCATAATTCCGCAGGTACTTGAAGCGATGATTGCGGACCATGCGGATGATGTCGTATCGCTCATCCATGCGATCGCGGCCGCCATAGACGTATCGACGCGGCTCGGGCAGGTCGGCGCCCAGAAACGGCTGGCCCTGCATGTGATCGGGAACTGCAAGGCCGGCCAGTCGCAGCACGGTGGCGCCAAAATCGACCGAGCTCACCAACTGATGGCTGACGGCGCCGGGCTCCGCTTGTCCGCTTAACTCCTCACGTTTTCGTAGTTCGGCGGGGATCCGCACAATGAGCGGGATGTGCGTGCCGGAGTCGTACAGCCAGCGTTTCGCGCGTGGCAAGCCGACGCCGTGGTCGGACCAAAAGAATACGATCGTCTGCTCCGCCAGGCCGTCCTCTTCCAGTTGGTGGAGCAGCCCGCCCGCCCAATGGTCCATGGCCGTGATCAGCTCGTAGTTGCGTTTCCAATCTTCTCGCACCACGGGCGTGTCGGGATAGTAGGGCGGCAGCTTCAACGCGGCGGCGTCTTGGCGCTCGTCGTCGCGCAGCTGCTTGGTCACGCTCTCGTATTTCGCTCGGCCCGCAATGCCGGACTCATGACACCCGGTGAAGTTGAACACGGCAAAGAACGGCTGGTCCTTGCGCTGTCGATTGCGCCAATGCGCCTTTCCGGAGGACTCGTCCCAAACGCCGCGCGGCGTCTTGAACTGGTAGTCCTGCTTCGAGTTGTTGGTGCAGTAGTAGCCAGCATCGCGAAGATACGCGGGGAACGGCTTGATGTCGGGCGGCAACACGGCGTTGCAACGCATATGGTGTGTGCCGAGCGACGTTTGGTACAGTCCGGAGATGATCCCGCTGCGACATGGCGCACAGACGCCCGCAGTGGTAAACGCGTGGCTGTAGCGCACGCCTTGCGTCGCCAGTCGATCCAATATCGGCGTCTTCGCATGGGCGTCACCGTAACAACCCAAATGCGGGCTGATGTCTTCGCACGACAGCCACAGAATGTTGGGGCGAGCTGGTTCGGCAGCGTTGGCGCCGGCGCAAAACACCGATCCGACAACGGCTGCGAAAACGGCCGCGACAACAGTTGCGACAACGCGTGGGGCCGGCGCGGGCCGGCGACGGGCGAAATGGGGCAGGCAGTGCATGGGTAGTCGGTCGGTTTCGGTGGTCACTTGGCGGCAGCGGGCTTTGACTTGAGTCCGACGGTGTTGATTGCGATGACTCGATAGACATGTTGCCGATTCGGGTCTGCCTCGGTGTCGGTGAACGCCATGCGGACTAGTGGCTGAGCGGGTGTGTCGCTGTACTGCAGTCCTTGGAAGATCGGACGCCCAAACGGATTCTTGGGCTTTTCGGGCAGCTGCGTCAGCGGCTGGCCATCGCGTTCGATCAGGAAGCCCGCTAGCCCGCTCTCCAAATCGGCCTCGGCCTCCCAAGTCAGTTGTCGCCCTTGTTGCTTCACGTGGGTGGGCGCCGGCGGCGGCGTTGTGTCCACGATGGCTGTGTCTTTCACGTATTGCATCCAGCGCTGCGCGACGGCTTCGTTGGGCAACCACGCGGCTCGCAACGGATCGCCCTCGAACTGTGACGCGGCGGCCGCCTCGGCGCCGGTCGGTTGCGCGAGCCAGGCGTTGTCGGTGGTCATGGGCCTCAGTGGCTCGCCGGGCGACTTGGGCAAGCGAGCTTCCAGGCAAGTGTCGAGCCACGGGATCGCGAGGTAACGCTGGTTGCCGCATTCATGCGCCGTCAGCGGATCCACCGCCACGCCGATCAAGCCGCCGCGACCGCGCACGTGTCCGAAGAACGCCTCGTTGGCGGGCCAGACTCCGGCAAATCGACCGTCTTTGACGGTGACGCCTTCTTTGGTGCCGGGGTTGCACATCACCGGAACCTGCAATGCTGCGTCGGAGAGGGTGTGCGGTTTGATCGTGGGGCGATCGGGGTTCGCTTCCAGCAGCGGCACTCCGGAACGCAGCCATGCCGCGGCGACTCGGTCGGGGTGCAGCAACACCATGCCGCCCGCCCAATGCCCGCCGCCACTATGTCCCCATAAAGCCCAAGGCACGCTGGCCAGCTCGGGGTGTCCGCACTGTTTGCCGAGATCGGCCAGGCCTTGCTGGAACGCCGCGTCCGAGCCGTTGCGGGGGTCGCACCACATCTGGCAGTTCGCTTGCTGCGGCTGCTCATAGGACGGCGCGAGCAATGCGCAATCGTGCTTCTTGGCCAACGCTTGCCAGTGCAGGTCGAAGGCGCCGGTCAATCCCGACTTGCACGAGCCCTCGCCGCAACCGTGTTGGTGGACAATCACTCCGCGCAGTGTCTTGACCTCGGCCGGGATCCAAACGGTGTAGTTCACGCCGAAGATCAACTTGCCTTGCTCGGTGGACGCTTCGTAGCGGACGCGGTAGTAAGGCGGCTCGGCGGACGGGAAGACATCATACGGCGGCTGCTGGGCGCGGGCAGTGGCGAGTCCCGAGACTGCGATCCAGAAGATGGCCAGTGTTGCGCCGCGAAGAGCGCGGCGGGGGCAACGGGAGCGAGCGTGCATGGTGTGTACCGGGATGATGGAGGCGTGGTGGGTTGACCAGGCAGGTTGAGGGAGCCTTCTATCATACCCGACCGATCATAGGCCACGGATGAAACACGGACGAAACACGGATGGTGTGACAAAGGACGCAAGACGCATTGTGTCCGGAGAGTTGCTGGAGGATAATGTGGAGAATCCCACCCCGAGCTGCCCATGACCTCCCCACACTCCGCTCGTCATTCGCGTCATTCGCGTTCGTCGCGTTCAACGTCTTTCTCTCGCCGACAGGTGCTGCGTGCCGGCCTGACCGGCTTTTCCGCCCTGACGTTGCCGGGGCTTTTGCGGTGGCGTGCCGAAGCTGCCCTTCCCGAAATTCGCGACACGGCCGTGATTCTGGTTTGGCTGCGCGGCGGCGCCAGTCACCTGGAGACGTTCGACCCGAAGCCCATGGCGCCGGCCGAGTACCGAGGGCCTTATGATCCGATCCGCACTCGCACGGTTGGCATGCAGGTCGGCGAGTTGCTGCCGCAGCTTGCCGAGCAGTCGGAGAGATACACGCTGTTGCGCAGCGTGGCGCATGGGGCGGGCGGCCACCCGGCCGGCTCGTTGCAAGTGCTGGGAGGCGATCCCGACAACGCCGACAAGCCGGGGCCGCGTCACCCCGACTGGATGTCGGTGGCCAACTTCGTTCGCCAGCAGGCCGACGCGGCTGGCTCAGCCGCTCCCCGCGCGTTGCCTCGCTACGTGGCGGTGAATCCGGTCGATCGGTACGACAGCTTTCAGATTGCCGGCCCGGCGTTCCTCGGGCCGGGCTATGCGCCGTTTATGGTGACAGGCGATCCGAGCTCGCCGAGCTTCGAGGTGCCGAACCTGCGCATCGAAGACGCGCAGCGGCGGCAGCTGCGACGCCGCACTGATTTGCGCGGGCAGCTCGACCAGCTGCGACGTGACATGGATGTGACAGGTCAAATGGATGCGCTCGATCGATACGAGCAGCAGGCGTTGGAGCTGCTGACGAATGCCGAGGCGCGTCGGGCGTTCGATCTCTCGCAGGAGCCCGATGCCGTGCGCGATCGGTACGGCCGTCATGCCTGGGGACAGCAGTGCCTGATGGCTCGGCGGCTCGTGGAGGCGGGCGTCGACATTGTGGCGACCGAGTTCGACGGGCCGCTCTGTGGCCGCGTCGCCAACTGGGACGACCACGCCGTCAACCATCACGTGTTCGACGCGATCAAGTATCGGGCACCGTTTGTCGACCAGGCGGTCGCGGCGCTGATCGAGGACGTCTACCAACGCGGCCTGGATCGCCGGGTGCTCGTGGTGGTGACCGGCGAGTTCGGCCGAACTCCGCGGATCTCGTATGTGGCTAGCAGCGGCGGGGGCGTCGCGAGCGGACCGCAAGGCACCGTGCAGCCGGGGCGAGATCATTGGCCCCGCGCCAACTCGATGTTGTTCTCCGGCGGCGGCATCACCACCGGGCAAGTGATCGGCGCGACCGACCGCAAGGGCGAGGACCCAATTGAGCGCCGCGTCGGCCCCGGCGACTTTCTCGCCACCATCTATCGCCACCTCGGTGTCGACGCCGATTCGCTCGCCTTCACCGCCTTTGCCGGTCGCAATGTGGCGCGCCCCTTGAGCGGCAAGCCGATTCCCGAGCTCTGCTCAACACGCCACTAAGCCGGAGCCATCGCCGGCTTGCGCCCGGGGCAACATCTGACGGCGCTGATGGCTTGGCGGGGCTTCTGTTTGGCGCGTCTCAGCTCAAGAAATGGTTAAAGGAACGAGTCGCGCACCGTAGCGACTCGTCCCTTCAACCTGTCACACCTGGTTGTCACCCCTGGCGATGCACGAAGTCCTGAGAGGCCTTCACGACGTTAGGCCAATTCGGCCGAGTCGACGGGCAGGTCGTAGGCGCCGTCGAGGAAGCCCATCAGCGTGCGGCTGCGGTAGGGCTGCTGCAACTTGCGAACTGCCTTCGACTCAATCTGGCGGACACGCTCGCGAGTGACCGAGAAGATCTTGCCGACTTCCTCGAGCGTGTAGGTGTAGCCGTCGGCCAGGCCGTAGCGGAGCCGCAGGATCTCGCGCTCCCGGTAGTTGAGCGTGGCCATCGCCTCCTGGATGCGATCCTTGAGGGCTTGCTGGTTGGCGTCGTAGAGCGGATCCTCGTCGCGATGGTCCTCGAGGAACTCGCCGAAGTAGCTGTCCTCATGGTCGCCAACGGGCTGATCCAGCGACAGCGGCTGACGCGACATCTTCATGATGCAGCGAGCGTCGTCGATCGAAAGTCCGGCCCGCTCCGCAGTCTCCTCGGGCGAGGGCTCGCGGCCCAGTTCTTGAACCAGGTCGCGTGTCACCGCTCGGACCTTGCTCATGGTGTCGATCATGTGAACGGGCACGCGGATCGTGCGGCTCTGATCGGCGATGGCGCGGGTGATCGCTTGGCGAATCCACCAAGTCGCGTAAGTCGAGAATTTGTAGCCGCGAGCGTGCTCGAATTTGTCGACCGCCCGCATCAGGCCGGTGTTGCCCTCTTGGATCAGGTCCAGGAAGCTGAGTCCGCGATTGCGGTACTTCTTGGCGATCGAGACCACCAGACGCAGGTTGCCGGCCGACAGCTGCCGCTTGGCGGCGTCGTACTCGTCTTGGTACTCCAGCGTCTGCTCGACGCGACGACGCAGCGTGGCCGGCGCCTCGAAGGTGGTCCGCATCAGGTAGTGCAGCTCGTTCTCCAACTCCTCAACCGTGCGATTGTAGGCGACGCCGTTGTTGCGAATCGCCTCGGCGATCTGCTCTTGCAACGAAGTCATACGGCGGGAGATTTCGTGGAGCTGGTCGAACAACGGCGCCAGCTTGTTGGTGCGCAGATTCAGCTCCTCAACCAGCCGCACGCACTTGTTGCGGCGAATCACCAAGCGGCGCCAGGCCTCGCGACGCTCCCGCATCGGCGTCTTCTTCGAGATCGCGATGCGGTAGTCGACCGAGTTCTGTTGCAGCAGGTGCTCGAGTGTCTTCAGGTTCGGCCCCAGCCGCTTCATGATGCGTTTCTTCTCGGCGGTGTTGGTCACCGACACTTCAATGGTGCGGTCGAGCCGCAGCTTGCCTTCGTGGACTTGATGCAGAGCGTCGAAGGCGCCTTGCAGCATGAAGTCGTTGGCCAGCATCGTGCGACGGTAAAGCGTGCGAGTTCGCTCGATTTCCTTGGCGGCGGCGATCTCTTCGGCGCGGTTGAGCAACGGAATCTGGCCCATTTGCATCAGGTACATCCGGACCGGATCGTCAGTGTTGTCCGGTCCACCTTCGCCCTTGCGGGGAGCAAAGCTCTCCGTTTCACGGCTATCCGGACCGGACTGGGTGTCTTCCTCAAACTGCTCGTCCAAATGTAGCTCGTTCAGCGAATCCAGATCACGGCGAGACTTGCGGGCGACGTCGGTCTTGTGGGTCTTCTTGGCCAAGATGTGGCTCCTTGTTTCCAGGCGGTGACGCTGGACCCTCATTGCACGAGGCGCGCCAAAGCCGAAAACGGAAGTCGCCCTTTTGTTGCAAGTCATTTAGTGGAATGGATTTGCGTTTTTTGTTGCGGTTGCCGGGCGGCGCCGGCGGAGCTCGCGGATGTCGTTTAAAATCAACGTCCATGGCGAGTTCTCGCAACGTGAACTCGCGGAAACCGGCGTGGAGGGCGTCGAACAACGACCCCACAACCGCGCTTGCGGCCGGAATGCGGCTGTCGGACCTGCCAATGGGGCGTTTTTCCACAGTCGGTTGCTGTCGCCACCGGTTGCTAGCTAACTCCATCTCGGCAAACCCATGGTTCCGCACTGGTTCGATCCCCTGCAGCGTCGCGGCTTTGCGGTCGTGCCTGGCGTTTTTCCGGCGTCGTGGCTTGGTTCAGCGCAGCTCGAGCTGGATGAGGTGTTAAAGCAACAGGCCGACGGCGTTTCCATTCGCAGTTCCAAAGGCGCGGTTTATGCCGCTCGCAACGTTCTCGAACTGACCCGCTTGCCGAGGGAGGCACTGGCCCATTCGGCATTGCGCGAGCTGTTGTTCGCAACCTTGGGAGACAGCTGCGGCTTGGTGCGGGTGTTGTTTTTCGACAAGCCGCCCGAACGCACTTGGTCATTGCCCTGGCACCGAGATATGACGATCGCCGTGCAGCAACATCGCCACAGCGAGCGATACGGCAAGCCAACACTCAAGGCAGGCGTGCCTCATGTCGAGGCCCCGCGCGAGATTCTCGAACAGATGCTCACATTACGCATCCATCTCGACCCGATGACCGAGGACAACGGTCCGCTCGAGGTGCAGCCCGGCTCGCACGCTACCGATGACCCGGCGCTGCCCACCGAGACGGTGTATCTCGACGCCGGCGATGTATTCGCCATGCGACCCCTGTTGCGCCATCGCAGCGGCGCCTCGCGACCGGGAACCTCGTTGCACCGCCGCGTGTTGCATCTGGAGTTTGCGGCGGGCCCGCTTGACGAAGGGTTCGAGTGGCATGACTTTCTACCCGTGTCGACGAATGGGTGACACTCGCTGGATCTTGCGAGTCGCGCTGAGACGTCCACGACATGCAAAAGTCCGCAGCCGGCGCAAGCCTCGCTAGCACGTAGAACGTATCGCACTCGTCGAGCGGCGCGTCACGCGCAACAGCCCCAGCAGGCAACGCTGTGAAGCATTTTGAGACGAGAAACACAGGGGTTTCGTGGAATTGGAGGATCTGAAGGAGGCCAGATTCCCTGCAGGGCCAACTAAGCCAATTGCATCCTCTGGCCCTAAATCCTCGGAAACAACCAGATCAATCACCTCTTAGAAATGCTTCACAGCGTTGCCTGCCGGGGCTGTAGCGCGTGGCGTAGCGCGGTTCCCTGGGCCGCTCAGGGCTAATCGCGCCTGCCGGGATTTGTTGCCGACCCGTTTCACCATTAACCGGACTCCCAACCGGAGAAGCCATGTCCGCCGTGGAAACCGAGCACGTTTTGGTCATCCCCTCCGCCGTGTTTCACGCCCTGGGTCACTTTCAGGGGTTCGTGCCCGATGCGGACCGGTACTTGGCGGAATTGCTGAAGGACGAGCACGTCAGCTACCGGCCACGCGCCGAGATGGAGCAGGACCCGAGCTTCAAGCAGCTCATTCCCTACGTGATCTTTCAGCATGTGCGGGACGGCCGCGCCGAGTGGTTTCAGTATCAGCGGGGCAGTGGCCAGGGCGAGTCCCGAC
>JAGQPF010000320.1 GCA_020426845.1 Planctomycetales bacterium
ACGGGCGAGGACGCCCATGCTACGCGCGAAGCGTGATTCGGCCGGCGCGATGGGGCTGCGCAGCTCTGCACGGGCGAGGGCGCCCATGCTACGCGCGAAGCGTGATTCGGCCGGCGCGATGGGGCTGCGCAGCTCTGCACGGGCGAGGGCGCCCATGCTACGCGCGAAAAGTTGCTCGGCCAGCACAATGCGGTTGCGTAAGTTTGCAGGTTTGCCGCTTCGCTTGGAGTGCGGACATCGTCGCTGATCTGGGATATGCCGCGTCCACAATCGTGTTGTGAACGCGGCCGATCACGGATGTGATCAGCGACGATGGCGTGGTACTCCGCGACTAACCTCAATCCTCGCTGCGAGCATCGAAGGTCAACTCCGCAAGCACTCGGTCGATGTCATCCGTCCGACGCGAGTGATGTGGCTCGAGCGAAACGGAATGCCGACTGCGGTTGCCCGGGGAACGCTGTGCGACATTGTCGCCTGATTCGGTGTGCCGATTCAAGCCGTCGACTTGCATCGCCCGTGCGGAGCGATCCTCCCAGAGCTCCATCGCGTCATCCACGCTGCGACGCCAGGCGTCCGCCGAGGTCGTTGCGGACAAGGGTGCAGCCGTTGCGCCAGTCGGCGCGGGCTGCGGCAGCGGGTCGGCAATGCCTTGGGGATCCGTATTGGCCGCTGCCAACGCAAACGTCGTGCTGGGCTCCTGAGCGCCCGACAGCCGGGCCGTTGCGGCGTCGTACTGATACACCAGGTCCGTGCTTGAGTCGACCGTCCAGATGTGCGAGACGTCGTTGGGGTCGATCGTGATGCCCGTCGGACTGGGATTGGTCGAAGACAGCGCCCAGTTGCCTTCCAGGGCGCCGCCGACCGTGTAGCGGAACACCGAGTCGAGCGCGACCGTGTTGTTGACGACCCAGATGTGGAGCCCGTCGGTGACTAGGTCGGTCGCATCGCGGTTGCCGCCGTTCAGCGCGAACGTCGAATTTGCCTCGACACGGCCCGATCGCAGGTTCGCTCCGCCAACGAAGCGGTGCACGTTGTCGTTGCCGGCGTCCACGATCCAGAGGTCGTTGCCCCAAACCGTGATGCCTTCCGGCGAGCCGACTCGATCGACGCGCCATTGCCCCAGCAATGCGCCTTCGCTGCTGTAGACGTAAACTTCGCCGCCGCCGTCCACGACCCATTGGATCGAGCCATCAGCGTTCGAGGCGATGCCGCGAGCCTTGCGGTTATTGCCGGACAGCGCGTTGTTGGCGACCAAGTCTCCGGTTGCCGCATACTGAAAGCTGCTCTGTCCGCTGCCGTCCGCCACGAAGAACTTGGCGCCCAGCGCGGTCTCCAGCACCTCGACACTGACCGTCGAGGGTGCGGATGACAGAATCCCGTCCGTAGCCACGTAGGTGAAGCTGTCGATGCCGAAAAATCCCGCGTCCGGTTGATAGCGGAACGCCCCGTTGGCATCGAGCACCACGGAGCCGTGTGCGGGAGAAGCAGCCAGAACGGCTGTCAAAGCGTCGCCGTCGACATCGCTGTCATTGGCCAGCAAGCCGGCGGCAGTCACGTCCAGCAGCGTGTCTTGATCGACCGTGTAGACATCGGCTCGGGCCACCGGAGCATCATTGACGGCGTCCACTTGCAGGCTCACCGTGACCACCGGCGAGGTGAGCAAGCCGTCGGACACGCGGTAGGTGAAGCTATCGGGGCCGTGATAGTTCGCAAACGGCTGGTAGCTGAACAAGCCGTTCGAGCCCAGCGTCAGCGTGCCGTGAGCCGGCGAGGTAACGCGCTGGGCGACGAGCAACGTCGAATCGACGTCCGCGTCGTTCTCCAGCAAGCCTGGCGCCGCCACAGTCAGCAGCGAGTCTTCGCTGAGCACATAGCTCTCTCCGGTCGCCACCGGAGCGTCGTTCACCGCGGCCACAGTCACGGCGACCGTCGCCAGCGAAGAGACCAGCAAACCATCGCTCACTTGGTAGACAAAGCTGTCGGCGCCGAAGAAGTTGGCGGCAGGCGTGTAGACAAAAGTTCCGTCGGCGCTGAACGCCAACGTGCCGTTGGCGGGTCCCGTCACCAGCGTCGCTGCCAGAGCGTCTCCGTCAGCATCGCTATCATTCCCCAACACCGATCCAGTCAGCACTCCGTCTTCGTTGACGACAAATGCGTCGGCCACCGCGACGGGCGCGTCGGCCACCGGTGAGACGGTGATCCTGACCGTGGCCGGGGCGGAAACGAAGCCCCCGTCCGTCACGGAGTAGGTGAATGAATCGACGCCGTTAAAGTTGGGGGACGGCACGTACTCAAACGCCCCATCCGGCCCGAAGGTCAGCACGCCGTTGGCGGGATTGCTGACCAGAACCGCCGTCAGCGCGTCCCCGTCCAGGTCGGAGTCGTTGCTTAACACGCCAGGCGCCGGGACGCTCAAGACGCCATCCTCGTCGATCGCGTAGTCGTCATCGCCGGCAACCGGAGCGTGCAGGATCGGATTGACATTGATCGTCACCGTGGCGACGTTCGAATCGAGAAGCCCGTCGGACGCGACATAAGTGAAGCTGTCGGCGCCCACGAACGAAGCCACCGGCACGTATTCGAAGGAGCCGTCCGAGTTCAGCGTGACCACGCCGTGGGAAGGCGCCGAGACGATCGCGGCGGAAAGCGGGTCCAGTTCGGGATCCGCGTCGTTCGCGAGCACGCCGGCGGCCAGAACCACCAGCGGCTCTCCCTCGTTTGTCTGAAAGGTGTCGTCGTTGGCGACCGGCGCGTCGTTGACGGCAGTGACGGAAATCTGGAAGCTCTGCGGACCGCTGGCATCAATGCCGCTCGGCCCCTGGCCACCGTCGTCACGCAGCACGACCGTCACCAGGGCGGCGCCCGCCTGCCCCGGAACCGTGGCGTAGGTCAGCGTGCCATCGGCCGAGATCGCGGGCAGCGTGGCGAACAGCGCCGGGTTGTCGGTGGTCACCTCGAACGTCAGTGACTGACCCGACTCGGTCACTCCGCCGGCGCTAATATCCGTGGCCCAGCCGGCCACGGTCTGCGGACCGGCGTTGTCGGTGACGGACTGGTCCGCGCCCACCGTGAAGCTAGGCGCCACATTCGGCACATAGTGTCCAAAGTGAGAAGAGTGATGAATCTCGCCGTCATCCAGGTCGTCGTAGTTGTAGCCATCGCCGGCAATCGGCGTCCCGATCGTGACCGGGATCGAGCCCACCACGACGTTCGTGCCGGCTCGCACGAACTGCAGGTCAAAGCGGTGCGGGCGACCATCGCCGATGAACTCCACGTCAAACGTGGCGACTCCGCCCGCCGCGACGTCGAACAACGTCCCGGTATGATTGATGATCCGCACGTTCGGGTCGGATGCCTGCAGCGTAATGTCCAAGGCCACGTTGGTGACCGCGTTTTGAATGGCATTGGTGATGCCATTGGCGACGGTGGCGCCAAAGCCACTGCTGATCTGGAAATAAAGCGGGTCACCGGGCCCGATCGGATCCGCGGTGCCGTTTTCGATCGTCGTCAGTGAGTGATTGACGGCGCCCGTCAGCCGAGCGAGCGACTCCAGCCCCAAACGCGGATCGACCGTGGCAGCGGCGTTCGTGCCCAGCCCGACGACCAGGGCGCCCAGCGCGTTCAGCGCAGTGACAGTCTCCTGAATTCCCGCTCCCGAGCTAAACGGAGTCGTGCCGCGCGAGGCCTGCGTCAAGGCCGACAGCGGCAGCGTCACGCCGTTGAGCCCCGTGACGCTCGTCTCACCGTTGGGCTGATAGGCAAAGCCCGTGTCGGTCGCGGTCAAAATGACCGGCAACGCGCCAGCCCGGAAGCCGGCGCCGCCGATGCTGCCATCGGGCGCGAGCACGTTGTTCGCCGGATCCGGCACAAACGATGCGAAACTCGGCACGTCGCCACTCGTGCCGGGCAAGATCTGCGTGCTCGCCAGGCCCGCCGGCCCACTGTCGAGCACCGAGCCGTTGTTATTGCCGTCAAAGCCCAATCCGGTCACGACCTGGAAGAGGGCCTCGATGTCCGTCTCCGGGCCGTCACCGCCGAATCCGGGCGCCGTGCGGTCCAGCGCCGCCTGGATCGACGTGGAGAAGCCCGTCGTTGCCGAGCCGACAATCGGCTGATTCAGAATAAACGGGCGGCCAGTAGCGTTCTCGCCAGCGAAGCTGCCGTACTCCTCCAACCGCCCCACGCCAAAGCCGAAGTCAACCGTCGGCATCGCGGCTTGCAGAGTCGCGATGATGTCCGGGAACGCAGCGCGAACGATCGGACTGTTCGCCGTGAAACTGCCCGTGTCGTCAAACAGCAGGAAGACGTCCACCAGATTGGTCAATCCGCCTCCGGACGGCAACGTCAAGCTGACCGTCTGCAGGAAGCTCTCTCCGTCGGCCAACGTAGTCGTGATCGAGGTCGGACTGACGTTGCCGATCGCCGGATTGTCCGTTCCCTCGGGCCAGAGAATCCCATCGGTCGTCAGCGGATACGTGCGCGGGCCGACTCCCTCGTCGAGCTCGCGCACGACGTATGACCCCGGCGTCAACCCGTAGAAGTGGTAGGCCCCGTCGTCTCCGGTGACAGCCGTCGGCTCATCCAAGTCGTGGACGTTGTCGCGGTCGACATCGATGTAAACGGTGACGCCCGGGCGTCCGTATTCGCCGGCGTCGCGAATGTGGTCCGCATCGGTGTCGTCAAAGACCACACCATGGATCTCATTTTCGCGATACCGATTGGCAAAGTCCGCATGCAGATTACTGCGAGGCCCGACCGAAACGATCTGCGACCGAGCGTCCGCGGCTGTGCCTTCCAGCTCCGCGGGAACCATCTCCCGCACCGTGTAGGAGCCGCTCGGCAGCAAGCCGAACGTGTATTTGCCCGCCTCGTCCACCGTCGGTGTGAAGAATTGATCGATTGAGGAGACGGAAGTCGGCTCGCCCGCGTCGAGCACTCCGTTGTCGTTCAAGTCCACGAAGAGCGACACGCCACTCAGGCCCTCCTCGCCCGCATCGCGGATTCCGTTGCCGTTCGTGTCGTTGAAGACAACGCCGCCAATGGTGAATGCCGTCGGCTCGCGATAGCCGAAATCGACGCCCACCAATTCCTCGCCGCTCAGCACGAGGACCGAGGCGAAATCCCCGGCGCGATTAGTCGGCGGCTGCCCAATGTCGTTGACGCTGCGAATCGTGTGAGCTCCGTACGACACTCCCTCAATGCGGTAGTTGCCTGCGGCATCGACGATGCCCGAGGCTTCGCCCGCATCGAGCACCCCGTTCGCATTGTCGTCCGCGAACATCGTCATGCCTTCGACGCCAATCTCCAACGCGTCTCGCACGCCGTTGGCATTGTTGTCGAACCAGACGGCGCCGCTGACCGCTCCGTCCACGGGCAGCAGGGTATAGAAATCGACGACTTGGTCCGAGCCCGTTGTCACGTTGATCGTGACGGCTCCGGCGGCGCCGATCGACTCGACCCAGCCAGCGGCCAGCTGTTGCCGCAGGCTGTAGGCGCCGGCGGGAACTCGCGACAAAACATAGGTGCCATCGGGGTTGCTCAACGCCGAGGGCTCGTCCACTCCCGGCAGCCCGTCCGCGTCGAGATCCACAAACACGGTCCGCCCGCCAACGCCGACGTCGCCCGCTCCGATCAGGCTGTCGCCGTTGAGGTCGTTCCAAACCGTTCCATGTACGGCGCCGATTCGCTCGCGATTCGCGAAGTCGGCAACGTGGTCTTCGCCGTTGAGCAGATGCACCAGCTGCCGCCCGCCCGTCGGCTGCCAACCCTCCCAACCAATCGGCAACACCTCATTCAACCGATAGTCGCCGTATGCAAGGTCGACGAACTGATACGATCCCTCGGGCCCGGTCACAGCGGAGGGCTCGCCCGCGTCCAAAGTTCCGTTGGCGTTCAGGTCGAGATAGAGCTGCCAATCGGCAAGCGTCGGCTCCCCGGCCGAAATCGCGCCGTCGCCGTCCAGGTCGTTGAACACCACGCCATGAATGGCGCCGTTGACCGGGATGAAGTCGTTGAAGTCCGTGACAATCGAGCTGCCGACGAAGACATTCACAGTGCGACTCGCTGCGAACCCGGTCGCGGACATCCAGCCGTCGGGAATCATCTCGGTGACGCGGTAGCTTGCAGCGCGGATGTTTTCGAATGCGTAGGCGCCGTCCACGCCGGTGACGCGCTGGGGCTCGCCGGCGTCGAGCGCTCCGTTGTTGTTGAGATCCACATAGACGGTGCGCCCGGCCAAAGGCGACTCGGTCGCTCCGTGCAGGCCATCGCCGTTCGCATCGTCCCAAGCCGTCCCCTGAATGGTTCCCACGGGCGGGAACAGGTTGGCAAAGTCGGCTCGCGACGTGCCGCCAGCGACCACATTCAACGCCTGATGGTCGGTGGCGCCGTCCAACGGGAACAACCCGGGAACCACCGGCTGCATGCCCGCCTGGGGCAGCTCGTACACGGTCACGGGCCCCTCAGGCACCCCGGAAAATCGGTAGCCGCCGTCGGAGTCGGTCAACGCGGTCGGCTCGCCGGGTGACAACGCTCCGTCACCGTTGACGTCCAAGAACAGCTGCCAGCCCTGCAAGGGCTCCTCGCCCGGGTCATGGGCGCCGTTCACATTGGAATCTTGAAAGACCGTGCCCGCGACGCTGCCGGTGAGCGGCGCCCCCGACACATTGGGGAACTTGAGCCGCACGCGGCGTCCGTCACGAACTTCAATCGTATCGTGGTCCAGAAATCCGGGCGTTGGCATGAACCCCGGCTGCAACTCTTCGTAGACCGTGGTCTGCCCGGCGGGCAGCCCGGTAAACGCGTATCGTCCCTTGTCGTCCGTGATTGTCGTTGGCTCGCCGGGGCTGCGCAGGCCGTCGTGATTCGTATCGACAAACACCGTCCAGCCAGCCAGCCCGTTGTCGGCGGGATCGTCGACGCCGTTGGCATCCAAGTCGTGAAACACTGTGCCGGTGATGTCGCCTACCAACAACCGCCGGTCCTCAAGCAGTTCAAGCCGCAATTGCGTGCGGCGCTGCCTCGCCAGCTGGCGTTTGCGACTTGGAGAGACCCCTCCCATGCGGGACAGCCACGATCGCCAATCACGTTTCATTTATCGCCTCGGAGTAAACAGATTCCACGTCACTGCCGCCCCTCCGCGTCCGAAAAACCGCCGCAAGTCGCGCGCGGCATTGGACTCCCACGAGGAATCCCATCCATAAAGGCGAGGAGAATTCTGCAGTTAAAAGGAGTAGCTGTTCTCATTCCGCCGTCCGCCAAAAAAAGTCTCAACTTTTTTGGGCAGCGTCCCGTGGAGGGGGTGCCCGGCATGCCGGTAGGGTAGTCATCGGCGCGAGCCCGTGGATTGCGTAGGCGCGCCGCCCAAACGCACAAGCCCCGTCTGTCGCCCCTCCGGGGCTTTTGCGCTTGTGATGCGCGAATGCGAACGCGCGTCCGAGACGCAATTCCACGGGCTCGCGCCCGTGGCTAACGTCTGTCGCCCCCTTCGGGGCTTTTGCGCTTGTGATGCGCGAATGCGAACGCGCGTCCGTGACGCGATTCCACGGGCTTGCGCCCGTGGCCACCGTCTGTCGCCCCTCCGGGGCTTTTGCGCTTGTGATGCGCGAATGCGAACGCGCGTCCGTGACGCAATTCCACGG
>JAGQPF010000321.1 GCA_020426845.1 Planctomycetales bacterium
GATTGATCGGCGAGGGCGTGGCACAGACTTGCCAAGGCGTGAATCGGCGCGATGTGCTGCAAGTCGGCACGCTCGGCGCAGTTGGCTTGTCGCTGCCGGAGTATCTGGCCGCGCGGGAAAGCGGCCAAGTGGATCCGCGGCACGACAACCGAGCCGCCATCATGATTTTCAACCTGGGCGCGCCGAGCCATATCGACACATTCGACATGAAGCCCGACGCGCCGGCCGAGGTGCGCGGGCCGTTCAAGCCGATCTCGACCGCCGTTGCCGACATGCAACTATCCGAGATCCTGCCTCGGCACGCCAAGATTGCCGACAAGTTCTCGCTTGTGCGATCCTGCTTTCACTCGGGCGCCGCCGTGCACGATGCCGGCTGGCAGATGATGCAGACGGGGCGGCTGTTCACCGGCGGCATCAACTCACCGCATGTCGGCAGCGTCGTGGCCTACCTGCGTGGCCGCAAGACTGACTTGCCCCCGCATGTCGTGCTTCCCGAAACCATGGGCCGCGGCGGCGGCAATCTGCCCAATGGGCAGGCCGGCGGGTTCCTGGGCAAGGCTTACGATCCGTTCGCCCTGATGGCCGATCCCAGCAAAGCCAACTTCAAGGTGCCCGATCTGCTGCCGCCTCCCACGATCGGAGACGCGCGGCTCGATCGCCGCCGCAAGATGCGAAGCGTTGTTGACGAGACCGTCAAGAGCTTCGAGGCGACCGAGAACGCGCAGATGCTCGACGACAACTTCCAAGCAGCCTACCGGCTGATGACCAGCGCCCAGGCTCGCGAGGCGTTCGATCTGACCAAAGAGCCTCGCAAAGTGCGCGAGCGTTACGGCATCAATCGCTTCGGCCAATGCTGCCTGCTGGCGCGGCGACTGATCGTGTCGGGAGTGCGGTTTGTCACGATCAACACCTTCTTGACGGTGTTCAACGAAATCACTTGGGACATCCACGGCTCCAAGCCGTTCACCTCGATCGAGGGCATGCGCAACATCGTGGCGCCGATGTATGACCAGGCCTATAGCGCGTTGCTCGAGGACCTGGATCAACGCGGCATGCTCGACAGCACCCTGGTCTGCAACGTCGCCGAGTTTGGGCGCACGCCCCGCGTGAATCCGGCCGGCGGGCGCGACCACTGGCCACAATGCTTCACCTGCGGATTCGCCGGCGGCGGCGTCCAAGGCGGGCGAGTCATCGGCCGCAGCGATCCGATCGGCGGAGTCCCGGCCGAACGCCCGGCCGAGCCCGCCGCCATCGTGGGCACCATCTACCGCAGCTTGGGACTGAACCTCGAGCACCACTTGCCGGGCCCGGCTGGCCGGCCGTTCCCCCTGATCGATTTCGGCAAACGCGAGATTCACGAGCTGTTCTGAGCTCAACCGCTCTGCCCTGCACCGGGTCGCCAATCCCGATCGCCATCGAAAACCTCCGCCTAAAGCCTCCGCCCGAGCCTCCGACCGACCCATGCGAGTTTGCCCGCACGTCCTTTGTCCTCGCCACCATGCCACCTGGCTCGGCGCCGCGTTGCTCACGCTGGCTGTGCTGACACATGTCTGTCATGCGCAGGGAATCTCGATTCAGCCGACGACGTTAACCTTGTCCGGCCCCGAAGGCGGACGGCACGTGCTCGTGCTGCACCAGGATGCGAAAGGGCGCCTTGGCGCTCCGGCCGAAGCCACGGTGACATCCAGCAATCCTTGGATCGCCGAGGTCGACGCCCGTGGCTGGCTCAAGCCCGTCGCCGATGGCGAGGTGACGTTGACCGCGAAGCTCGGCGATCACGAGGCCACCGCCACGGTCAAAGTGGTCGGCATGACGCAGCCGCAGCCGTGGAGCTTTCGCAATCACGTCGAGCCCGTGCTGGCGAAGTTGAGCTGCAACAGCGGCGCCTGCCACGGCGCCTTGGCGGGCAAAGGAGGATTCCGGCTGTCCCTGCGAGGATACGATCCGGACTCCGATCACTTCACCATCACGCGCCAGGCGCGGGGCCGGCGAGTGGAGTTGTCCGATCCCGGCCGCAGCCTCGTCTTGGCAAAGCCCACCGGAGCCATTCCCCACAAGGGAGGCGTGCGGTTCGACGTCGACTCGCTCGAGTATCGCGTGCTCAGCGAATGGATCGCACATGGGGCGCCGGGCCCGCGCGAGGATGACCCACGGCTGCAAAAACTGGAGGTGCTGCCCGCCAACTCCATGCTCGCCAAGGGCCAGCATCAACAGGTGCTCGTCCAAGCGCACTATAGCGACGGCCGAGTGGAAGACGTCACTCGCTGGGCCAAATTCGCCTCCGCCGACGAAACGGTTGCTCAAGTCGACCAACAAGGCAAGGTGCAGATCGTCGGCAACGGCGTCGGCGCCATCACGGCGTGGTACTCGAGCCAGATCGCGATCGCGCGAGTGACATCGCCTTACGGCAAGCCCCTGGAGGCGACCGCCTTTGGCGACCAGCCCCCGCGCAACTTCATCGATCAGCAAGTCAATGCCAAGCTCGCCGAGCTCGGCCTGCCGCCATCCCCGCTCTGCAACGACGCGGAGTTCATTCGCCGCGCCTATATCGACACGCTTGGCGTGCTGCCCACGGCCGAGGAGACGCAAGCCTTTCTCGCCCAGACCGAGCCGTCGCTGGCGAAGCGCGATCAACTGATCGACCGGCTGCTGGCGCGGCCCGAGTTTGTCGACTATTGGACGTACCGCTGGTCCGACTTGCTGCTGATCAACGGCACGCGGCTTCGCCCCGTGGGCGTCAAGTCTTTCTATCAGTGGATCCGCGGGCATGTGGAGGCGAACACACCGTGGGACCGTTTCGTGCGTGAACTGATCACCGCCCAGGGGCGCACGGACATCAACGGCGCCACCAATTTTTATGCGCTGCATCAAGACCCCGAGTCGATCACGGAGAACGTCAGCCAGGCTTTTCTGGGCCTTTCCATCGGTTGTGCCAAATGCCACAACCACCCATTGGAGAAGTGGACCAACAATCAGTACTACGCGATGGCCAACATGTTCGCCCGCGTGCGAGGCAAAGGTTGGGGCGGCGACAGCCGCAGCGGCGATGGCATCCGCACCGTTTACGTCGAGTCCAAGGGCGACCTGATCCAGCCGTTGACCGGCAAGCCGCAGCCACCCAGTCCGCTTGACGGCAATGCGCTCGAGTTCGAGGCCCCCGTCGATCGTCGCGTCGCGTTGTCCGAGTGGCTGACGTCGCCCGACAACCCCTATTTCGCCCGCTCGATCGCCAACCGCGTCTGGGCGAACTTCTTCGGCGTCGGTCTCGTCGAGTCGGTCGACGACATGCGCGACTCCAACCCCGCCTCCAACGAGGAGCTGCTGTCGGCCGCCGCGTCGCATGTGGTCGAGAGTGGATTTGATCTGAAGTCCCTGATGCGCGAGATCCTGCGTTCCAACGCCTACCAGCGCTCCAGTATGCCGCTCGCGGGCAATCGCGAGGAGCACCGCTTCTACTCTCGCTATTACCCGAGACGGCTGATGGCCGAGGTGCTGCTCGACGCGATTTCACAAGTCACCGATGCGCCGTCGGTGTTCGACGAGATTGCCTTTCCGGGCGCCGACCGCAACAAAACGGACTTCTATCCCAAGGGCACCCGCGCCGTGCAGCTGTACGACTCCGCGGTGGCGTCCTACTTCCTCAAGACGTTCGGCCGCAACACTCGCGAAATCACTTGCGAATGCGAGCGTTCCGACGAGGCCAGCATGGTGCAGGTGCTGCATCTGTCCAACGGCGACACGCTCAACGAAAAACTCGCCGCCAAGGAAGGACGCGTGCAACGGCTGTTCGACGCCAATGCCGACGGCGCCGCGATCCTGAATGAACTCTTTCATGCGGCGCTGTCGCGGTCCCCCACCGACGAAGAGACTCGGGAGTTGGTGAAGCTGTACGAAGCGTCGGACGACCGCCGAGCTGCTCTGGAAGATCTGTTTTGGAGCGTTATGACCAGCCGCGAGTTTCTCTTCAATCATTGACCACGCGCAAACACTCGAACGCCATGCATATGCGATTCACGCAGTTCACGCAGTTCACGCGGCGCCGCGGCGCAACCTTCACGCTACTGACGCTGTTCGCGCTGATGGCCTGGACTGCCGTCGGCCGGGCCGCCGAAACGGATCCCGCCGAAGCCGTCGACTACCAACGGCAAGTGGCGCCATTGCTGCAAAAATACTGTGCGGGCTGTCATAACGCGGCCGATCGCGAAGGCGGCCTGTCGTTGCAAACATTTGCTGCGCTGCAGCGCGGCGGCGAGCATGGAGCCGTCCTGGTTCCCGGCAATCCGGACGCCAGTCGGCTTACGCGGCTTTTGCGAGGAATGGATGAGCCATTGATGCCGCCGGAGGACAGCCCGCAGCCGACTGCCGAGGAATCGGCATTGTTGGTTCGTTGGATCGAGCAGGGCGCGCGGGGGCCAGCTGGCGCCGAGCCGGCCTTCGCGCTGCGAACGCCCAAGATCAAGCCGATGGCAAAGTTCGACAAGCCAATCACCGCGCTTGATTGGGCGGCCAACGGTCTCATCGCCATGGGGTCCTTCGGGCGTGTCGAGCTGCGCTCCGACCAATTCAATGTGGCGATTCCGTTGGGCAATCCCGAGGGCAAGGTGGCTTGTGTTCGTTTCTCGAAGGACGGCAGCAAACTGGTCACCACCTCGGGCGCTACGGGCCTAACGGGCTGGGCCGGCGTCTGGGACACCCGGACCGGGAAGCTCTTGCACAGCTTCCGAGGCCACCACGACTCGATACACGTCGCAACCCTTAGCCCCGATGGCAAGCTGCTGGCGACCGGCAGCTACGATCGCAAAATCATTCTCTGGGATGTCGCCACGCAAGCTCCGCTGCGGGAACTCACCGGACATAACGGCGCCGTTTATGACCTCGACTTCAGCCCGGATGGCGCTTCGCTGGCCAGTGCCTCCGCGGACGACACGATCAAAGTTTGGCGCGTCTCCGACGGCCTGCGGTTGGACACGCTCAGCCAGCCGTTGAAAGAGCAGTACACGGTTCGCTTCAGTCCGGACGGCGACCAGATCGTGGCGGGAGGCGCCGACAATCGCATTCGCGTCTGGCAATTCGTCTCTCGAGATGCTCAACGGATTAATCCGCTATTGCACGCGAGGTTTGCCCACGAGGGCGCTGTCAGCCATCTCCGTTTCCTTCATGGCGGGCGGTTGCTGCTCTCGGTCGCCGAGGACCGCACGCTCAAACTGTGGGACACGTCCGACTACTCGCAAGTGCATCTATTCCCTGCACAACCGGATGTGGTCAGCGCCGTGGCGGTCTCCCCGTTCGAGGGCGACCGGCACTTGCTGGTGGGCCGAATGGATGGCGCCTTTGAGCAGCTGGAGCTTCCCGAGCTCCGCGACATCGCGTCGCGCGGCGGATCGACACCGGGGTCGGTTCAGGCGGTTGAGCCGGAAGTCGCGGCTGGTCCGGCGGCTGAATTGCAGGCACAGGACGAGCGCGAGCCGAACAACACTCTGGCGGAAGCGCAATCATTGCAACTGCCAGCCGTTGTCAAGGGCGTGATCGCGGCTGCCAAGTCGCAGGAAGCAGGGGCCAGCGACGAAGACTTGTTTCGGTTTCACGCCAACGCCGGCCAGAGCGTCGTGATGGAGATCAGTGCAGCGCGGAACATGTCACAGCTCGACAGCCGCATCGAGGTGCTTGACGGCAACGGAGTGCCCGTGCAACGAGCGCTGCTGCAAGCGCTTCGCGACTCGTACTTCACCTTCCGCGGCAAGGACTCCACAACCAGCGGCGACTTTCGCGTCCACAACTGGGAGGAGATGGAGCTCAACGAGTTTCTCTACTGCAACGGAGAGGTGGTGAAGCTTTGGCACTACCCGCGCGGTCCCGACTCCGGGTTCCTGGTCTATCCCGGTGAAGGCAATCGGCACACGTACTTCGGCACCTCCGCGATGGCACACGCCTTGCACGAGCCGTGTTACATCGTCCGGCCGTTGCCGGTCGGCGCCGCTCCGTTGCCCAACGGACTGCCGCTATTCCCTGTTTACTTCGAGAATGACGACGATCCGCTGCGCGAATGGGGCAGTGACTCGCGGCTCACGTTCGTGGCGCCGGCGGACGGCGACTACTTCGTGCGCGTCACCGATATTCGAGGCGAGCAAGGCGAGAAGTATCACTACGAGCTCACCGTGCGATCTCCTCAGCCCGGATTCGAAGTCAGCCTGGCCGGCGCCAATCCTACGATCAACGTCGGCAGCGGCAAAGAGTTTACTTTGAACCTGAAGCGAATTGACGGCTTCGACGGCCCCGTCGAGGTCACGCTGACAGGCCTGCCCGATGGCATTCAATCTTCCTCACCGATCACCATCGAAGCGGGCCAATTCAATGCCCGCGGCGTCATTCGCGCCGATTCCGACGCGAAACAACCCACCGACGAGCAACTGAAGCAAGTGCGAGTCATTGCTCGCGCTACCATTCATGGGCAGACCGTCGAGCGAGAAGTGAATTCGATCGGCGCCATTAAAGTTGCCGAGCGGCCCAAGATCCTGGTGCGAATTGTCCGTTCGGGCGAGAACTCGACGGCTGCTGACGGCCCCGTGGAACTAACCATTGCGCCGGGCGAGACGATCACTGCCGAAGTGGTGGCGGAACGGCTTGGCTACGACGGACGAATCTCACTGGGAAGCCACGACGCCGGCCGCAACTTGCCGCATGGTGTGTTTGTCGACAACATCGGCCTGAACGGCCTGATGATTGTGGAGGGGCAGACTCGCCGCGAGTTCTTTATCACCGCCGCGCCGTTCGTGCCGGAGCAGACTCGCACGTTT
Organism: Planctomycetales bacterium; assembly: GCA_020426845.1. Classification (GTDB taxonomy): domain Bacteria; phylum Planctomycetota; class Planctomycetia; order Pirellulales; family Pirellulaceae; genus JAGQPF01. The sequence goes on from JAGQPF010000321.1 coordinate 6,795, forward strand.
TTCCTCCGCACCGGCGAGGAAGGAAATCAGACGACGCAACCGGTGCTGCTGCACGTCCGCCGCAAGTGACCGATGGCCAACTTGAAGACAAATATTTTGGGGCGCACCGGCCTGGCGGTCACGCAGCTCGGCTATGGCAGCATGGGGCTGCGCGGCCCGCGCACGTGGGGCGTTCGCGTGGTGGAGGAGGCCGAAGCGGAGCGCGTGCTCCACGCGGTGCTCGACGCCGGCATCAACTTCATCGACACCGCCCCCGATTACGGCATCAGCGAGGAGCGGATCGGGCGATCCCTGGGCTCCCGCCGCGGCGAGTTTTTCCTCGCAACCAAATGTGGCTGCGCATACATTCAGCACGACGACCATCTCGAGGTGCGTCACGAGTGGAAGCCTGAAGTCGTGCGTCGCAACATCGACGCCAGCCTCCGCAGGATGCGAACCGACTATGTCGACTTGCTGCAATTCCACGGGGGCGATGCCGAGACGTTGCGAACCTCGGGGCTGATCGATCTGCTTCTTGATCTGCGCGAGCGGGGATTGACGCGGTTCATTGGCGTCTCGACCAAGCTGCCCGACTTGCCAGCCCTGATCGATCTGAACGTGTTCGACACGTTTCAGATCCCCTTCAGCTGCCTTGCCCCGGAGCACGACGAGTGGCTTAGTCGCGCGGCCGCCAGCGGGGCCGGCATCATTGTCCGAGGCGGGGTCGCCCAAGGCGGCCCGGATGCGGAGATTCAGCGCACGCAGCTGAACGAGGTTTGGGAGCGAGCGGGGCTCGAAGAGCTGCTGCCGGGCGGGATGACGCGCGCCGCGCTGATTCTGCGGCACACGTTATCCCATCCGGCTTGCCACACCACCATTGTTGGCACTTGCAATCTCTTGCACCTTGCCGAGAATCTCGCCAGCTGCGAGGCGGGAGCGTTGCCAGCGGAGCTTTGTGACGAGATTCGGCGCCGCGTGGCCGCCGTTAGCGGTTGACCAACAGACGATACTCGTACTTCAACTCCCGAGTCTCGCCCGGCTTTAAGGTCAGCGACCAAACCAATTCATGGCGGCGGTTGATGGAGTACGCGCCCTCTTCGCGCCGAACGGTTTTGGGATCGCCATCGGCCCGCACCAAATCGCCGGAGAACTGCCGCCGCACGAGCATCTCCACCGGCTCGGCGCGATGGTTGCTGACGGTCACGCTGCCGTCGACCTTGACTCGCCCGTAGGCGCGATTGGCAATGTAGACAATGTCGCGTGATTCGCCCTGTTGCTCGTTTTCGACAGAGACGGTGCGAATGCTGAGCGCCTTGGTGACCTTGAGCGTGGTCTGCTCGCCACGATTCACCCAGTAGCTGATGGTCTGCCCGTTGAAGCGGCCGTCCGCCGTGATGGTGGCTGGGCCCGTCGTCATCGGCAACGGCAGCGGATTGCGGAATTCCAGCGCGTCCCAAGGATCGCCGACGGACTCCTCATTGTTTGAGTTGCCGCGCGAGTCAGCTCGATTGCCATATGCATCGTGCGTGTCGGGCACGGTCCACTCGACGATCCGGCGATAGGCTGCCTCGGCGGCGGCCACTTGCAATTGGAACGCCTCTTCCTTGGCCAGCGAGCGGCGGCCGATCGACTCATAGTGCAAATCGACGCCATCGCCCGCCGGAATCGCAGACAGATCCATGTCACCGGACGGCGCGCGCTGGTTGAACGCGACTTGCTGCATCGCGATATTGTTGCCGAGCACATGCGAGAAGTTGGACGGTCCCTGGTTCAGCTGGGAGAAGAATTGGCTCCACGTCGAGCCGGGCGCCAGTGGCGAGGTGACATGGCGAAAGCGGATATTGGGGAATCCTGAAATCAGCTGCATTTCGGCGTCGCGCACGTCGGCCAGTTCGTTGCGAATCAAGGCGGTCTGGCTGATCCTAAGCCGTTGTTTGTCGAGCAAATCCACGTGATAGGTCGGCGCCCATGACAGCCCCGTGGTCAGGTAGCGGATCCGCACTTCCCGGCCTTTGGCTTGCTCGCCCACTTCGAGCAGCAGCACGGACTGGCGTTCGGTGGCTGGCTTGGCCTTCCCCGTCGCCTGCATGTAGGCGATTCGTGCGGTGTCAACCAACGACTCGCCCTGCTCGGTTTCCAACACAAGGAAGCGGGCGTTCCCACGGGGCGAATAGCGGCTGACTCGCACGGCGGGGTTTGCCTCCGGCTCGGCGTTCTCCTCCCGAGCGAAGTCTCGGACAACTCCGCTGATTGGCGTCGGCACGTCTTGCAGGTGGATGGTCACGCGACGTCCCGCGTAATCACGTTGCAGGTCGCTCGGGCTCGCCGGCCCAGCCTCTCGTTCCCGCACGGCAACGCGGGCAACCAGGCTGCGATCGCCTTCGATCCACATGGTGCCATGAATCGGACGAGGGGCCTCATCCAGCTGGTAGACCCCCGCCGCCACGGGCGTCGCCCGTCGTTCGACGAGCGCCAGGCCGTTTTTGAACAGCGAGACCGCCGCGATACGGCTCGGCAACACCGGCTCATTCGCCACAAGCGGCCCCGCAAGCGGCAGAACCAAGACACAGCATAGGAAGCGTCGGCAAAACATGGAGCAATCCTCGAGACCCAATTCATACAAACAACCAAGCGATTTCGCCAATTATAGACTCTCGATCGCAGCTCCCACGCAACGCGTTCGTAACATAGGTGCGTCGATGGCGCGAGGACCGTCGGGCGCAGGGCCAGTCCGATGGCCCGGGGACAGACACGGCTACTCACTGGCCAACTGGGCACTGATGGCGCGGGGACAGACACGGCTACTCACTGGCCAACTGGGGGCTCGGTTCCGATTGAAGCATAAGACCATTGCTCATGGGGAGAACAAGTCCGATGGCGCGGGGACAGACACGACTACTCACTGGCCAACTGGGGGCTCGGTTCCGATCGAAGCATAAGACCTTAGCTCATGGGGAGAACAAATCGCTCCGCTGCACTGGAACAGACGACCGGCTCGCTCAAATTGTTGTGGACAGGGGCACGTTGGGGACCGCCCGCTGCATTGCGTACTGCCCTCCCGCGTTGGGGACAGACACTGCCGTCCTACCTGAAGACATTCAGCGACGCCGACTCAAGTCAGGCAAGTCGCTGCCCTGCTACCTTGGAGACCGCCCGCTGCGTTGGAGCCCCTCGACGCGTTGGGGACGAGCCCCTCGACGCGTTGGGGACAGACACTGCCGAGCCGCAGCCCCTCGACGCGTTGGGGACGCGTTGGGGACAGACACTGCCGAGCCGCAGCGAATAACCTTGGGGTCCGGGATCCCATGAGCTCATGGGGAGAACATATCGCGTCGCCGCACTGGGACGGACTGACGGGGCCCGAGCGTTGGGAACCACTCTCCCGCGTTGGGGACAGACACTAATCACTGCTAACCGAAGGCATCGATATTCAACGACTCGAGTCGGGCAAATCACTGCCCTGCTGCGTTTGGAACCGCTCGCCGCGTCGGGAACCGCTGCGTTGGGGCGAACACTGCAGGAACTGCCCGATTAAGGACCGCTCCACTGCGTTTGGGGAAACGCGCCGGGGTCTGCCCGCCTATGGCGACGCGCACCCCCAGGCTCAAATCGCCAATCTGCCTGATGAGAAACGGAACGGCAGTAAGAACAAGGGCGATTGTGCAACTTCACTCGCCGGACGTCTTCAACGCCCTATTCGAACAGCTAAGCAGCAAGTTGACATGGCATCGAAGAGCACCGAGTTGCTCAAGCACGATTATTCTGGTAACTGAACGTGATCTAGCAGTGTCGCGACCGACGGCAACAGTTTGGCTCGCTAGCCATTCGAAACGCGGAGGCGCATCGAGCATGCCAATGTACAACTGCACTCGCACGGTGCGAACCTGGACAACCGTGAGCTTGGGCTTCGGAGCATGCCCAAAGTGCGTCTTCATCTCAGTCGCATGCGTGCGGCAAGTTAACGCTGCGGATTAAAGAATGCCAGCGAGTGCTTGGACCAGTTGATCTTGTGAAAGCTGGACGCGCTCCATTGACCTTGCGACCGAGGGAGTCGGTTTGGCTCGCTTGCCCTCCGACAGCTCATAGGCACATTGTGCCAGGCGGACAAATTCATCGAGCGACATTTCCATGGACGGAGTGTCGCTTGCGCGATAGGAGCCTGGAGTGCCCGCCTTGAACTTGGGCTTTGGGGCGTGGTCTGTGCCCAACGGCGCCAAATGACCGGCCCGCAACTCAGCGAGGGACATCTCCGCGCTCACTGCCGATTGTCGTGCCTGCAGTTGCCAACATACGGACGTCCAGAACGACGTGTCCAGCGTGCTGGCTTCGCCCGCCCTGATTTGGTTGAGCGACACATAAATCATGGTGGCAACCAGTTGCGCTTCGGAGAGGATCTCGATTAGCTTAAATCGTCCCTCCCAGAAATGGCCCGTTTCACCAAGCTCGCTGTTCACCTCGGCCGCGAATCGCTGCTTAAGCATGCGCATCATCCACGATATGTCACTAAGCCGGCGGCGGAACTCTTTGATGAGCTTTCTTTTGCGAAGCAGAACAACCATCTGTTCATCTGTTGGCGGTCCTGTGATCCCCATGGTCTTGAATCGGCTGGGGTAGGCTCGTTGCGCACGCAACATTACCTCACGGTCGCTCCACTGATCCACGAGCTCCGGCAGATTGACCAGCACAAGATGAAAGTGATTGGATAGGAACGCCGACGCCAGCACTGCGATCGCATAGACTTCCGCCAGCTCATTCAGAATCTCCAGCAACCGGCCTCTACGGTCTTTTTCGCCGTCGTTCATCAGCCACGCGCGACGGACGCAGCGCGAATAGACATGATAGGTGCCTCGCACTCGCGGATTGAAAGTCTCGCTTCGATTCTTCCGTGACATTACCGGGGTCCTTCCAATTCAACGGTCCATGTCTATGGGCGCTAACGCTGCCACCTCTCATTCGTTGTAGCCTCACACTGTTCGAACTGATTGCTACTTTGTGCGTGAGTGTGACATCCCTTCGACACTCGAAAACGACGATCAGCGTGCCGTGTGACAACTGATTGACACCCGGAAGCGCGCGTTGGTCTTGCTGCGTCCCAGAAATCGACGTGGACAAGAGTCTCGTCCCACGTTCGACACCACCAGAAAACTCATCCCACCGGCGCCCGCAGAGGAATTCGACCGCATCTTGCAACTTGCGCGCGTCCCCAGGAAGAGCAGTTGGTGTCTGTCCCCGGGAGAGCAGTTGGTGTCTGTCCCCGGAGATGGAAGGCGACGACTGGTGAAATGGTGTCTGTCCCCGTCACAGCCGAGGTGGTCCCCCATAGCCGAGGCGTCGGTGTCTGTCCCCGGGGGACGGAGGGCGACGGCTGGCGGTCCCAAAGGCGACGTGTCTGTCCACGTCACAACCGTGGCGGTCCTCGCCACAGCCGAGGAGTCCCGTGCATCGCAATAACGAGACCACCACGGGGGGGCCTGACCAAAAGTCTCGATAGAGCAGGCCTTGCCGAAGGCCAGCTTGGCATCGGACAACAACCCGGATGCAAAGGGCTGACTCAATTGCCCAATCGCCGCAAACAGCCGGCTAGGCGATAATGTCCTTGACGACGCGACCTGCAATGTCGGTCAGCCGAAAATCGCGGCCGGCGTAGCGATACGTTAGCCGCTCGTGGTCCATGCCAAGTAGATGCAGAATCGTCGCGTGCAGGTCGCGCATGTGAACACGGCCCTCGACTGCAGAATCTCCGATTTCATCGGTGGCGCCGTAGCGGAAGCCCGCCTTCACTCCGCCTCCAGCCAAAAAGACGGTGAAGCCACGCGGGTTGTGGTCGCGGCCGTTATTGCTCTGATTGAACGGAGTGCGGCCGAATTCGCCACCCCACCAAACCAACGTGTCGTCCAACAAGCCACGCCGCTTCAAGTCCGCAAGCAAGCCCGCCACTGGCTTGTCCGTCGCCCGAGCGTGATCCATATGCTTGGGCATGTTGCTATGTTGGTCCCAGCGAGGATTAGGCGACTCGTCGGAATAATTCACTTGAATGTAACGCACCCCCGCCTCGGCCAAGCGGCGAGCCATCAGGCACTGGCGGCCAAAGTTCTCCGTGTGCGACTCATCCATGCCGTACATCCGCAGAGTCTCCGGTGTCTCGCGAGAGAGATCAAGCGTCTCCGGCGCCTTCATCTGCATCCGAAACGCCAGCTCATAACTTTCGACCACGGCCGCCAGCTCATCATCCTCCGGCCGCCGGGACACCTGCTGCCGATTCAGCGCCTGCAGCTGATCGAACATCCGCTGCAGCTCGGGCTTGTCCAGTCGCTCGTTCGTAAGATGGCGAATTCGCGCCTCGGTGGCGGGCAACATGGCGCGGCCCAGCGTCGTGCCCTGATAGATCGCCGGCAAGAATGCGTTGCCGTAATTGCGCGGACCACCCTTGCTCGATGACGGGCAGATGGTCACAAAGCCAGGCAGATTCTGATTCTCCGTGCCCAACCCATAGGTCACCCACGAGCCGACCGAAGGACGCACAAGGTTCGTGGCGCCGCAATGCAAAAACAACGTGGAAGGACCGTGCGCAACGCCCTCGGTGTGCATCCCGTGCAGGAAGCAGAGGTCATCCACATGCTCGGCAATGTTCGGAAACAACTCCGAGACATGCTGCCCGCATTGCCCGTATTGTTGAAACTTCCAAAGCGGCTTCATCAATGTCCGCTGGCTCTTCTTGCCAAAGGTGTTGAATCGCACGCCCGTGAACTCGATCGACTGTCCGTCGCGCTCGATCAGTTCCGGCTTGTAGTCGAACGAATCAACGTGGCTGGGGCCGCCATGCATCAGAATGAAGATCACTCGCTTGGCTCGAGCCCGAAACATCGGCGCCTTCGGCTCAAGCGGGCTCGCAGCCGTCGCGGAAGGCGCAGCGAGTGACTGAAGGGCCAGTGCGCCAAAGCCACAGCCGGTTGTGCGCAGCAACTGCCGTCGACTCAAGGGAGCAGCAGGCAAGAATCGATGGGATGACTCCACCAGGACACCTCTTCGACAATCAGTACAAGTATCGGTAGTCGACGCTGGCTAACAACAGTTGAGCAAAACGGCTCCACCTCTCCGCCTCGTCCGCAGGATCGACGCCATCGACAATGCCTCTTGCCCAATCCATTTCTGTCTCGCAAGCCGGGCGCTGAAGCAGCAGCAGAAACGCCTCCTCCAAACGCCGATCCGGAGCGATCTGCAACAGCCGCTTCGCAATCGCCTCCGACTGCTGCTGCACAAACGGACTGTTCAACAGGAATAGCGCTTGCGTTGGCAACGTGCTGACGGCGCGACGCCCCGTCACGAGATTGGGGTTTGCAGCGTCAAACACCTCCAGCAGCTCCAGCCGCGCGTTGCGGAAGGCGGGCACGTAAACGCTGCGCTCGCGCACGTCGCCGAACTGGTAGCCCAAATCATATGCCGACAGCTTGGTGATGGTGCGTCCGCCGTCAAAGGGCTTCAGCAAATCGCTCACCGCCAACATCGAATCTCGCAACGCCTCGGCATCCAAGCGTCGTCGGCGCGCGCGAGCCAGCCAGTGGTTCTCGGGGTCCTTGGCGATCTGCTGGTCCGTTGCCTCGCTGCTGCGTCGATAGGCGCGGGTCGTCACGATGCGGCGAATCAGTCGCTTTATCGACCAGCCGTCCTCACGGAACGTGATCGCCAGATGATCGAGCAGCTCTGGATGCGTGGGCGGCTCTCCCATCGAGCCAAAATTGTCGAGCGTTGCGACAATGCCCTCGCCCATCAGATGCTTCCAAATCCGATTCGCCATCACCCGTGAGGTGAGCGGGTGACTGGGAGATGTCAGCCATTGTGCGAGCTGCAAACGACCACTGACATCTGCGGGAATCGTGATGTGCTCTGACTCGGGCAGCTCAATCACGGACATCCAGCCGCGCGGAACCAAATCGCCAAGCGAGCGCACTTGGCCACGGATACGAAGGTGATCGTCAGCGGGGTGCGCACGGTCGCGAACACACATGGCAACGGGGGCAGCCGGAGGAGCCTCGCCCTCCAATCGCGCGACCTCCTGCTTGGCGGCGTCCAGCTCGCGACGCAACCGCTCGCGAACCGTTATCGCATCGTCGCCTTCGAGCGCCGCCCGAGCGTCGCCAGTCGCAAGGTCAGCGGCTACCCAGCGGACCGCGTCGACGGTGACGTGAAACCCTTCGGTGCCCTCGGTCGTGACAACCACCCTGGCCTCTGCACCGAAGTCAAATTGGCCAATCAAAACATAGGGGCCGTGCGTCGGCGCCTCACGCTGGTTCATCGTCACGCGCACCTCTCCGCTCGACGCGCCAATGGTGACCGGCACCTTGGTCGCTCGCGACTCGCCCGGCGTGTATGAGACGTAGACCTCATACTTGCCGGGAGCGGGAAGCCGAGTGGTGAATACCGCGCGATTGCGGCCCTTCCCCTCCTGCATATCGTGGACGTAGTCCTCGCCCTCAAATGGCTTCGTGTGGGTCGACGACTTCCATTGACCCTCAAGCTGCGCCTGCTGGTTGTCCACAACCACGCCACCGGGAGACGGCTTTCGCTCGCGCTGCCCCTTGAGCCGAGACTGCAATTCCGACACGCGCTGCTTAGCCGCCGCCACCAACCGCTCATGTTCTTGACGGTGCTGCCGCTCCTCGTCCGAGCCCAACGCCTCAGTCACATAGCCGCTAACATTGCCCGGCGTGATGGCCTCGGTGCTCGAAAAAATCCCGGCGAGCGAGTAATAGTCTCGCATCGAAATCGGATCGAATTTGTGATCGTGGCACCTCGCACACGACATGGTCATCGCCAGGAACCCGCGGCCAATCGTCTCCAGCTGCTCGTCGATCACCTCCATCTCCAGGAGTTCCTTGTCCTGGAGCTCGTAGTTAATCGCGCCGAGGATCAGATAGCCGGATCCGATCAACTGATCATCCCGCTGATCGGGCGACTCATAGGGCAGCAAGTCGCCCGCGATCTGCTCGGTGAGAAACTGGTCGAACGGTTTGTCTCGCTCGAAGGATGAAATCACGTAGTCGCGAAATCGCCAGGCATGCGGGAACATCAAGCTCCGTCCGCCGCCGCTGGACTCGGCGAACCGAGCCACATCCAGCCAGTGCCGCCCCCAGCGCTCGGCAAAAGCGCGCGAGTCGAGCAGGCGATCGACCTCCGCTTCCCAGGCCTGCGGCGAAGGGTTGCTCGTGAATCGGCGAACGGCCTCGGGGGTCGGCGGCAGGCCGGTCAAGTCGAAGGTAAGTCGCCGCAACAGAGTGTAAGGATCCGCCTCCGGCGCCGGCTCCAACCCCTCGCGCTCCATCCGCTCCAACAGGAAGCGGTCGATATCCGTCAGCGGCAAAGCGGATTCCGAAGGATCCGTGACGGCGGGTGGAGCAATCCGTTGCGGCTTAATAAACGCCCAGCGTTGACGGGCCTCGTCCCAGTTGACCTCCTTCGGGCGCGGCTTCTCCGCCGCGCCGTCCCGAGGATCGGGAGCGCCAAGCCGGATCCAACGCGCAAAGTCCGCGACAACCGTGTCCGGCAATTTGCCGTCGGGCGGCATCTCATACGATTCGTGACGAAGCGCACCGAGCAACGTTCCCTGGTCCACTTCGCCCGGCACAACGGCGGGCTCCCCGGAGTCGCCCCCTTTCCGCAACCCCTCGCGCACGTCAACCCGCAGCCCGCCTCGCACCCGTGCCGCCTGCTCACTGTGGCACTCGTAACAGCGTTTGACCAGCACCGGGCGAATCTTGCTCTCAAACAGCTCGAGCCCTTCGTCGCGATCCGCCGCCCTCAGCGTGGCAGCCAAGCCAATCGTCGAAGCGAACAGCGCCAACCCAAGTAGCGTTTTGCGCATGAGCGAGAATTGCATCGGGGAATTTCGCAGCAAAGCGTGTTGCTCCAGTTGGCGACGTCGGAGGACCGCGACCGTGTCAATCGATGTGAACCGGATTGCCGTCCTCACGATTGCAGAGATTGCGGAACAAGACGTCATCGATCGTCCACGAAAAATGCTGCACCGAGCCATCCACCATCACTGCGTTCAGTCCGCCGGGATGTCGCGAGCCAAATCGCTGCACTTCGTTGGCGGCGGTCTTGAGATCGCTCAAAGGCGGAAACTGGCCGCTCCGCATCAAGTCAATCTCCCAGCCGACATTCACCATCGGCTCGTTGTCGGAGCAACAGTTCGTGCCGCCCTCTTGCAGTCGGCTGAGGTGTTTCTCACCGACTAGAATCGTGAACGCTGTGCCGTCGGTGAACGACGCCATGTTGACACGGTACTGAGTCGACTCGACCACTGCGCCGTTGGCTGTCGAAGCGCTGGTGCTGGTCCCGGCATTGGCCGCGTAGTCCGAGCGGTTTCCGCTGCCGTAGACGCGTGGCTGACGGCGCGACGGACAATAGAACACCGGCACCGGAGTGCCATACACAACCGCGTCGCTGGTGTTGTCGTAGAGGTTCTGTTGCTCGAGGTACGGATAGATGTAGTAAGTCCAGTTCCAATAATCACGGACGGACGAGTTGCAGCAGTTCACGTAGTTTCTGCCACCCATGGGAAACTGCTGGTGGGTGTCGTGATAAAGCTGGAATCCCAAACCGATCTGCTTGACCTGATTGGAACATTGAATTCGGCGAGCCGCCTCGCGTGCCGCCTGCACGGCCGGCAACAAGAGCGCAACCAAAACACCAATGATCGCAATCACAACGAGCAGTTCGACGAGCGTGAATGCATTTCGTTTTTGCATCTGCCAAGCCTTGTAGTGAATCTGTATCAACTCGGATCAAAATGGATATGCCGCGAAGCCATCACTTCACGGCGACTCTTTCGGCTGGGTATCTTCGGCGCCGGATGCTTGGTTCACTTGGTCCATCAGCTCCTTCTCCTGTTCCGGAGTGAATTGAGCCGGTTCGACCGACCGGGCGCCACCGCAACCAGCAAGCAACAGCGCCAGCAAAATCAAATAACGTTTCATGGTTCGAAAATCGGAGGGAAAATGAACAACGGCAAGCCATTGAATTGTTTGCAGCATCTGCGAATTTAACAGTAATCTTGCCCGCTGAGGACGTCAAACTCCCCTAGGACCGCACCTAAAGAACACACCCGTCCACCCCAGCGGAGGTCACCGGCAGCCCCCGCTAGCCTGCCGCCTACCCCCCTGCAAAATAACGCAAAACGCGGGCCACTGTTTTCAGTCCGCGCTAAGTTAGGCTAAGAGGCCATTAAAAACGCCCATTCCGGCAAGCGACGGGGCGCTCTCCCGCTGTGCGAAGGCTCCCCAGATGCAGTGGGAATTCCACCGGCTGCTAGGACTTCGCCTCGGCAAGCGTTTCGCGGATTCTTTCGAGGCGTTCGGCGAGCTCCTGCTCAAAGCCGCGCGGCACGGGGTGGTAATACTGCCGGTCAACCCCGAGATAATCTTGGGCAACGATGCCCGTCGGGTTGTCATGCGAGTACTCGTAGCCCTGGCCGTGCCCAAGTCGCTCGGCGCCGCGATAGTGACGGTCGCGAAGGTGGACCGGCACGGGCAGCGTGCGGCCCTGCCGTATGTCGTCTCGCGCAGCGGCAATTGCCGTGGTGGCGGCGTTGGACTTGGGGGCGCAGGCGAGATAACAAACCGTTTGCGAAAGCGTCAGCTGACATTCGGGGAGTCCGATGAATTCGCAGGCCTGCATACAGGCAACTGCCAGCGGCAGCGCCTGCGGGTCGGCGTTGCCAACATCCTCGCTTGCCAAGATGACCAGCCTTCGGCAGAGAAAACGCACGTCCTCGCCACCCTCCAGCATCCGCGCGAGCCAATAGAGTCCCGCGTCCGGGTCGCTGCCGCGGATGCTCTTGATCAGAGCGCTGGCCGAGTCGTAGTGCTCGTCGCCGCTCGCGTCATACGAGATCGCTTTCCGCTGCAGCGACTCCTCCATCAGCTCTCGGCTGATGACCAACGGCGTGCCCGATCCGCTCGACAGGACGGCGATCTCCAACGCAGTCAGCGCACGGCGGGCGTCGCCGTCGCATACCTGACATAGAAATGCCATCGCCTCGTCGTCGATGGCGACCCCATGCCGCCCCAATCCGCGCTCGCGGTCAGCCAACGCGCGACGAACCAGCTCGGCAATCTCGGCCTCGGACAAAGGCTGAAACTGGAACACCTGGGAGCGGCTAAGCAAGGCGCCGTTGACCGCGAATGACGGGTTCGATGTCGTTGCGCCTACCAGAGTCACGACTCCGGCCTCGACATCGGGCAGCAGCGCGTCTTGTTGAGCGCGGTTGAAACGATGGATCTCGTCGATAAACAGCAAGGTCCGACGTCCGCCCGACGCCAACTCATCACGGGCCGACTCAAGCACCTCGCGAACATCCTTGACGCCGCTGGTGACGGCGCTCAGTTGGCGAAAGCGGCACCTCGTCTCGGTCGCCAGCAGTTGGGCAAGCGTCGTTTTGCCACAGCCCGGCGGGCCAAAAAACAACACGGACCCAAGCCGATCCGCCTCGATCAACCGACGCAGCAGCTTTCCGTCGCCCAGGAAGTGCGACTGCCCGGCGAACTCGCCCAGAGTGGCCGGACGCATGCGGGCCGCCAACGGCTGCACGCGCTCGAGATTCCGGGTCTCCTCTTGCTCAAATAGGGACATGCTCCCAACTCCCCAAAAAAGTCCCCAAATTCGTATGGCCCGGCAGCCACAAAGTCTCTACGATCCCCACCGGTGGCCGAAGTCTCCGACATCTCATCGCCAATTCACGGCGGATGACGTCAACGGGACAGCATCCACCACAGCAATGCATAACTCACGATGCCGATCCCAATCAGCGTCATGCCGGCGCGGACGATCCCGTCCCAACGTGCCGAACGACCGCTCGCGGTCTCCCAGGTCACGTACCAGCCGCATTGAGGACATTGCACCGCGTCATCGAAAATATCCGCGCCGCATTCCGGACAGGGCGATGTCTCGCCCCACTCCCGATCGTCGTCGCCGTGCCAGCCGTCATCGTCTTCACCCTCAACATCGTGATCGTAATCATTCATCGGCGGGACGAGTGTCAAGGTGGCTCGCGACGCGAAGATAAGCGAACCAAGCAGCAGATTTAGCAGTGGCCAACCTCGCGAGCCCGAGCGTGATTGCGGGTTATGCGAACGAGTATAACATTCCCTTCGTCAAGGAGGACGAACGTGGAAACCATCAAGACCGCCGTGGTTGTGACTTGCCTGTTGGGCGTCCTGTATGGGGTCTACACGATCCTAAACAAATCCGAGTCGACTCCGCCGCCCGAGATTGCGGCCGCCTTCGCGGAAGGGGACCCACTGTCCCTGGAGATCGATTTGGGCAACACCGGCGTTCCCGAATTCGCCGACTTGCCCGACGCCCCCGGTTTTGAAGCGCCGCTGGATCAAACCGGCTACGCGGCGCCCATGTCCGGAACCACCGCCTCCGGTGTGGCCGACTACCCCAGCCCCGAGCAGTCACTCGGAGCAACAGCGACCGAATTCGCAAACCCGTACGCCGACGCGACCGGCAATCCTTACAGCGATCCCAACGACGCTGCGACGCTGTCCGCTCCTCCCGGCGCCGATGTTCCCGAGCTTAGCGCGATCGAGACCGGTGAGTCGGGCAATTCCGAGCCACTCAATGCAATCGCACCGCTGAACGCGACCGTCGAGGCGCCTCCGATTGATGCCGCCAGCTCGCTGGGGCTGGAAAGCCCCAACCTCTCGGAACTCCCGACGACCACTCCGCCGCTCAATGCGACCGCGCCGGACTTAGGCAGCGACTTGGGCAGCTTGCCGGGAACACAGCCTCCCGTCGACCCCGAAATGTCCATCTCGCCACTTGGCGCCGCTCCATCTCTATCAGCTGGCCCCGGCTCAACTGTCGTGCCGGGGCTCCCTCCCGTCGACGAGAACCCCGCGACTCCCGGCGCACCCAGCGTGTCGTCCGCCGAGGAACTACGGCCGTTTGAGCGTGGTCGACGGTCTGCCATTGCCGAGATCAAGGCCGGGCAGTTGCGACAAGCGTTGTTCACCCTGTCCCTGTTCTACGGCGACAACACCTTGACCCTCGACGAGCAAAAGCAATTGCTCGACTTGCTTGACCCGCTCGCGGCTCGCGTCATCTACTCGAAAGAACATCATCTCGCCTCGGCGCATGTCACGGCGCAGGGGGAGACCGTGGAGACAATCGCCGCCAAGTATCAGATCCCGCCGATGTTGTTAATCAACATCAACGGCATCCTGCGACCGAATCTGCTCACCAGCGGCACGGAACTCAAGGTGGTGCCGGGCCCGTTCCGAGCCGAGGTCGACCTGGAGCGAGGAGAGATGACGCTGTTTCTCCAACGGATGTACGCCGGTCGATTCCCGATCACGGCGGGCAACGACCCCACGCCTCGCGAGGGCTCGTACGAGGTCAAAGAGAAGAGCGAAGGCCAGACCTACTACGGCGCGGGCGGAGCTACGATCGCCGCCAAGGATCCATCAAACCCCTATGGCATGCACTGGATCGATTTGGGCGGCATGTCGCTGCACGGCAGCTCGCAATCCCCCAGCGCGATTTCGTCGGGTTGCGTGAGCCTCAGTCCGCGCGACGCGCAGGATGTGTACAACATCCTGACCATCGGGTCCAAGGTCGAAGTGCACCGCTAAGCGATCGTCGGAAACTTGTCGTAGTGCAGGCTGCCAGCCTGCAACCGCAGCCAGAACCTCGAAAATCACGTGCTGACAGCCTGTGATTCGGGGGACCGATTGTCCGTCAAGCGTCAACGCCGAAGTCGCGAATCGACAGCAGCGCGTGAAAGTCGCAGCCGGCGTCTCGGAACGCGGCTTCCCCGCCCTGCAGGCGATCGACGATGCCAATGACCTTGGTCACTTCGAGACCAAAGTCCCGGGCATGTTGAATCGCTTTCACCGAGCTCCCGCCAGTCGTCACGACGTCTTCGACAATCACCACGCGGTCGCCCGGCTTCACCGGGCCTTCGACCATTTGCTGCGTGCCGTGCCCCTTCTGCTCCTTGCGGACAATAAAGCCGTTGAGCTGCCGCCCCTGCAGGCCGGCCACGGTGATCACGGCGCCGGTGATCGGGTCCGCGCCGATCGCCATGCCCCCGACCGCATCCGGCAGCTCGTCGCCGAGATGCTCGAGTATCGCGGCGCCGATTAGCGCAGCGCCGCGAGACTGCAAAGTCACTTTGCGGCAGTCGAGGTAGTAAGACGATGTTGCGCCGGAAGCCAGCGTGAATTCACCGAACTTCAGTGCGTCCTGTCGAATCAGCTCTTGCAACGCATCAATGGTCGCGCTGGCCATAGCAGTCGCCGGGGAAAAAGGGGCCACTCCGGCGGCATCGCCGGGTGAGATCGGAACGCAGCACCTCAAGGGGCCAGTCGCTTGGACCCGTTGCGGCTTCGTAACTAAGAAACAAAGTCGGTGAAGCATAGGGGAAGCGTGGAGGCAATCGAAACCGCGTTATTCCACAGTTTGAGAGCGATCGCGATTCCGATCCCTCGCTGACGCTTCGGGTTTCCCGGCTGCTAGGCTTTGGCTCGCGCCCTCGCCTCCCGCAGGCCACGGCTGAGGATGTCGCGCAACATGGGCGAGTAGTCCTCGTACTTCACCTCATCGGGCGAGCCATCGGCATATTGGAAAATGGCGTCTCGCGGCTTCTTGCCAAGCGAGATCAAGGTCGAGCTGACAGTGCCGCGCATCTGGCCCCGAATCACCATACTGGGGCGATCCGGCGCGACCGGAGGCCGCGCGAAAACCTTGCTGGCAACGGCCAAGAACTTGACGGGAGAATCCAAGGTCTGCAGCGTCAACAACCGCCGTGCCAACGCCACCCGCTCATCACGGGGATCATTCAAGTCGCGGTTTGAAACGATGTTCAGCCCCTGCTCCAGCTCGACGACATTGACGTCATCGCCGCCGTGGACGCACCAACCGCTGTCCGCATCGGCGATCACGAAGTTGGCACCGTCGTAGGCGCCGGTTCCGAGCTCTTCCAGCGCCATATCGACGGCGCTTTGGGCGGTCGACGCGCGAAGCAACTCGCGGCAAAGCACACCGCGCGAACGCGGGGCGAGTGGCGCCGCCATTTTCATTCGGTTGGAGACGCCGACAAACAGTCCATTCTGATTCATACCCAGCCAGGTGCCCCCGGCCTGCACGTCCGTGCCGCTCAGAATACGGGGTTTTCCGGACTGGATCGACGGTGGCTGCGACTTGCGGTCATAAAACTCTTCGCGATTCGCGGCGACCAGCAACGGTGCATCCGGCACCAACCGGTATTGAATGGCCAACAGGCACATAGTTTGTCTCTTAAATCAAAGGTGCATCAAAACTTATGAAAATCGTCCCGAGTCGAGATAGTGAAAAAAGGTTGCGTGCGGAACAAGTGCCCCGTCATGTTGAAACTACGGGTCAGACACCGGCAAACTCGCGGTTCACCGCGACTTAGCGGCCCTCCCAACCCGAAAACACAAACTTGACGGTCCACAAGACAGGAGTCGCTGCTCAATCGCGACTCATCCCACCTCGCTCAATTTATGCTCTGCCGAACACATCGGACACCCCTACATGGGGGTTATGCGTAAAGAATTCGCCGCAAAGGAACCGTAAGGGCGTCATTGCTGCAGAAATCTGTCTATTCCTTGTTACGCAAGCTGTCAGCCATCTGGTCACCCTCCCAGTTTTGGCTAGGCCATGTGCGCCAGCTTGGTATATTCAGATGGACCCCAACACGCAGCGACCTCGTCGGGATAGGTGAAATTCGAAGCATGGCATTGGTCACGGACTCTCAAAAGAACCCACGCAAGGAGGGCGAGGGTAAGCAGCAGATGGAGGCGACAGCATCCACCCGCCGCGGCCCACTCAGCCGCATCACTGGCGTGCAGTTGCTGGGCACCGGATCATGCGCCCCCGCTCGCGAAGTGCCTAACGAAGCGTTGGCGGAGCTGGGTTACGACGCGGACTGGATCGTGCAGCGCACGGGAATCCAGTCGCGCCGACACGGTGAGGATTGTGAAGCCACAAGCGACCTCGCGGTCCAGGCTGGCAAGCTTTGCCTGCAGGCCGCCAACGCGCGGGCCAGCGAAGTGGACATGATTATCGTGGCGACGATGACGCCCGACACGCCTACACCGTCCACCGCCTGCCATGTCCAGCGGGAGCTGGGCGCAACCGCTGCCGCGATGGATCTCAATGCTGCCTGCGCGGGCTTTATGTATGCGCTGGTCACCGGCATGCAGTTCGTACAAAGCGGCGCCTGCCGCAAGGTGCTGGTCATTGGCGCGGACATGATGTCGCGCACCGTGAACCCCGCCGATCAAAAGACTTATCCACTGTTTGGCGACGGCGCCGGCGCCGTGTTGCTCGGCCCGACCGAATCGGATTGCGGATTGCTCTCCTACTGTTTGGGCGCCGATGGCGGGGGCGGCGAGCTGCTATGCATCCCCGGCGGCGGCACCCGGGAGCCGCACAGCGCCGAGACACTTTCTCGCGGCCGACAATTCTTGCATATGGACGGCCGAGCCGTCTTTAAGTGGGCAGTCCGGACGTTGCAAGACTCCGTCGACGAAGTGCTGCAAGCGGCCGGACTCCATATCTGTGATCTGGACTTGGCCGTCTTCCATCAAGCCAACACGCGCATCCTCGACGCGGCGGCCGAGTCGCTCGGGATTCCGCGCGAGAAGCTGTTCGTCAATCTCGACCAGTATGGAAACACTTCGGCCGCCAGCATTCCGCTCGCACTGGATGAAGCAGTCCAACAGAACCGCATCCAGTCGGGCAACCACGTCTTGTTGGCGGGTTTCGGCGCCGGACTCGCCTGGGGCGCCGGCGTCCTCAAGTGGTAGACGGCGCCTTGGCGGACCGTCTGCCACACTTCTGTCGCATCTGTCGCCCAGCCACGCCTCTGCCGCCCAGCATCTGCCTCTCTCGGCCGTTTTTCGCTGCGTCTACGATTCTCAGCGATCGCCGCTTCGCATAGGATTGGCGGGCGAGTCGATCGTCCGGCCCGACAACCTGTCTGCATGGCGCAGTGGCCGGCGCAACGGTTTTCCATCTGTGCACCGCGCGGCGGCCACGCTCGCCCATCTCGGCTTGCCTGCATCGCCCATTTCCTGCCTTTTTCCGCCAACAACATCATGACCACCATCTCGCTGCCCGCTCGGTCCGAAGTCCCGGTCAACGACACCTGGGACCTTTCCAGCCTGTATCCGAATGAGGAGGCTTGGGAAGCGGGCTTGCGGGAGCTCGAGTCGCGAATCGCCGGGTTTGCCGCGTATCAAGGCCGGCTCGCCGAGAGCCCCGCGGTGCTGGCGGAGCTGCTGCAGTTCGACGCCGACACCGACCGTCTGGCGGAACGCGTGGCCATCTATGCGTCCTTGCGGACGACGGAAGATCAAGCCAACAGCGCCGCTCAGCGCAACATGGGGCGATTCGAAAGCATCGGCAGCCGGCTCGATCAGGCCGCTAGCTTCATTCGCCCCGAATTGTTGGCGATCGACGACCAGACCATGGAGCGATTCCTGGGGTCCAACGAACTGAAGCCCTGGCGGCTCGCTCTCGAGCGAGTGGTGCGTTACAAGCCGTACACGTTGGGCGCCAAGGAAGAGCAACTGCTGGCCATGCAGAGCGAAATGGCGCATGCCGCCTCGCAAGCCTACACCAAACTCACCGACGCCGATCTCAAGTTCGGCAAGATCAAGGACGCGGAGGGAGTGGAAAAGGAGCTGTCCCAGGCGACATTGCTCGAGTTTCTCTACTCCCCCGACCGCGACGTGCGCCGCCAGGCATTCCATCAATACTACGAGCAGATCCAGGGCCACGAGAACACGCTGGCCGCGACGCTCAACGGCTCCGTGCAGGGCGACGTCTATTACGCCCGCGCTCGAGGCTATGAGTCCGCGCTGCAAAAGGCGTTGTTCGCCGACGATGTGCCGATGTCCGTCTACGACAACTTGATCGCGTCGGTGCGCAAGAATCTGCCGTCCATCCATCGCTACTACGAAGTGCGCCGCCGCGCCCTGCAGCTGGACGAGATCCACCACTACGACACCTATGTGCCGATTCTCAGCAACCAGAAGGTGCATCGCACCTGGGACGAAGCCGTCAGTTTGGTGATCGAGTCGCTAGCGCCGCTGGGCGACGAGTATTGCAGTGTCCTGGAGTCCGGGCTTCGCGGGCGTTGGTGCGACCGCTACCCCAACAAGAACAAGCACAGCGGGGCTTTTAGCTGCGGTTCATTCGATGGCGATCCGTACATTCTGATGAACTACAAGCCGGACGTGCTGAACGACACCTTCACGCTCACGCACGAGGCGGGGCATTCCATGCACTCGTACTACTCGGCGCGGAGCCAGCCGTTTCAGTACTACCGATATGTCATCTTCGTCGCCGAAGTGGCCAGCACCTTCAACGAGCAGTTGCTGACCGTGAAGATGATGGAGCAGGCCGAGAGCGATGAGCAGCGCGCCTATTTGATCAACAACGAGCTGGACAGCATCCGCTCGACGCTCGTCCGTCAAACGATGTTCGCCGAGTTCGAGAAGAAGTCGCATGAGCTGGTGGAGAGCGGCGAGCCGCTCACCGTGGACAGCGTCAAAGAGATCTACGGGGGGCTGCTGCGGGACTACTTCGGTCCGCAGTTCGCACTGGACGACGAACTGTCACTGGAGTGCCTGCGGATTCCCCACTTCTACCGCGCGTTCTACGTGTACAAGTACGCCACCGGGCTGTCGGCCGCCATTGCGCTGGCTCAGCGAGTGCTCCAGGGCGGCAAACAGGAGCTGAACGAGTACCTGGGCTTCCTCCGCAGCGGCGGCTCGAAATTCCCGCTCGAGTTGCTTCGCGACGCGGGCGTCGACATGGAACAAAGCGGGCCCGTCGACACGGCCCTGCAGCGATTCGACACGCTGCTGACCGAGTTCGAGTCGCTGATCGGGGGAGAATAGCAGGCCCCGAAGATTTCGTCCCTCAGGCAGGCAAGGGCACGCCGTGATTCCGCCGGCGACGCGACGAGGCAGTGCCGCCGCGCCGCCCCGGAAACTTGACGACTCGCGACGGGATACGATGATAAAGATGCCGGGAAGCATTGCGCCACGTTTGCCCAATGCCCGGCGCCGGCTTTCCCCGCTACGCGTCAACGGATCCGTCCATGGAGATCCCCTGCCAACACTGCGGCCAACGGGTTCGCATCGAGCCTGACCAGTTAGGAAAGCCGCTGGGTTGTCCAGCTTGTCGACAGCCGTTGCGGTTGCCCTCCGCCGCTGGCCTCCTGACGAGCGACGCCGTGCCCAACGAGCCTCACGACGCCCCGCCTCACCCGCGCGGACATTGGTGGGAGAACTCGCTGTCCACCCTCGCCTCGGTCGTCTTTCACGCTTCGCTGTTGCTGATCTTCGCGCTGATCTCGTACGGCAAAGTCGGCGTGCCCAACGATGGCGAGGAGGTTTCCATCGGCGCGCTGCCCGAAACGCAGTTGGAGGACGCCACCACCGAGTTGTCCGCAGAGGCGGCGCAGCCGGAGGCGGATCAAAGTGACACGAATATGGCACTTGAGATCGAGGCCCCCGTGTCGCTGGCGGACACGGGCGGCGATCCGCAAATGGAGCTCGCGCCGAGCGCATCGGCGCTCGGCGGCGGAGACTTGGATCTGGGCAGCGTGGGCCTCGGCGGCTCCATGGCTGGCGGCGGCAGCTGGGAAGGAATGTTGCAGAACCTCCGCCGCAACGGACTGGATGTCGTGATCGCTTTCGACAGCACGTCCAGCATGTCCGGCGAAATCAACCAGGTGAAAAGCCAAATTGAGCGGATCGGCAAGTCGTTGCTGAAGCTCGTTCCCCAAGCCCGCATTGGCCTCTGCACCTACCGCGACCACGGCGACGCCTATCTGGTTCGCGGCGTGCCGTTGACCAACAATGTTCAGCAACTCGTCGAGTTCCTGAACGACATCCGCGCAGGAGGAGGAGGCGACGGCCCTGAGGCCGTGGAGGCGGGGATCGCCTGGGCGATGGACAACAACGAGTTTCGCAGCCGAGCCCGCAAAGTGATCTTGGTGTTCGGCGACGCTCCGCCCCACGACGAGGACCTCTCGCGCTGCTTACAACTCGCCTCCGACTTTGCCCGACGCGATGGCATCGTGAGCACCGTCACCTGTCGGCGCCGCAGGCCACTCCCCGAGTTTGTTCAGATCTCGCAGGCGGGGGAAGGCGAGGCATTTCTGACCACCGACGAACGACAGATTATGTCGCAGCTGTTGGTGCTGGTCTTCGGGGCGCAGTTTCGCGCCAAGGTCCTGGAGGCGTTCGGCGAGGTCGTCGAGTGACAAAAGAGTGACGGCAACTGCCATCGACAATGTCGAGTCAGCTATCGAGCAGCTTGTGCAACCTGGCAATAAACTCCTCGTGGTTGTTGCCCCGCGAATCCGACTCGAGTTGGCCCATCACCTCCAGCAACTTTAAGCAGGCCGTGGCGAGCTGTTCTCGCGTGAACGGCTTGATCAAAAACGGAATGTCGCCGTCAAAGCTCTCCATTCCCAGCCCGCTCATCAGAATCGCCGGGATCGACTCGGCGCGCAGCTCGCGCACGAGCGCCTCTCCCGAGTCACCGTCGAGCAGCAAATCCACCAATGCCAAATTGAACTCGCTGCGCCGCATCAGCTCGCGCGCGTGCGGAACGTCCTTGGCGACCTCGGCGTCAATTTCCCGAGTCGCCAGGAGGGCGGCTATTCCCTGCCCCACTTGAAGATTGTCGTCTACTATCAGGATGCGGTTCATGCTCTGCCTCATGAGCCTTGGATGATCTTGTTAACCTCACCGTCATCCCGCTGATTGTGAGAGGTTGAACTTGTATCAGTTCATACGGATCTGACAACACCCTTCCAACGGGGTGTGCTTCGATAATTGCCGGGAGGACCAACGGCAATTAGCCCATAACCAGTCTCCATAAGGGCGGACCGAGCACCATAACCCCAACCAGCGCAGCACCGAGTGCGACCAGCAACACCGCTCCGGCCGCCATGTCCAAGGCGTCTCGAATTCGCTCATTTTCCGCTGTGTCGACGGCCTTTGCCAGCTGCTCCAGGCTCGAATTAAACAGCTCCGCGCTCCAGACCAACGCGATCGAAAGCACCAACACGCACCATCGTGCCGCGTCCAGCCGCGCGGCGAAACCTGCGGCCACCACGACCATTGCCACAGGGAAATGAATGCGAAAACTAAGCTCCTGGATCAGGCACCTTTGCACGCCGCGCAAGGCGAAGCCGTATTTTCGCCGCCAGCCGCGTGCGGGCACAAACGGAGGTCGAGGGGTTGGCTCGCCAGCGCCGGTGCTCATTGCCTACTCAATTCCCGCCGCGCCCACCGGCGGCAATTCAATGCCCGTGACTTGCCGCAGTCGCCGTGACGGGAGCAGACGCGGCTCAATGGCAAACTGCAAACTCACGTTGTCCCGGCTCTCGTCAAACGAAACGCCCGCGCGCAGCAACGTCGACTCGCCAATCTTGGTGAACGCGAGGCTCTGCCCGATGTTGCCCGTCGACCCGAAGTCAAACACCGCGCCTGCGTGCATGATCCACTTGCGGCTCATGCGATAGTCCAGCGACGCAACCAGAATGTTGCTGGAGAGCGGACCCTCGAGCGAGCGATACGCAAGGTACAAATTGCCCCGCGAGGGACGGTTGATGATGCCGCCCAAGCTGAAGGTGCGCAGTCCATCGTTGAAGAAGTCGAAATAGCCGTCGGACACCACCGTGAGCCGATCGCCAAGGTGCCAGCGGTAATCATAATCCAGCATCCCGAACTCGGCGCCAAAGTTGTCGCGGTCCGCCTTGGGGAACACGGCCATGTCGACATCGAACGTGATCCAATCGACGATTCGCTCCTGGCCGGGCAAGCCGCGCTTGGTCTGCAAGCGCTGGCGGACGCTCATTCGTCCGACCATCAGGTCCTCGACAATGTCGGTGGCCTCCGCGGTGACCCAGTTCTGCAGCCCGCTGCGGACCCCGAAGTAGCGATCGCTGAAGCGGTCGGCGATGTCCATCCCCGCCATGCCACCGAACGTGTCGAAGAAGAAGCGGCGCCGGAAGAACTCCTGCGCATTGTCGTCCAGCGAGTCATAACGAGGAATGCTCGTCAGGTCCTCATCGGCCTCGGCAAACAGCAGCTCGTTCTCGATCACAACTTTGTGAGAGATGCCATTGAGATTGAACAGCGCGCTGCGGAACTCGGGGTTTGTCTTCCAGAAGACTGTGCTGTTGCGAACGCCGGCCTGCCCGAGCACCCGCGTCAGCTCGTTGCCCATGATGTCGTTGTGATAGTAGGCAACCTCGCCGGAGACGAACGGTGTCACTTGCAACGGTCCGACTCGCAGCGGCATGTTCAACTCGTGGCGCGACGCGGCCCGCAACCCCTCGACGGGTATCTCGCCGTACAGCGGGTCGAACTTCGCAAGCTCACCCGCGTCCAGCGGGGCCGTCGCGGGATTGAGCCGCGCGTAGCCGACGTGCGAATGCTCATAGTAGGTCAGCCGGCTGCCCCAAAGCGGCTTGCCGAGCAGATAGTGGTCCGCTCGCGGCAGCCATTCGGTCTCCATGAAGAAGTCGTTCAGCTGAAACTTGGCGTAGACGTCCCACGACTGCAGGCCTTGTTGCTGCTTGAGCTCAATCGCGGTGTCTTGATCCTTGAGCAGATCCCATTCCGACTCGAAGTATTGCTCCAGGAAGTTGCGGTCCGAGATCCAGCCGAGTTGTGCCGAGAGTTGGAAACCCATGGGGGCCTCCTGCTGGTGCTGCAGCAACACCCGTCCGCGCCACTCGTCCTCCGGCGGCACCGCGCGGCGATCGAGACCGAGATCGTCGAGCCCGGTGTCCTTGATGCCCCAGGCGTCCAGCAGCGTCTTGGCGGGGCCGGGGATGCCCAGCGCGCCGTCGCCGGTGTAGCGAAACTGCGTTCCCAACGCGAGTCCGCGGTCGCTGAGATAATCGGTGGAAAGCTGCCACTCGCTGCCTTCCAGCGGATTCTCGATTCCCAACAGCTGGTACAGGTTCCAGTCGACGTAAAGCTGCTGCCCGAACACTCGGTCGGACTTGAGCTTGATGCGATCGAGGTAGAAGCTGGGGCGATCCATGTTGGATGCGAGCACGGGCCAGTAAAGCACCGGGGCCCCGCCGACATAGACGAAATTGTTGCGGCTTGTGACGTTGAAGTGGTGCTCCACATCCGCCTCTTGCGTGACCGGGTCCATCTTCACCCGCCCCGTCAGCGGATCGACCTTCGGCCGCGGCGTATCCACCACGGTCAAATTGCCGGACTGAAACCAGTATCGCGGCACGCCCATGCGGCTGGAGGTCAAGCTGGCGTTGAACGCCTCAAACCGCTGCTCGTTCACTTGCTGCAGCACATCCGCTTTCAACCGCAGCACGCCGTCGTAGTTCGGCACGCCCGACAACATCTCGGCGTCCAGCACGACGCCGCGTCGCTGCGCCACGTCGTAGTACATGCGATCCGCGTAGATCACTCGGTCGCCCTGGCGAAAGACGATGTTGCCCTCCAGGTACAGCTCAAGCGGCAGGTCGCGCGGCTGCACCGCGGCCTGCCCGTCGCTGGTCTTGCCGAGCAACGACTGCACGTCCTGCGACCAAGCCACAAGCTGGTCGGTCTCGATGTCAATGCGGCCCAGCGGAACTGCTTCGCGCTGCCCGCTGCCGGCGACTACGACGTCGTCGATCACAACGCTGATGCCGTTAGTCACAATCAGCAGCGATTCGTTCCGATCGGGCAAGTTGCGGATCGTGAAGCTCGGCGCCACGCTCGAGCGCTGACGAATGCTCACGCTCCTTCCGCTCACAGGTGACATGGTCTCGTCAGGAGCTGGCAAACGGCTGGGCAATCCCGTGGGGGGAATCTCCGCGGGCTCGGCCGGCGCCAGAAACTGCACTGGCTGCACGGCTCCGTCGATCGGCAGGTCTCGCGCCGACCGGCCGCGCCGCAGCACATTCGGCGACACGCGCGGCTCGCCGCCCACAACCTTGGTTTCAAATTGCAGATCGGCGAATGACTGCAGCTGCCCATACCACGACCGAGCCGTCAGCAGTTCGGAGTTCTCCAACAACGCGCTGGGGATCAGAGAGCTGCCGGGCCGCTGCTTGGCGACGCGCACGTTGCCCTCCAAGTAGACAAGCAACTTGGACGACCGCCCGCTGCCCGGCTCGGCCTCGTCGACCCAAAGCACCGCCTCGTCCGCCTCCAAGCGCGACCGGCCCTGCTGAATCGCCACGCGCCCGCGCAGCAGCCACATGTCGTAGCCTTCCTGACGCCAACGCTGCGCCTCGGGCGCCACCACGCGAATCGCTTGGGCAACGTCCGCCGGCGAAAGCTCGACCTGCGCCCAACCGCCAGACGGCGCCACGACGCTTGTCACGATGCTCATCAGCCACGCCGCAATCACCAGCCGCAGCTGCCCCCGCGTCGAGCAGGCGCGCAGCGTCTCCCTGCGATGGGTGTCAGGCGTGGGATAGCGAACGTGAAATCTCAAACCTTGGCGTCCTTGCCGGCAGTCGGATTGTCCGTCGGGCTTTAATCTTTTTCTACAAAATGGCGGCGGAGTATAGATTCGCGGGCGATTAGCGGCAAGGCAGTTTGCCAACGCGAAACAAGACGAGAGAGAGAATTCCCGGCGACTCGGGAAACCGGGGGGACGAGGGCATGCAGTCAGCCTCGGCAACGCCTGAGATCTGTTGACTCCGTTCAGTCCGCCTGTGACTGAGGTTCTTCTTGGTGCTCCCGTCGCTGCCGTCGGCGTTGCCGGCGGCGCCAGAAGTTGTCGGTGCGGCCGCGGACCAATGGTTTTACGGCGGCCAAATCACGGTCTCGCGAGCACACCAGGCTGGCCCCGGCCGCGACCAGCAGGGCGAGAAACGGGGTCAGCGGCGCCCGCATCCGCATGTTGCTCCAGTAAAACAGGTGCACGAAGGTGAGGGCGCCGACCAGCAAGGAGCCCTCCAGCCAAGGGCCGGACAGCTTGCGCCCCACCGCAACCGTGACACCAAGCAGCAGCAACACGAAGCTGATGTTGTACCAACTGCCCGCCCCGAGCCGAATCATTCGCTCGGAGAATGACTCCGTCAGGGCCTGATCCTGCTCTGCATTGCCCGCGGCGCGATAGGCCACCGTCTTGTGGGGCATTGGCGTCCAGAATCTCGCCAGCCGCACCCCGCAGCTATACAGAAACATCTTGCGGTCCGTCTCGATGGCTCGAAACGCCCGATCGTATGCGTCTCGATCGGCCTCGACCTCGGACAACCGGTTCTTCTTGACGAACCTCGCTCGATCTTCGTCGAGTTGGTGCGAGCTCCAGACGACCCGTGCGGGCTGCTCCCGGAGATGCCGGTAGAAATCGGGATTGTTGCCTAACAGCAGCGTGTAGCCACCATGCGTGGTCGTCGGCGTCGCCTTGCCGATCAGCCGGGCGTTGCGGATTGTCCACGGCGCCAGCACCACCGCGATGGTCAGGCAAAGCACTCCGAGTCGCGCGAGCCGCTCGAAGCTCTGGTGATAGAGATGATGGGCGAATTCGAAGATGACCAATAGCCCGATCCAGGCCAGGAAAGTCGGCCGACACAACGCGGCCAGCCCCAAGGCGAATCCCGCCGCAATGTCGTACCGGAGCAGCGGCAGCCAGTCGTCCTCCACCCCGGCGGTGGCGGAGCTCGACGCCCCGCCAAGCATGCGATCCACGCTGCGGTGCGGGCGAGGACGGCTCGTCGCAGCAACCTCCGATTCCCCTTCGGGCTCATCGCTGCCCTTATCGCTACCCTCATCGCGGGCTTCTTCGCTGCCCACTTCGCTGCCCACTTCGCCTGCTTCACCGACCTCCGCACCAGCGGCCTCCCCACCACGATCCGCCGGGTCGTTCAAACTCAAATAGTCGGTGCGACGCGCGAGAAACCACAGCGAGGCCGCGACCAAAAACGTGGCCAACGTCTCGGTCATCACCAACGACGCTTGATTAATCAGCAACGGATCGAGAATCACGGCGGCCGCCGCGACCAGTCCCCAGCTGCCCAGCCCGCAGCGCAACGCCAGATGCCAAACCAACACGGCGGTGGCGGCGCCAAGCAACACGTGCAACAGAATGACGCGAGAGAACGACAGCTCGCCGCGGCGAACGGCCGTCCATCGCAGCACCAGCGGATACAGCGGCGGTCGGTAGGCCGAAGCCTGGCGAACCGTCCGCGTCTTATCGCCGTCGGTGACCGACTTAACGTTGCCAAGCACGTTGTGAACGGCCAGATTCTTGGCCAATCGCGCGTAGCCGTCGACATCCGGCTGCGCCCGCAACTGTCCCTGCAGCGCCATCCCGGTGGCCGTGCGGATCACCAAAGCTGCGATGAGCACGAGATAGGAGGCGTGGCTCCAGTCGGGCAGCAGACGGGGCAACGGCGGAAAATCGGCGAAGAAGTCGTGCCTACGGTGCATGCCTGGTATTCAATGGCCCTTCATCCGGCGTCGCTCGCCCGTCTCACCTTGATCGGATTGGAGAAGTCGTGCAGAATTCCACCTGCCGGTCGCAACGCGTTCACCGGAGCTCACAAGGGTCGCCTGCAATGGAGGCCCAACGGGTCCTCCCAAGTGAATCGTCGCGCACCGCACTACCTCCTACAACCTCGCATTATACTACGCCGAAACGACACGGGAGCATCGAATGGTCCTCGCTCACATGACCTCGCCGGAATGGGTGACCTTGCTGGCGACTTTCGCAACGGGGGCGTTGACCGGCCTGGCACTGGGATGGTCGCTGGCCATTCGCCGCGCTCGTTGACCACCTCGTCCAGCCAGCACGACCGGCTCTCGCCGGCGCCGGACTCACCGCGCCGGCCGAATTTCGGCCGCCGCCTGGTGTCGTGGCGGCATGGGCTGCTGGCCATTGGCGCCGCGTTGGGATTGGGCCTAACTTGGGGCCTGCCGCAGCCGCAATACGACCGTTCGATCGAGAACATGTTCGCCGCGGACGATCCCGTTCGCCTGGCCTACGAGCGGCTGACGCGGCGATTCTCGGCCAACGAAATCATTCTGGCGGTCTACACCGACCCCAACCTGTTCGCCGACGACGGGGCTGGCCTGCGACGACTTTCCGCCATCGCCCAGCGGCTGCGCGAATCGCCGGGCGTCAGGGACGTGCTCAGCCTCGCGGAGCTGAACGCCGCGCTGGACAAGATCGACCTTGCCCGCCTGTTTGTCAGCGACGCCACGCCGCCGCTGCTCCGCGATCGGCCGCTCGCGCGCGAGCTGCTCGAGCTGTTCGCGGGCATGACGCATGGCGAGGACCGGCAGACTGCCGCCATCGCCTGCCTGCTCGAGCCGCGTGGCGAAGCGGCCGCGCCGCGGCGTGACACGGTGGAGTCACTCAGAGCCGTGATGCGATCGCTGCCGCCGGAGATCGGCGCGCCGGGCATGATCACGGGCGAGCCGGTGATGGTGGCCGATGGATTCCGCTTCGTCGAGCAAGACGGCAGGCGGTTGGCTTACGTCTCGACGCTGTTGATCGCAGCCTGCATTGCGCTGGTGTTTCGCAGCTTGCGTTGGCTGGCGATTCCGCTGCTGGTCGTGCAGCTCGCGCTGGCGCTCAGCAACGCATCGCTGGCGCTGATGCAATCCAAAATCACGTTGGTCAGCTCCATGACCGCCGCCGTGCTAACGGTGATCGGAGTCGCGGCCGTGGTGCACATCATTGTCGGAGTCCGCCGAGGGCAAGCGGCCGGGCTGTCGCCGCAAGCGGCGATGGAACAAGCGATGTCGCGCTTGGCCGCTCCGATCTTTTGGTCAGCCGTCACCGACGCGGTTGGCTTCGCCTCCTTGACCATCTCGGCAGTCGGGCCGGTGCGCGACTACGGCTGGATCATGGCGATCGGCTCCCTGTTCGTCCTGCCAGCCGTCTTTCTGTTGACTCCGGGGTTGGCGCTGATCGGGCCGTGGGACCGCCGTCCCCACCGCGCCTGGGGCGAAGCCAAACTGGATGACAGCCTTGCTTGGTCCTCGCGCCAGATTGAGCGGCATCCGCGCGGGCTCGCCATTTCCATCGTGGTCGCGGTCTTGATCTGCATCGCGGGAATCAGCCGCCTGCAGCTGGAAACCGACTTCACGCGCAGCTTTCGGCAAGACAATCCCCTGGTGCAATCGTACGCCTTTGTCGAAGAGCGACTGGGAGGCGCCGGAGTGTGGGACATCATGCTGCCGGCTCCTCGCCTGCTCGACGAACCCTACCTCCAACGTGTGCGCAATCTGGAATCCGATCTCCGATCGCTGCAAATCGGCGCAGCCGAGAATGCGGCGAAGAATGCGACACAACGGCCCGGCTTTACGAAAGTGATCAGCCTGGTCGACGCGATTGACGTGGCTGGCGTCAGCCCCGCGCTGCGCTGGGCGCCGGCCGAGGCGAAATTGCAGGCAATGGCAGCGACCATGCCAGCATTCTTTGGCACGCTGCGAACAGTCGAAGAGTCGCCACGAGGAGGCGACGGCACCCCGCAAAGGCAAGCGTGGATTCGCGTCATGTTGCGATCACACGAACGACAAGAGGCTGCGCAGAAACAGCAACTCATCGCCGCCACCCGCGAGCTGCTGGAGAAACACTTTCCGGCCAAGGATAGCGAGCCCCGCGCGGAGGCTGCCGGCTTCTTTGTGCTGCTCAGCGAGCTGGTGCAAAGCACGGTCAGGGACCAATGGCGTTGCTTTCTGCTCTCCGCGGCCGGCATGATGGTGGCGCTCACCATCGCGCTGCGCAGCATGGTGCTGGCCGTCCTTGCGCTGGTCACCAACGCGGCGCCAGTGCTCGCCGTGCTGGGCATGACGGGTTGGCTGGGAATTCGAGTCAACCTCGGAGTGGCGATGATCGCGACCGTCTCCCTGGGCCTTTCGGTCGACAGCTCGCTGCACTTTCTGTTCGACTATCGACGCCGACGCCAAGACGGCGTTTCCCGAGGCGAGGCTCTATCGGCCGTGCAACAAGGCGTGGGCCGCGCGATGTTGTTTGCCACCGGGTCGCTGGTCGCGGGCTTTTTGGTGCTCACCACCAGCCCGTTCGTTCCCACCGCCACCTTCGGCTGGCTCGCGGCGCTAGCGATGATCGGCGGCGTCGCGGGCAATCTCGTCGTGCTGCCGATGCTGATTCACTGGCTGCCCGACACATTCTCGGCGCCCCCCGCGAGTGACGCAGCTGACACAAGTTCGCTCCCCTCGTGAGCCGCCTCGCTCCGGGGATCGAATCGCCGATGCCGCGCACCAATGCCAACAAGGGAACCCGAAGCGTAAGCGAGGGATCGAATCGCCGATGCCGCGCACCATTGCGAGAGAACTTGCAGGGCGATGACATCTGCGAGAACTTCGACCTCCACGAGCACTACGCTTTATCAACTCGATTACTGCGAATCGCATGCCCCCAGCCCGACCATCCGTTAGAACTGTGCAAGTAATTGAAGACATAGTCCACGAACGGCTGTCACTGGCAAAGGGGGCTGCTCGCCACTTGATGCCGACGAAGACGAGTCGATCGTACATGGTCGTGCGGTGCGATGGCGTGAATTGCTGCTTCAACGTGAATGTCATTCCCAGGACATCGCTGCTTGCCGGACCGCTCGCAGCGGCGGCCAAGGGTCGCGACATTTTGTGGTCGACGAACGAAGAGACTGCTTGAGCATCATGGACCGTCGTAGTGTCTCTGCCCAGTAGTTAGAACTGGGTGTGCGGCGCCGGCGATTCGATCCCTCGCTTACGCTTCGGGTTTCCTTGTTAGCTCGCAGCGGTGATTGGCATTAACGTGCGGCACCGGCGGCTCGATCCCTCGCTTACGCTTCGGGTTTCCTTGTTAGCTCGCATCGGTGATCGGCGGTGGTTGGCTCGCAGCTACTCGGCGACGGGAGGCTGCTGGAGCGCGTAGAGCAACAGGTTGATGGCCAGCTTGTAGGCGTCCTGCTTGAGGTAGCCCTCGCACTGGGCGGATGGCTGGTTTTGCAGCGCACAGCTCAGGTCCAAGGGCGAGAACAGCACGCAGAGTCGGCCGTCGATCGTCAGCCCCTCGAGCGCAGGTGTTGTCTTGGTCGTCGCCATGGCGCGGTCGACTCCGAGCCGCTTGACGTTCAGCTGCGTGACGTTGAAGCCTTGAAACGCCGTCGTGAACATCTCGTGCGAAGGCGAGACCGCCTGCAGTTGCGCTCCCTCGGAAATGGCGTTGAATTCGCGGCGGAACGCCACGTTGAATTCGCGATTGCCGCAAATCGAATTTGCGAGGATGAAGCCGCCGTTCTCGAGGAATCGTCGCAGTGCGGCACGTTCATCGGGTGTAAAGCGGAAATCCTGGCGCCCGTGCATGAACAGGATCGGGTAGTCGGGAAGGTGCGGATCGGTCGCCGCGATGCCACTGGTCTCGCTATGCAGACGCATCTCGAGCAGGCGGCGCGACTCGCTAACCAAGTTCGGCAGCGCATTGGGCGCCTCGTTGGCGCCGCCGCCATGCCGGAGGTTCATGATCGTCAACGAGTCGCGCACGAGCCGTTCGGACTGGCTCGCGCTGACCATCATCGGTCGATCCAGCTTTTCCTTGAGTTGCCGATTCGTGGCGTAAGCGACGATGTTTTGGCCCAGCTTGAGACAAGCGTCCAGCTCGCGCTGCACTTGCGGCGGATAGTCGTTCGGACGTCGCCCGGTGCTCAGCTCCCAATAGCCGGAAATCGTCTTGTTGACCAGCACGATCCCGGTGCGACAGCACGACTGCACGCCCTCGAGCGTCAAAGTGTCGCCGTGCGGCAAGTCGGCGATTTGCAGTGGCTGCTCGGCGGTCCAGATCGGATGATCGGCGGGCAGCGGCTGCAGCGGGCTGTCCGGAAACAGTTCGGCGCACAGACGGCGAAACGAGTCCGTGAAAGCCGCGCCGTCGCAGCCCTGCCCGTCGCAGGCCTCTGCCAAAACGAAGCCCCCCTGGTCCACATACGTTTTCAACTCGCGTTTCTGCGCAGGCGTGAAGCTCAGCGCATGGGATCCGCTGATCAGCAGCACCGGCGCCTCCAGCAGATCGGCGGCCGTGGCTCGCTGCAGCTCGATTGTCTGCCACGAGAGATACGTCTTCCAGGAGTGCTCGATCTCCATGACCAGATTGTTCACGGCCGAGCGGTGGCGGTTCCAATCACGCGGATCGGCGCCGTGTCGCAAATGGGCGAGCACCACGGGGCGGCGGCCCTTGGAGAGAAACAGCAAGGCGTAGCATGTGCATACGACGCTGTTGGTCCCTTCCACATTGCCGACGCCAAGCCAAGCGGACGAGTCTGCGAGCACACGTTGCTTGCGGACCAGCAAGTCGGCGCCTTCGCGATACCAATCGCGGCCACCGATGAATCGCCGCGACGAAAGCCGCCCGACTCGCTCCAGCGCATACAGATAGTAGAGCCAATACGTGCCGCTTGCCGTCCCCGGATTTTCCTCGAAGGTGAAGTATCCCGGCCGCCCAAGAAACCTCAGGCCGCGCTCAATGATGTCGTCGGCCGACTCCCCTCCGCCGCAGCAGATCACTTGTCCGCGCTGCACGCTGGCGTCGCGATGGCGAAGTTTGTCGGCGGTAATGATCACTGAGGCGATGCCAGCGCAGGTCATGCTGCCGCTTTCGGCCGATTGAGGCCGATTGCGATCGAGAAAGTAACACCAGCCGCCGGCCGGTGTCTGCGTCGACTCGAAGTGTTGGTACGCGCGGCGCCAGACCAGCGAGTCAATGTCGACCCCGGCTCGCTCCGCCTCGTGCAGTCCGAGCACCGCGAACTGGGTGTTGGAGTTGTCACCCCGGCCGTCCGCTCCGGAATACGCCCAGGCGCCGATGCGATCTCCGGTGGCAATCTGAGTCGATTCCAACCACTTAGCCAGCCGCTTGATGCGATCTTGATGTAGATCGGGATCGACAGCGGCCAGAGCCATGATTTGCAGGCTGACGGCATAGACGCGCTCCGGCAGCGGCTCGCGGAGCAGAAAGTCCACGGCTTTGAGAATCGGCTCCGATTGCGGATCCTCGCCGGCGTTGATCAAGGTCAGCACACACAGCGATGTGACTCCCGTTGGCTGGCCGGAATGCTCCGGCCAGTTGCCTTGCGCGGGGTCCTGATGCTTCAGCAAATGCCGTCGCCCGCCTTCAATCGCCAGACGAACCGCCTCGGCCGTCACTTCGGCGGTTGCAATCTGCGCCATTGGCGCCGTCAGCGCCAGCGGCACAACCGTCAAGATCAGGGCGAGCGTCCCTTGAATTGGTCGGCACATGATGAGTCGGTTCATTCGCGTGCGATCGGACAATACAAATATCTTAGGATTCACAAGTTCATCCAGCAAACATACGCGGCCGTTCCGTGACGGACGCGATTCAATTCGCCCAACCATGGCTTTTTGAAACAATTCCTTCCATCGGTAGAATTCGGAAGGGTTGTCAGGAGGCTGGCTGTTTCATCAGGCTGTCGGCTGGCAAACATCAGCGGCCCCCTTCCCTCTCCTTCAGCGTCTCGTCGGAAAGTGCACTGTGTCAAACGCCACGAACGCCAAGCGAAGTCTCGCGGACGTGCTGCAGCAGTTCCGCCAACATCGCCTCGTCATGCAGCAAGAGCTGCAGAAGGTGATTGTGGGGCAGGAAGATGTCATTGAGCAGCTGTTTGCCGCGATCTTCACTCGCGGGCACTGCCTGCTGGAGGGCGTGCCGGGCCTGGCCAAGACACTGATGGTGAGCACGCTCGCCAAAATCCTCGATGTCAACTTCAAGCGGATTCAGTTCACGCCCGACTTGATGCCGTCGGACATCACCGGCACCAACGTTTTGGACGAGGACGAGCACGGGCGGCGCCAGTTTCGCTTCGTCGAGGGGCCAATCTTTACGAACATCCTGTTGGCGGACGAGATCAACCGCACGCCGCCCAAGACGCAGGCGTCCCTGCTGCAGGCGATGCAAGAGCGCGAAGTGACCGTCGGCCGCGAAACGTACCAACTGGCCGAGCCGTTCTTCACCATCGCCACCCAGAATCCGATCGAGCAGGAAGGCACCTACCCGCTGCCCGAGGCGCAGCTGGATCGGTTCATGTTCAACATCAAAGTCGGCTATCCAACCGCTGACGAGGAGGAGCGGATTCTGTCGGCAACGACGCGCAATGAAAAGCCTGAAGTCCGGCAGGTGCTGTCGGCTCAAGCGATCGTCAACGTGCAGAAGTTGGTCACTTCCGTGGCGGTCAGCGAGTACATCATCAAGTATGCCGCGCGGCTGGTGCGAGCAACTCGGCCGAGTGACCCGGAGTCGCCGGAGTTTGTTCGCGAGCTCGTCGACTGGGGCGCCGGGCCGCGCGCTGGCCAGTTTTTGATCAACGGCGGCAAGGCGATGGCCGCGATGGACGGCCGCTTCACGGTGGCGGTCGACGACATTCGCCGCGTTGCCGTGCCGGTCCTGCGTCACCGCATCAGCACGAACTTTCAAGCCCAGGCCGAGGGCATGTCCAACGATGATCTTGTACGGCGATTGCTCAGCGAATTGCCGGAGCCGGAAATCGAGAAGTATTCCGCGACTCCGCCGGTCGCGGTCGCGCCGCCTCCACCGCCGCCGCCTCCGCCCGCCTGATCCCCGGATCGATTCCGATCGACAACCATCGGGATCATGCAGGCGCCTCCCGGGGCGCCTTTGATCGCCAAGGAGCCGCGCGTGTCCGTCGAGAAATATCTCAAGCCTCAGGTGATCAATCAGATCAAGCGGCTGGATCTGCGCGCCCAGTTCGTCGTCAAGGGTTTTCTGCAAGGCTTGCACGCCAGCCCGTTTCACGGCTTTTCCGTCGAGTTCAGCGAGCACCGTCGCTACAACCACGGCGACGACCCCAAGGACATCGATTGGCTGGTCTACGCCAAGACGGACAAATACTACGTCCGCAAGTATGAGGCCGAGACCAACATCACGGGCTACCTGATGATGGATCTCAGCCGCTCGATGGGCTACACGTTCCGCCAGGATCTGACGAAGTTCGACTACTGCGTCTGTCTCGCCGCGTCGCTGGCATACCTGATGATCCACCAGCAAGACCCGGTCGGGCTGCTGACCTTCGACAGCCGCATCCGCACTCGCATCGAGCCGCGGTCGAAGCGCA
The DNA here is from genome assembly GCA_020426845.1 of Planctomycetales bacterium. Taxonomy (GTDB): domain Bacteria; phylum Planctomycetota; class Planctomycetia; order Pirellulales; family Pirellulaceae; genus JAGQPF01. Next base: position 41,899 of record JAGQPF010000321.1, read on the forward strand.
CTCATCTAGGAACGCTGCTCTCGCATCTAGCGAAGCTCGAACCCTCGGGCGAAACCGGCATCAGCGAGTCGCTCGGGCAGGTCGCCGCATTGTTGCGGCATCGCACACTGCTGATGGTGTTCTCTGATCTGTTGACTGACGCCGACTCGCTGCTGCGCAGCTTGCACGTGTTGCGGCACGGCGGTCACGATGTGATTCTGTTCCACGTGCTCGACGAGGCCGAGGTGACGTTCCCGTTTCAGGGCATGGTCGAGTTGGAGGATCCGGAGACCGGCGAGCTGGTGGAAGTGGACGCGTCGGCGTATCAACCGGTTTACGAGCGGGAAATCGGCGAGTTCCGCGAGCGGCTGCGTCGAGATTGCGCGAAAAGCGGCATCGACTATGTGCCGCTTGACACCAGCATCTCTTTCGACAAAGCGTTGCTGGAATACCTGCTGAGTCGCCGGAGCAGGATGTAGCCGATGATCTGGAGCAATCCCAGTCTGATCTTCGGCGCGCTGCTGATCGCGGCGCCGATCGCGCTGCATCTGTTGATGCGGAAACGGCCGAAACGGATGGAGTTTCCCGCCATCCGCTTCGTCGCCGCGCGGAGCCAAAGCACCAGCCGGCGAATGCAGCTGCAGCAGCTGGTGTTGCTCGCGCTGCGTTGCTTCGCGATTGCCGCCCTAGCGCTTGCGCTGGCGCGGCCCAGCATCTCCTCGGCGACGGCCAGCCGCTGGGCGATCGCGGGGCTGCTGACGGTCACTGGCATCGGGCTGGCGCTGCTGGCCGGCGCGGCGGCCAACGAACGGCGCCGGATCGCCGACCCGAAACACCAACAGTGGCTGATTCGCGGCTTGCTAACGGCTGCGGCGCTGCTGAGCGCAAGCGGATTGGTGTTGGGCGGACTGGCGTTGGCCGGCTCCGAGGCAATGTTGGGCGACCGGCAGGCGCCGAGCGCTGTGGCGATGGTGTTCGACACGTCGCCGCGAATGGAGCTGCTGCATGCGAACCGCACATCCATCGGCCGCGCCCAGCAGTTGGCCTTGCGGCTGCTGCCGGAGCTGCCGGCCGAGAGCCAGCTGGCCGTGCTCGACAGCCGCCGGGAGGGCGCCTACTGGGCCGCGGACCGCGGCGCCGCTCGAGCCGCGATCGATCGATTGGAATCGACAGGAGCGCCGGAGCCGCTGCCTCAGCTGCTGCTCGACGCGCTCGACCTGGTCGGTCAAAGCGAGCTTGCACGTCGCGAAGTCTACGTGTTCACGGACCTCACCGGCGCCGCTTGGCCAGCCGGCCAACGCGAACTGCTGGAGTCCGCGCTGCGGTCCGCTCCCAATGTCGAGCTTTACGTCATGGACGTCGGCGTTCGCGCGCCAACCAACCTGGCGCTGGGTGACCTAAAACTGTCAGCAGTCACGCTGCCACGCGGCGGCGAGTTGCGAGTCACAACACAACTCAGCAGTGTCGGCCTGCCGGGCGACCACCGCGTGCGATTGGAGCTGGAGGAGCCCGGCAACGAGCTGCCGCAGCTCGACGGGGGTGAGATTCGGCTGCCCGCGGCGCGGCCACGCGACCGCGCGCAGGTGGTCGTTCCCGAGGGCGGATCCACGCAAATCGAGCTTGCGGTGACGGTCGACTCGCCCGGCGTGCGCCAGGGCCGCGTCGTCATCGAAACCGCCACGGGCGACTCGCTTCCCGTTGACAACGTGCGGCACTTCACAGTCGAGGTGCGGGACGCTTGGCCCGTATTGCTGGCAACGGGCCCCAACGCTCGCGCGGACTTCGTCGAGCAGGCGCTCGCGCCCGCCGACTTTCGCGACTTTGCCTGCACAGTCGTCGAGCAGGATCAGTTGCCCGGAATCGACTTGCAGCAGTACGCCGCCATCTGCCTGCTCGACCCGGCCCCGCCGGAGGACACCGTCTGGAACGCCCTCGAGCAGTATGTCGTCGAGGGCGGAGCGGTTTGGATTCAACTTGGCCGCAACGCCCGCAGCGACCTGCACTTCAACGGCGCCGCGCCACAGCGACTGCTCGGCGCACCGCTCACGCGTCAATGGCGGTCGCCGGACCGCCAACTGTTCCTTGACCTCAGCGGCGGAGCTGCCAGCGGACATGCCGTCGATCGCGGTCACCCCGCGCTCCGCTATTTCATGGGAGATGGAGTCGTCGCGCCCTGGCCCAGCCTGCCGGTGTTCAAGCACTGGGTGCTGGAGCCGTTGCCACCCCACGCCCGACTGCTGGCCGGGTATAGTGCCAACTCGCATGCCGCGATGTTTGAGCGGCCGCTCGGCCAGGGCAACGTGGTCGTTTCAACGACTCCGCTGTCGGATGTCGTTTACTCCAAGAACGCCTGGAACGAGCTGGCGTACGGCGAGAACAACTGGCCGCCCTTCATTTTGTGCAACGAGTTGATGTTGCATCTCGCGCGCGGCGCCGACCAGCCGTTGAACTTTTCCACCGGCGAAACCGTCGCCTTGAAGAACGACGAACGGACGCTGCCACGGCGTTACCAGCTGTTCTTGCCGGACGAGCCGCCGCAGGAGGTGACATCGCGGGACTCGGTGCTGCGAATGCCCTACACCGTCTCGCCCGGCGCCTACCGACTCAAGGGCGATCGAGGCGGCGCGGTGATCCGCGGCTTTTCCTGCAATCTGCCGGCCGCCGCCACACGACTCGACCGCCTCACGGAGTCGCAACTGCGCGAACGAGTCGGGGCAACGCCGTTTCAATTGGCGGATGACTACGAGCAGCTGCAACGAGCTCAAAACCGACAACGAGTCGGCCGCGAGTTCTTTTCGGTGCTGATGGTGCTCGCCGCTTGCCTGTTGGCCATCGAGTGCCTGGTGTCCAACCGCTTTTACCGCTCCACGCAGCTCGCCCGCTCGCGGACGCTTGGCGCCGCCGACTCCGGCCAAGAGCAGCTGACGGGAGGCGCCGCATGAACTGGAGCCTCCATCCGATCTTCGAGAGCTATGGGGCCGTCATCGCCGCGGCCGTGTTGATGTTGCTGCCGCTGCTGGCGCCGACTTATCGGCCACTGACCACCGCGCGCCGCGCAGCGCTGTTGGCTTTGCGCGTTGGCGTGATCCTCGTCGCGCTGACGCTCATGTTGCGACCGACTTGTGTCACCACCACGACGCAGCCACAGAGCCGGATGTTGATGCTGATGTTCGATCGCAGCCGCAGTATGCAATTGCCCGACGCCTCCGGCAAGCGGACGCGTTGGGAACAACTTCAGGAGCTGCTGAATGAGCTTGAGCCGCTGCTCAACCGCCCTGGCGAGGCGACGGAGATCAAGCTGCTGGCATTCGACAAGGAGCTGGCGCCGGTGTCGATTGGCGGTTGGAGTGACTTGAAACCCGATGGTGGCCAGACTGACCTGGGCGGGGCCAGCGACCAAGCATTGCGGCTCACTCGCGGGCGACGATTGCTCGCGGTGGTGATGGTGAGCGACGGCGTGCAAACCGCGTACGATTCGCAAGTCGATGTCCACCGCGCTGCACGGCAGTTGGGCCGAGACGGAGTGCCGCTGTTCACTGTGGCGCTCGGACCGCGCGGCGACGCCACTCAGGTCCGCGACCTGGCGTTGGAGAACCTTCCCGATCAGCTTTCGGGGTTCATCGGCAGCGATCTGCCGATCAGCGCCGTGGTGCGGGTGCAGGGGTACGTCGGCAAACCCCTGCAAGCGAAACTGAGCCTCGAAAACTCCGGGGGACACACCACCGAACTGGGGGCAGTCGACATCTCGGCGAGCGAGGAGGGACAACTCGTGCCGGTGCAACTCAACTTCTCCCCGCCCGCCGTCGGCGACTACAAACTGACAATGTCCGTCGCGGCGCAACAGGACGAGCTGGTCACAAAGAACAACTCGCTGAGCTGTTATGTCCGCATTCGCGATGGCTTGAAGGTCGGCTACCTGTTCGGCACCGTGCTCGGCGAGCAGCGGGCGCTGCGTTGGTCACTGAGCGGCGGCAGCAACGTGCAGCTGGTCACACGATTCATCAATCCGCGATTTCGCGATCGCTGGCCGCTGCGGATGAGCGACTTGCTGTCGGGCAAGGAAGTCGACGCGTACATCATCGAAAGTGTTCCTGCGGCTGCGTTTCACCCGGACGATCTCGCCGATTTGGCGCAACAGGTCTCCGCCGGCAAAGGCTTGCTGATGCTGGGCGGGTATCTCAGCTTCGGTCCGGGAGGTTATCGCAATACACCGTTGAACGATGTGCTGCCGGTCGAGATGGGGCGATTTGAGCGACAAGACATCGGGCTCGACAAGCCGCTCGCCAAGGACCTCCATTGGGCGCCGGACGAGGGCGTGCGGATCTTGCCGACTGCCGACCACCCGATCCTGCGGCTCGCGCCAGGTGAGGAGAATCTCCGCGTTTGGCAGTCCCTGCCGCCGTTGGCTGGCATCAATCGACTGGAGCCCGCGAAGTTCGCGCAGGTGCTCGCGGTCGCGCAGAATGACCTGCCGGTGCTGCTGACATCGGCGCACGGCAAGGGCCGAGTGGCCGCGTTCGCCGGCGACACGACGCATCGCTGGTGGCAGCACGGCCACCAGCGCGAGCACCAACAGTTCTGGCGACAAACCGTGATGTGGCTCGTCGGACGCGATATGCCGCGCAGCGAAGTATGGCTCGAGCTGTCCCGGCGCCGATTTCAGCCTAGCGAGCCGGTCGCGATCCGCGGCGGCGTGATTGATGAAATCAAAGGCTTGGCGGCGCCGACCTACCGGCTTCAGCTGACCAATCCCGCTGGCCGCACCACCGATCTGTCCGTGCGGATCGAGGACCAAGGCGCCGCTGCGGAGCTGGATGCGCCCCGCGCCGCCGGCGACTATACACTGTTGCTCGTCGCAACTCGCGACGGCGCAGAGATTGGCCGCGCCGAATCCAGCTTTCAGGTGATCGACCGCGACGTTGAGCTATCCTCGCCGGCTGCGGACCACGAGCAGCTGGCGCGTCTCGCCAAGCTCACCGAGTCGGCCGGCGGCGCGATGGTGCCTGCGGATGATCTTTACGATGTGCTGAGAGACGTGCTGTCTCGGCCCGCTACAACGGAGGTCGACACCCAGACTCGCTGGGAACTCGCCGGCACGCCGCGCGACGCTTGGCTCGTGATGCTGGCGCTCACCGCCCTGCTCTCGACGGAGTGGTGGCTGCGGAAACGCTGGGGACTGGTCTGAGCCATCGTCACTCGCGATGGACTCGTGCGTCGAGAGTTCATCCCCCGCTGACGCTTCGGGTTTCCTTTTGACGGTTGGCCGAATTCGACTAATGATCCCCCGCTGACGCTTCGGGTTTCCTTTTGACGGTTGGCCGAATTCGACTAATGATCCCTCGCTAACGCTTCGGGTTTCCGTTTAAAGGTTGGCCGGATTCGACTGATGATCCCTCGCTGACGCTTCGGGTTTCCTTCCCCGCTCATCTTGGCCCCAAACGAGGCGCCGATTTTCGAATTCTCGGGAGATTGCTGTAAGGTACGGGAAGTGTGAACGAGTAAGCCTGTACACCCCGTGGAATTTCCCGTGAATCAGATGCCGGAAACTCGAATCAGCCTCATTCTCCGCTTGCGAGAGTGCTCTGATGTGCAGGCCTGGCAGGAGTTTGTCGACATCTACGTGCCGGCCCTGTATCGCTTGGCGCTCCGCAAAGGCTTGCAGCCGGTGGATGCCGAGGATGTGACGCAGGAGATTCTGATCGGTGTGGCTCGGGCGGTGGAGCGGTTCACGCCGGATCGTGAGCGGGCAACGTTTCGTTCGTGGTTGGGAACGATCGCTCGCAACCTGATTGCTGACGCGTGCCGGCGACGCGCACGGCTCCCGCAGGTCGGAGCAAGTTCCGAAAGCTGGCCGGAGCAGCTCGAGGGATCCAACCGGGCCTCGATAGGGTCGCCTGCGCTGGAGGCCCGACCTGTCGAGCTGGACGAACAATTTGAATCCGAGCTGCGACTGGCACTGTTCGGTCACGCCGCGAGACTCGTGCAACAGCGAGTTCAACCGGGAACCTGGCAGGCGTTCTACCGCACCTCCGTGCTGAATCAGCCGGCTGATCAAGTGGCGAGCGAGCTGCAGATGTCGACCGGAACCGTCTACGTGTCTCGCTGCCGAGTGCTCAAGATGATGCGACGCGAAGTCGAGCAGCTGCGTGACTATTACGAGGCGAACGACGCCACGCCGCCTCCGCCGTCGGCCCAGCCGAAAGCCGCAGCTGAAGCCGTCTCCGCGCCCGCCCGCAAGGCCCAGCCATGAAACGACCGCGAACCTTGAAGGCCGGATGCCCGGCGCCGGACCAATGGGAAGCTCTGCTGGACTCAACCATGGAGCTCGACCGTTCACTGCAGCGCCATCTGGAGCAATGCCGCGAATGTCGCGACACGCTCGATCAGCTCGGCGCTGATGCGGTGTTCACGCAAGCGATCCGGGAGTCACTGGAGTATGAAGGCGCCGTTGAACACGCGGCCATCAGCGCACGCATCGCCGGCTCTGTCTGCGCCTTGTCGTCGACTGCCATTGCCCAACAAGATCCACTTTGCGAACACGAGGTCGCACAACTGCGACAGCTGCTGGCGCCCCCGACGCATCCGGAATTGTTGGGCCGCGTTGGACGTTACGATGTCGAGCAGTTGATCGGCCGAGGCGGAATGGGGCTGGTGTTTCGCGGTTATGACGCCGAAACGCATCGCCCCGTCGCGATCAAAACTTTGGCCGTGCATCTGATTCCGATCCGTTCGGCGCGCGAGCGGTTTGCCCGCGAGGCCCACGCCGCTGCCTCATTGATGCACCCGCACATCGTCACCGTCTACGACGTTTTGACGGATGGCCCCGCGCCGGCGCTGATCATGCAGTATGTGGCAGGCCCGAGCCTGGAGCACTGGCTGCGGCAGCGGGGGCCCTTGCCCTGGCGACAAGCAGTGGACCTGACACTGCAACTGCTTGACGCATTGGTGACGTCCCACGCGAAGGGTCTGGTGCATCGCGACATCAAACCCGGCAACGTGCTGCTCGAGGCAGACGGGGCCCGCGCACTGCTCACTGACTTTGGCTTGGTGCGGGCGTTGGATGATCCCACGTTGACTCACAGCGGAATGCTGGCGGGCACACCCGACTATATGTCGCCCGAACAAGCGTTGGGCGAGACGGTTGACGAGCGCAGCGATCTTTTCTCAACAGGGTCGTTGCTATACGCGATGCTGACGGGCCAGCCGCCCTTTCAAGCTCGCGACCCGCTCGCCGTATTGAATCGAATCTGTCACCAGCCTCACAAGTCCTTGGCGGGAAATGCCCCGCTGATCCCCGCACGGCTAGCGCAGGTCATCGACCGCTTGCTCGAAAAGCAGCCCTCGCGTCGATATGCGTCCGCAGCGAAACTGCGCAGCGAACTCGTGCGACTGTGTCAGGTAAGCAAAACAAACGCCCCAACGCGGCGACGCATTGGGCCAGCGGCGGCATGGGGCGCGGGTTTGGTTGCGGCGGGATGCTTGCTCGCGGCCTTTGCGCCTCGCCCCAAGGCGACGGCTCCAGCCGTCTCGACACAACTCCCACAGCAGGCGACGTCGGCGGCGCTGCCCAGCTCAACGCAGGGCAGCGAGAGCGAAGGAAAGTTGACAAACTCGGACGCCCAGTGGCTGGCGCAGAACGACGCTGCGTTTCGCCAAATCGAGGCGGAGATCGCGGGATTGCATGCCGCGGTCCGCCGTTTGGAGTCCGTCCCCGCGTCGCCGGACGACGCGACGACGGAGCCGGTCCAGATGGTTAAAGACCGGCTTGATAACGAGCTCCAAAAAACACGCGACGACGCCGATCAACTTTTGAGGCGATTGCAGCAGACGACCGACTGACCCGCTACCGTCGGTCGCGGCGCACACAACGGTGCGATCGTGGTCGGCGCGCGCGGAAAGCGTGGAACGCGGAAATCGCCACCACGAACAACACTTGCTTACTCCTGTTTACGTTACGCATGGTACTTCAACGAAAGGTCCGGCCATGAGCCAGTCGAACATCTGGATGCGTTTTGCCGCTGCCGTTGTCATCGCGGGATGCTTAGAAAGCATCGTCGTCGCACAATTCGGAGGCGGAATGGGCTTCAGCGGCGGCGGCGAACAGTCCAAGCCCACCGTTCGTGTCCAGGACCGAGACGGCATTCGGGAGTTCCCTCCGCTGGCGCGCGTCAAGTATCGCTATGCATTGGGTTCGATGCGACCGCAGCAGGTGTCTCGCCAATCCGACGCCATGATGGACGAGGGCAGTTCTTATGGCATGGGCATGGAAATGGAAATGGGCATGGGTATGGGAATGGACATGGGCAGCATGGAGGGCGCAATGGATAGTGGAATGGGGGAGTCGGGTGGAATGTCGCCCGGTGGTGGCCTTCGCCACATGCCGCGCACGATTACGATCTTCGCCCTACGGATGGAACGCCAACCGGCGGCCACGGATGCCTCGAGTGGCGACTCGAGTGGCGAGGGCCCCGTGTCCGGCGCCCTGGCGACGTTCATGTTGGCGGTGTCATCCGATGATGCGCGGGCACTGCCCGAGCCCCGGACTGCCAGGCTCGAAGGCATGAGTGGAGAAATGATGGGTGGAATGGGAATGGAAATGGCTGTCGAGGAACCTTTGGTACGTCTTGAGTTGCTCGCAGGCCGCAATCTCGGCACGAAGCGTCAACCGCAGATCTTCTCGGCGAGCGAAATAAAGCTCGTGGCCGACACGATTCGCCAACAGCTGTCTCGCGACCTGCTAGTCCAAGATCTGACACGTCATGCCAGCGACGCCGAGTACCTGAAACGCACCGAGCCGGTGCTCAAGCAATTGCTGGCAGACCAGTACGAGACTCAGATCGCTCGGCAACAATTTGAAATTGACGCGATCGCCGCCAAGGTCAAACTGCTGCAATCCGAATTGGCGCGCCGGCAGGCCGCCAAAGATCGCGTCGTCGAAATTCAAACCGGGCGCATCGTGCTCGAAGCACAAGGGCTCCTCAACCCCTAAACAGCGGAAGGAAACCCGAAGCGTCAGCGAGGGATGATCTCTTGCGGAACGACGCCTTCTCGCGCGGTTCCCTGGGCTCGCGCCCAGGGCTAACATCTGTCGCCCCTGCCGGGGCTGTTGCGCGCGACGTGGCACAGGCTGTCAGCCTGTGACGATTGAGGTTTGCGCGCGGCTCCCTGGGCTTGCGCCCAGGGCTAACGTATGTCGCCCCTGTCGGGGCTTTTG
>JAGQPF010000322.1 GCA_020426845.1 Planctomycetales bacterium
AACAACCGGATCAATCACCTCTTAGAAATGCTTCACAGCGTTGCCCGACAGGGGCGACAGACGTTAGCCTCGGGCGCGAGCCCGAGGATCCGCGCACATCATGCGTAATAGCCCCGACAGGGGCGACAGACGTTAGCCTCGGGCGTGAGCCCGAGGATCCGCGCACATCACGCGCAACAGCCCCGGCAGGGGCGACATAAATTAGCCTCGGGCGCGAGCCGGCGCGAGCCCGAGGATGCGCACATCATGCGCAAAAGCCCCGAGAGGGGCGACAGACGTTAGCCTCGGGCGCGAGCCCGAGGATCTTGGTCCAATAGTCCGACAAGCAACGCTGTGAAAGTGAAAATAGGAAAGAGGACACGCGCGCGATGCCTAACAGCCAAGAAAACACACACTATCTCGCAACAGTCGGCAGGCTTGCCGGGGCGGTCCTCGGGCTTGCGCCCGAGGCTGATTTCTGTCGCCCCTGTCGCCCCTGTCGGGGCTGTCGCGCGTGTTGCATGCGGATCCTCGGGGCACGCCAGCTCGCGCGTGACGCGGATCCTCGGGCTTGCGCCCGAGGCTAATTTCTGTCGCCCCTGTCGGGGCTGTGCGCGTGATGTGCGTGGGGCCTCGAGGCACGCCAGGTCGCGCGTGACGCGGATCCTCGGGCTTGCGCCGGCTTGCGCCCGAGGCTAATTTCTGTCGCCCCTGTCGGGGCTGTGCGCGTGATGCTCGCGGGTCCTCGGGGCAGGCCACCTCGCGCGTGACACGCGGATCCTCGGGCTTGCGCCGGCTTGCGCCCGAGGCTAACGTCTGTCGCCCCTGTCGGGGCCGTTGCGCGTGATGTGCTCGGATCCTTGGGGCACGCCAATTCGCGCGTCTCGGGCTATTTCCTGTCGCCACTGCCTGGGCTTGTGCGCGCCGCGGCGGCCGCGCGTCGCTGCTGGATCCTGTGGCGAATGCTCTCGGCATCGTCCTTGGGCGCCGCGGCGATTAGCTTCTTGGTGTAATCCTCTTGGGGATTGGCGTAGATCGCCTCGGATGGACCGAACTCGATGATTTTGCCGTCGTTCATGACGGCCATCATATCGGCCATGAATTTGACGACGCTGAGGTCATGGCTGATGAAGATGTACGTCAATCCGCGCCGCTCTTGCAGCTCGTTCAGCAGGTTCAGCACCTGAGCCTGCACGGAGACATCGAGCGCCGAGACCGATTCGTCGCAGATCACAAAGTCCGGCTCGACCGTGAGTGCTCGGGCGATGCAAATCCGCTGCCGCTGGCCGCCCGAGAACTCATGGGGATAGCGTCGCAGGTGCGAGCTGTTCAAGCCGACCTCTTCCAGCAGCGAGACAGCGCGGGCGCGGCGGTCGGCGGTGGAGCTGCCGATGCCGTGAATGCGCATCGGCTCGACCAAGGCCGACTCGATGGTCATCCGCGGGTTCAAGCTGCCGTAGGGGTCCTGGAAGATGATCTGCATTCGCTTGCGGAGCTGTTTCGTCGCATGCAATTGGTCAATGCGCAGCGTGCCGTAGCTGACTTCACCCGAGGTAATCGGCGCGAGCCGCAGGATGGCTCGGCCAGTGGTGGTCTTGCCGCAACCCGACTCGCCCACCAGGCCGAGCGTCTGCCCTCGATAAACATCGAAGCTGATGCCGTCCACGGCCTTGACGTGGTCGACGACGCGTTGGAACAGGCCGCGACGCACCGGGAAATGAACCTTCAGATCCTTGACGCGCAGCAATGGCTGCTCGTCTTCCTCGACAAATCGCGTGTCGGCGTCGCGGAGCACCGACTCGGGCAGTTCCGGCAGCGTTGACTTGGGGTGCAGACGGCGAATGCGCTCGCTGCCGGTCAACTCTGCCAGCCGTTTTTCATCAAGTGGCTTCTCGATGATCTCGAGTTCGTCCTGGCCGTCTCGGCCCCGCGTGCGGCGGACTTCCATAAAGTCATCGACCGTGGGCAGCCGCTTGTAGGGCGTGTCCAGTCGAGGACGGCAAGCGAGCAGGCCCTTGGTGTATGCGTGCTGCGGATTCGTGAAAATCTCGAGCACCGGGCCGTACTCGACAATCTTGCCTTGAAACATCACCATCACGTCGTCGGCGATTTCGGCGATCACGCCGAGGTCGTGGGTGATGAACAAGATCGACATGCCGCGCTTGTCGCGCAGCTCACGCAGAATCTCGAGGATCTGAGCCTGTATCGTGACGTCCAACGCGGTGGTCGGCTCGTCGGCAATCAGCAGCTTGGGATTGCAGGACAACGCCATGGCAATCATGACGCGTTGCTTTTGACCCCCCGACAATTGGTGTGGGAACGAGTCGATTCGCTGCTCGGGATTCGGAATGCCAACCTCGCGAAACAGCTCCAGCGTGCGCTTTTGCGCATCGGCAGGCGTCATGTCCTGGTGGAGCAGAATTGCCTCCGCCACCTGATCGCCGACTTTGAACACGGGGTTCAATGCGGTCATCGGCTCCTGAAAGATCATGCTGATCTCTTTGCCGCGAATTCGCCGCATCTGCTCCTCGGGCATCCCCACCAAGTCTTTGCCGAGGAAGGAGATTTTGCTGCCGGGCTCGATGACGGCCGTCGACGCCAGCAGCTTCATGATCGTCAGCGAAGTGACGGATTTGCCCGATCCCGATTCGCCGACCACGCCCAGCGTGTGTCCCGGCTCGATCGTCAGCGATACACCTTCGACGGCTTTGACGACTTCGTCTTCGGTATGGAAATAGGTGCGAAGGTCGTCGACTTGAATGACGGGCGTTGTCATGGCGGAGCAGGGCAGGGCAATGTCTGGCAAGTGGCGTCAGCAAGCAAGCTGCGGTCGGCCGTGAGTTTCCGGTGCGGGGCAGACGAGAAGATCGGTCAGGTGGGCGCTTGCAGACGTGGGTCCGTCGCCTCCTGCACGCCCTCGCCAATCAGGTTGTAGGCGAGCACGGTAAGGAAGATGGCGACTCCGGGAAACAGCACGAGCCACCACATGGCGAGGTTGGAGCGGCCTTCGTTGAGCACGCCGCCCCAACTGGGGTTCGGCGGCGGGGCCCCGAGCCCCAGGAAGCTCAGCGTCGACTCGACGAGAATTGCCGAGGCGATGCCGAACGTGATCGGCACCATCACCGGCGCCAGCGCGTTGGGCAGAATGTGGCGAAACATGATTCGCCATTGTCCGACGCCAAGCGCCTTGGCGGCGGAGACGTACTCCAGCTGCTTGAGCTTGAGAAACTCGCCGCGCGTCAATCTCGCGATCCGCGTCCAGCCGGTGCCGCCGATCACCATCATGATCTGCCAGATGCTTGGCTTCTCGAGAATGGCGACGAGCGCCAGAATCAGAATCAAGGTGGGCACGCACATCACCACCTCCATGATGCGGCTCAACAGCATGTCGATCCAGCCGCCGAAGTAGCCCGCGATGGCGCCCACCACCACGCCGATGGCGGCCGCGATGCCGGTGGATACGAAGCCCACCAGCAAGGCGATCTGCGTGCCGTGAATCATCAACGCAAACACATCCTTGCCGGTGCTCGTCGTGCCAAGCAAATTGATGGATGAAGGCGGGCCGTCGATTCCGCTGGGATTGCCGGGCCGCCCCGGCCATTCGTCGTCGCGGACGCGCCGATAGGGGTCCTGATACACCAGGGGCCAGATTGCCCAGCAGTCCGGGTCTTCCTCTTTGAGGCGTTTGGGATAGTTGTTGATCACGCCGTCTTTGATAAAGATCGGGTCCTCCCACGACTCGATCAAATAACCGAGCGCCGGGAAGCGAAGCTCTCCCTTGTAGCTGCACACAACCGGCTTGGTGCCGACGATCGCAGGCGACAACATCGCCACCAAGGCTAGCAGAAGCACGAAGCACAGGCCCAGCATGGACAGCTTGCGTTTGCGAAAGCGCCGCCAGGCGTCGCGCCAGAAGCCGCGAAACTCGGTCTCCCGAGCCCCCAGCGCCGCGGGGTCGAAGCCAGTGTCAGATTGGGTCTTGTCCGTTGTTTCGGCCATGTGTTTCCGAGTGGCGATGAATTTCAGGAGTAGCTGATCCGGGGATCAACCACGGCGTACAGCACGTCGGCGAGCAACTGGCCCAGCAACGTGAGCACCGAGAACATCAGAGTCAGGCCCATGATCACCGGATAGTCCTGGCGATAAATCGACTCCAGGAACAACTGCCCCATGCCCGGCCAGTTATAGATTTGCTCGATCACCACACTGCCTCCCAGCAACGCTGGAAGCGTCAGACCGACGAGCGTCATGAACGGAATCAGCGTGTTGCGAAATGCATGTCGAGTCAAAATGGTCACGGGTGGCACGCCCTTGGCCTTGGCCGTGCGAATGTAGTCCTGCCGGATCACCTCCTCCATATTCGACTTCACGAATCGGCTGAAGTAGGCCAGGCTGCCGTAGGTGAAGCAAAGCACCGGCAGGAACATGTGCTTGAGCAAATCCATCACTTTGCCCAGCGTCGAGTACTCCTCGTAATCAACGCTGGCCATTCCCGGCTCGAGCTGAAACGCAGTGCCCTCGAGATTCTTGTAGAACACGACAAGCAGCAGCAGGCCGGCGACAAATGTCGGCAGCGAGTAGAGCATATACAGCAGCGTGCTCACGCTTCGCTCGGAAAGCTCGCCGCGCTTGGCCGTGGACCAGATGCCGATCGGCACCGAGAGCAGGTAAGTGAGGAAAAGCGAGGTCGAGGATAACAGCAGCGTTGGCCAGATCCGCCGGCCGATGACCGTCGTCACGGGCCGCTTTTCCAAAAACGAACGGCCCATGTCCAAGTAAGCGAGATTGTTCAGCCAAATGAAATAGGCCTCGTGCCAGGGCTTGTCGAGCCCGTAGACGCGTTCGAGCCGTTTCATTTCGGCGTCGCTGATTCGCTTGTCAGTGCTCTGCACCGCCATGTCCAGCATCAAGGGCGTGCCGGGCATATGGCGAATCAGCCAGTAGATCAACACGGTGATCAGCAGCAGCGTGATGCAACCCACGAAGATGCGCCGGATCAAGTAACTCAGCATTGAGAAAGCTCCATTGGCCTCCGTGAGGCCGCCGAGAGAGATTGCTCCGGCGCGTCGCGGGAGCATGCCGCAGGTGAGCCCCGGCCGCAGCGGGGGCAGGTCAAGTTGGACGCCCAACGGAAGCGGCGTCGTGTGGCGCCAAGAATTCCGAAGCGTCGTTGGCAGCGGGACTAATGTTGCGGAGTCCAAACACTGCTGAAACCGGGACTGAAGCCGAACGGGCCGCGCGGGCTAAAGGTGTAGCCACGCAGATTCTTGTTAAAGGCGTAGTACGAGTTGCGATAGTACAGCCAGGTGTACGGCTGATCGCGGTAGAGGATCGCCTGAATGCAGGCGTAGCAATCCTCACGCGTCGGCCGCTCGTTCGCCAGGCTCTCGTCAATGCCCAGATCCTTGCGAGTCGCTTCGTCCTTCCAGAGCAACAGATCCTTCCACAGCTTGCGCTGATCGGCCAGCGTGCGGCCCTGGGCGAACATCTCGTCCACCACCGGGTTCGAATAGCTGCAGTAATTGCGCTCCTGCCCCGTGCCCCAGATGTTCTCCGAAGTGTCCGGATCGGCGCCGGTTCCCCAGCCACCGTAGGCGGCGTCGAACTGCTTGTTCAACATCTTGTCCTGCAATGTCGCGGACTCCAGCGGGCGAATATTGCAGACGATGCCCAGCGGTCGCAAGTTCTCTTTCAGCAACTCGCAGATGTCCACCCGCTCCTTCTGATTTCGGACCAGAATGGTGAACTCGAACTTGGTCGTCTTGCCGTCAATCTGTTTGTCCAGGTAGCCATCGCCATCGGTGTCCGTCCAGCCCGCGTCGGCCAACAGCTGTTTGGCCTTCTCGACGTTCTGATGGTAGGGTTGGGGCACGTTTTTAACGGCATTGTCCGGCCCCGGATGCCAACGTGAGGTCTTGTGGAAAGTGCCGGTGCAGGGCTCGTCGCGACCGTAACGAAGCGTCTCGAGCAGTTCCTTGTGGTCGAACGCATGCCCCAAAGCCTGCCGCACGCGGACGTCGTCAAAGTACGGAGACTTGGTATTCCATTGGAACGAGAACGTCACCCATTCGATCGCCCTCGCCTTGGTGTTCTGGGCATAGAAGTCGGCGTCGTTTGTCTCCGAACTCCACTGCCCCGCTTCGAGCATCATCACGTCGATGTCGCCGACTTTCATTGCCAGCAAGGCCGTGCTGTTGTCCGGGTTGATTCGCATCCGCACCGTCTTGAACGGCGGCTTGTCGCGAACTTGCTTGCCGTTATGCATGAAGTAGTCGTCGCGCCGTTCGAGCACGATTTCGGTTTGCGATCGGCTGCGGAATGCGTAGGGTCCGCCGGTCACCGGCTTCTCCTCCATGGCCACATGATGCTCACTGTCAACCAACGTCGGATCGGCTTGGATCGACTTTTCGTAGACATGCTTCGGGATGACGCCGAAGTTGATGTTCCAGACGTTGGTCTCCAACGCTTCCTTATGGAAAAAGACCAGTGTGGTGTCGTCATACGCTTTGACGTAAGCCAGCTTGTCGGTCCCGGTTCGCATCGCGGGAATCGGGACTTGCTCGGTCATGATCACCTTGAAGGAGAATTCGATATCGTGTGCCGTGATCGCCGTGCCGTCCGACCAAACCAAGTCGTCTCGCATCACGACCTTCTCGTACATGCCGTTCTTGCTCGTCTGCCACGTCTTGACTGCGTCAGCGCTGGCAAATGGCTTGAAATTCCAATCGAAGCCAAAGAGACCGAACGAGGTCAGGCTAGAGACCTCGAACTCGGTGGTGGAACTGCCCAGCAACGGGTTCGTATTCTTCAGCGACTGCGGCGTGTGGCGAGCAATCTCGGCTTCGTAGTCAATCTGGTCTTCGGATTCCCACAGCCGGCCCATCGCGTCCTTGATCTTGTCGTTCTCCTCGTCGGTGTCGTTCTTCATCTTCAAAGCATCTTCGACCGTCGCCAACTGCGGCTCGCCCTTCTGACGCTCGCGCAGCAGGGCGATTCCGTCGAGCACATCGCGGTCCACCCAACCACCCGAGTCGGCCACGGTCTTCTCCAACGCCTCCAGCGCGGGCGGATCGAACGGCGCCAGCAGGTTGCCGATCACCAGCGTCTCCTCCTCGGCCTCGGGATCAACCGGTCGCCGGCAGCCGGGTAGGCAGCAAACCGCCACCATCAGACCGATGGTTGCGATGCGGAGAGAGATTCGGAATGGCATGGGGGGTCTCCGAGGCGGGAAGGGGAGTTGTTTCTAAGCGCATGCTAAAGAAAGACTTACAGCCGGTCAATAACTGTTGGGGGGCACTGGCCGCGGCAAAAAACCGACATTGCCTCGTTTCTCTGTTTGCTGGTAACCTCCCACCGCGTGCATCGACCCACGACCCTCTCGGGAACACACTCCACAGCTCTGCTGTCAGACCAAGGAAGGCCAGGAGCCAGGCATGTCGCAGTTTGCCCATCCGATTCACCCAACTGTTCGTCGCGCTTCGTCCCCCGCATGGCGGCTGCTGTCGCTGTTGTTTCTGCTGCTCGCCTGGTCGGCGCTCGCCGCGCCGGCGGTTGCACAGGAGGCGGAGTGGATTTGGGTTCCCGGTCAAACCCAGGAGAACATTCCGGTCAACACCTCCAGCGTGTTTCGCCGCACGTTCGATTTGGGGGCCGCGCCCGAGCTGGCTCAGATGATCATCACCGCGGACGACGCCTACGAGGTGTTTGTCAACGGCCGGCTCGTCAATCGAGGCGACTTCCGGCAGCTGCAGCAGGTGGACATCACCGAGCGTCTGCGTCGTGGCCGAAATGTCGTCGCCGTCCGTGTCACCAACTTGCGCGGCAACACCGCCGCGCTGGCCGCTCGCTTGATGGTGAAGCTGCCGCAAAGCGAGTGGGTTTCGTTTTCGACCAATCGCAACTGGAAGACGTCCAGCCGCGTCGTGCCGCTTTGGAACGTGCCGTTTTTAAACGACAGCCGATGGGCGAATGCCCATTCTTATGGCCGGCTCGGCGAGACGCCGCCGTGGGACCGCAAGGAGGATGTCGCGGTCGAGGAGACCGACCAGAACGACCGCTTCACGATCTCCGACGAATTCGAAGTGCGGATGCTGGTGTCGGATGAGGCGACCGGCCCGATGATTGCGATGACCTTCAACGAGTTCGGGCAGATCATCGTCTCGCAGGAGGGCGGTCCGCTGATGCTGCTGGTCGACTCAAACAATGACGGGCAGGTCGACAAGTCGCAGGTTTATTGCGAGGAATTGAAAAACTGCCAGGGCCTGTTGGCTCTGAACGGCGAAGTTTACGTCACCGGCGACGGCCCTGACGGCGCCGCGTTGTACCGTGCGAAGGACACCGATCAGGACGGCAAACTGGACGACATCAAGACGGTGCTCAAGTTCAAGGGCGGCGTCAGTGAACACGGCGCCCACGGGCTCACGCTGGGCCCCGATGGTTACCTGTACGTGATTGTCGGCAACCACGCCTCGCCCGAGCAGGGCTACGCCGAGGATAGCCCGCATCGCACGACCTACGAAGGCGATTTGGTGCCGCGTTTCGAGGATCCGGGCGGGCACGCGGTGAACGTGAAAGCCCCGGGCGGTGTCGTCCTGCGGACCGACAGCTCCGGCCGGCGCATCGAACGTTTCGCGGGCGGACTGCGAAACGCCTACGACTTGGTGTTCAGCCGCGAGGGCGAGCTGTTCGTGCACGACTCGGACATGGAATCGGATCAGGGCACGCCATGGTACCGCCCGACGGGAGTGTTCCACATTCTGCCCGGCGGTGAATATGGCTGGCGAAGCGGCTGGGCCAAGTGGCCCGGCTACTTCCTGGACAACCTGCCGATGCTGGTCGACACGCAGCGAGGCTCCCCGACCGGCGCCGCTTCGTACAACCACTACGCTTTCCCGACTCGCTATCACGGCGCCCTGTTCCTGGCCGACTGGTCCGAGGGCCGCATTCTAGCCGTCAAGCCCAAGCAGTCGGGCGCCGGCTACAGCGCCGACAGCGAGGTGTTCCTGCAGGGCGCCCCGCTGAATGTGTGTGACTTGGAAGTCGGTCCCGATGGCAGCCTGTATTTCATCACGGGCGGCCGCGGCACCTATGGGGCCCTGTATCGCGTGACCTGGCGCGGCGAGGTGTCCGATGCTTTCAAGGATATGGGTGAGGGGATCAGCCAAGCCATTCGCCAGCCGCAGTTGCACAGCGCCTGGGCTCGGCAGCGGATCGCCGAAGTCAAGGAGCAGCTGGGCGACAAGTGGGGAACGCAGCTGTTTGGCGTGGCCATCAGCACCGCCAATCCGGACGCGTATCGTCTGCGAGCCATGGATTTGATGCAGCTGTTTGGCCCGGCGCCGACCGAGACGATTCTGCTGCGGCTGGCCGAGGACGAGAGCGAAGCCGTGCGAGCCAAGGCGGCCACGCTGATGGCCTTGCATGCCTCGCCGCGTTTGAAGGACCAACTGGTCGAGATGCTCGAGGACGGCGACCGTTTTGTGCGTCGCAAGGTTTGCGAGGCGTTGACTCGCCTCAACCACGACGTGCCGGGCTACCGCATTCTGCCGCTGTTGGCATCGGACGATCGCTCGGAGGTCTGGGCCGCTCGACAACTGCTCGAACGCCAGCCTGCGAACACCTGGCGCGACGCTGTGCTGAAAAGCGATGAGCACCGGCTGATGGCTGTCGGCGGGCTGGCTTTGATCAACTCGCAGCCCGACGCCGAGACGGCGAAGGCGGTGATCGGTCGGTTTGCCGGCGCGATGCAGACCTTCATCAGCGACCGTGACTTTATCGACATGTTGCGCGTGACGCAGGTTGCGATCGAACGCGGCTCGCTGAAGGACAACCTCGATGACGAACTCTTGTCACGCCTGCGGCACGAGCTGGCACAGGAGTTCCCCGCCGGCAACCCGACGATCAACCGCGAGCTGATGCGGCTGCTGGCGTTCCTGGGCGCTCAGGAGCCGATGGACCGTTACCTCGCCTACATCGAGTCCGATGCGCCGCTGGTGGAGCGAATCCATGTCGCGACCCACCTGCCGTTCATTCGCGATGGCTGGGGGCCCGGCCAACGACTACAAGTCCTGCGGAAACTCGAGGAGTTCCGCAAGGCGGAGGGCGGCGGGAGCTACGGTCACTACTTGATGAACGTCTCCACCCAGCTCGCGCAGGCGTTGTCCAAGGAGGAGAGCTTCCAAGTGGTCGCCAGCGCCGACGACTGGCCGAGCGCGGCGCTGGGCGCGTTGTACAACTTGCCCGAGAAGCTCTCGGAGCAGCAGATTAACGAGTTGAAGGCGATTGACCGTCGGCTCGGTGGCACCGACGACAGCGCGGCCAAGCGGCTGCGTGTTGGACTGATCGCCGTGCTGGCTCGAAGCCAGGCCGACGATGCAATGGCCTATCTGCGTGAAGTTTGGGAGAACGAGCCCGAGCGCCGCTCGATGGCCGCGATGGGATTGTCGCAGTCGCCTCAGGAGCCGAACTGGCCGTACCTGATGCGCAGCATCCACCTGCTGGAAGGCAATGCCGCGAGCGAAGTGCTGGCGCAGCTGCGAAACGTGCAGAAAGCGCCGGCCGAGGCCGAATACCTGCGGCAAGCAATTCTCTGCGGACTCCGCACAGGCGGCGACGCTGCGGAGCAAGCCGACGAACTGCTCCGATTCTGGACCGGGGATTCGCCGGCAGATGAGAACGCCGAAAGCGCCGCGAAGATGAAGTCGTGGCAGGAATGGTTCGCCGAGAAGCATCCCAACAAGCTGCCCGCCGAGCTGCCGACCACCACGACCGAGAATCGCTATGAGTTGGACGAGCTGATCGAGTTTCTCAACACGGAGGAAGGCAAAGACGGTGATGTGACTCGTGGCGGCGAGGTGTTCGCCAAGGCGCAGTGCATCAAGTGCCACCGCTACTCCAACCGGGGCGAGTCGCTCGGGCCGGACCTGACGTCCATCTCCAAACGCTTTTCGCGTCGCGAGATCCTACAGTCGATCCTCTTCCCCTCGCACGTCGTCTCCGACCAATACGCGTCGAAGATCGTCGATTTGGATGACGGCCGACGTCTCACGGGCTTGATGGTCGCCGGCGCTGGCAGCCAGATGATTCTGCTGCAAGCCAACGGCGAAAAGGTCACCTTCGATCAGACCGACGTCGTCAGGGCGAAGATCAGCGCGGTCTCCTCCATGCCCGAGGGACTCTTGAACGATCTCGAACTGCAAGAGATTGTCGACCTGTTCGCGTACATGGGCGTCAATCGCCCGGCGTCGCTGGCCAACCGACCGACCGTGCCTTCCAAGTAAGGAAAACGGGAAAAACAAATTCCCCGGCGGATCGGCTTTTGGACCAAATCGCAGCTGAAAACGTCCAAGTGCCAATCCGCAATTCGGGAAGTTGTCTTTCCCTCGATCCTAAGTGCGGTATTCGAAAGCGATGCCCTATCGACTGCGAATGCGAAGCGGCAGTGACAACCACGCCGCTTCGCGTCGCGGACGTTCGGTCAGCCCAAAGTTCTCCACTTCAAACGGGCGGTCGAGACTGTTGCCGGCAAGGTCCTCAAGCAGAGAGTTGACCTTCAGCTGAAAGCGGCCCTCGTCCCACGGCTGGGCGGGAACAAACTGCCACTGGCGAGCATTGTCGGCGACCTGCACTTTCCCCTCGAGCCGCATGCCGGCGGGATCGACCACCTCCAACGAGTGCTGAAGCATCGCGTGGTCCAGCGGCTCGTCGAAATCGATCGCCAGCGGCTCACGGCTGCCAGCTGCAGGCCTGGAAAACTTCCATTCGGAAGGTGCCGGCTGCGTTGCATCGGGCGCCGTCACGCGAAATCGCTTGACGTAGGACTCCGCCAGCGGATTCGATTGCGCGTCGCGCCACTGTCTGGCAATCTCAAGCCGATAGCTGCGGCCCCCAACCAGCGCCGGGCCATTCTCTTCACGGGGCCTCAGACCTTGTTTGATCCGGCCGGGGTCGATCAGCAACGTAAACCGCGTGCCGGCGGGATCCCAAAGCTCCGGCTCGAGCTTCAAGAACGGATAGTCCACTTCGCTGCCGTCGGCGTTGAACAAGTGGATGTGGCCGTAGGCCTCGCTGATGCTCATCGGGGCACTAAAGTGCAGATAGAACTTCAGCTGGTTTTCGGGCAGCGTGTCCTGAATCGGATAGATTTGTAAGACGCGGGTTGGCTTGGCAGGCGCGGGAGCTGCAAGTCGAACGACAGCGGTTGCCGAACGTCGTTGCTTGCCCGGAAGCCGCACTTCCACCCGATAAGCGACGCGCGGGTTGAGCGGGTACTTGGGCACGAACTCCAAGCGACTCGCACGCACGCGGCGTTTTCCGAACATGGCCACTGCGTCAGAGGCCGGCGCGATGCTCGCGTTTTCACGCTCGATGGCGAAGACGCCGAGCGTCTCCGCGGCAGGCGCTGCCCCGCTGGTCGCAATCGACTCAAGCTCGGCGGTCGACAAACCGGCGACGCTGACAACTTGCCGGCCATCGACCTCCTTGATCTCGATCTGCAAGCCATCCTCCTCCGCCATCGCGGAGGAGGAATAGCAGCAGCTCGCCAGTGCGATCAGCACTGCCGTTTGCCAGCGTGTGGATGACACGCTGGTCATGGCAGCTCTCGCGTCACCAGATCAAAACCCTTGTCCGTCTTGATCAGCATGGCGGCGTGTTTGTCGCCGAGCCGATCGAGTTGCTCCACACCGGATTCCACGACGGTCTCGTATTCCTGCCCGGCGCGGTCCGCGACCCGCTCGGTCAGGCCTGTCTCACGATCGATATCCTTGGTGCTGATCTTCATCAAACCGCGATTTGAATTGGCCATCAGGATGAAGTCCTCACCGCCCTTGTTGTAGACGAACATGTCGAGCGGGCGGTTGCGATTCCCCAATTCAGCGACGGTGACGCCGCGGACCTTTTGGCCGTCATTTAGCTCATCCAGCGGAATTTTGACCAGCGGCGTGCAGGTGTAGCCGGCCAGCAAGTGAGGCTGCTCGGCGATCGTGTACGTGGTGAACGTGCGGATCGGGGCGCCCGTTTCCACGGCATTGTGGGAGGCGTGATAAATCTCGACGGCAGCGCCCTTGGTCACCTTGGAGAACGGGTACGGAATCGAGCGGAACGTGGAGGCGAACTCTTCGTTCGACAGCCCGGCCACATGCAGCTTGCCGTTCTGGTACTCGATGTCGGTGATCGATTCCGTGCGATTGTTTTTGCGACGGCGGCCTTGTCCAACCAACGCGTCCTCGGGAGGGTTCGGCAGCTCGGCTTTGGTGAACTTCACACTGTCGGAGTCAACCTCGGTGATGTCACCTTGCGGGGACACTCGCACCAACACGGGAGTGGCATCCGCGCCCAGTCCTCGCGACACCGAGAAGTAGACAGCGTTCGAGGCGGGATTGACGGCCATGTCCACGATGGCGATCTCGTCGGCCTTCGTGCCGAGTGCCTTGGCGATCAGTTGATCGACGTTGCTCACATTCGGGCGGGCATCCGTTTTGGTCACGTCACCCGTCTCGATAGCGAAGATCGTCGCGGTCTTCGCGTCCGCCACAAACAGAACGCCATCGGGGCCGAACGCCATCACGCCTGCGCTCTTGCGTACCAGCGACTCGGCGCCTGCCTGCTGAAACGTGGCGAGAGTCAGCACGAGGGCCAGCGCGGGACTGACCAGCCATTGACATTGACGCATGAGAACACTCCAGAAAGGGAAGAAGGGGATTTTCGGATGTTGTAGCAGACTTTTGCCCGACAAGCAGCCGATTGAGAGTTTCGGCGAGACAGAAGCCGGTTGGATGCTGCGGGTGGTTTGGTGGTGTGGCAGTTTGGGGGGGACGCTGGAGTTCGCGATTCGGATCCCTCGCTCACGCTTCGGGTTTCCTTGTCGAGGCATGCCGAATTCGCCTTGTTCGCTTACTTGGCGGTTGAGTATTCTCCACACCGCCACGACGCGGAGCGAGCGCCCTCGAACGACAGTAAATCTAATCAGACGAGCTAGATTGTGCGAATTCTCTATTTTCACCAGCATTTCACGACACCCCGGGGGGCCTGCGGCACGCGGTCCTACGAATTTGCCAAGCGGATGGTCGCGGCAGGTCACCAAGTGACCATCGTCTGCGGCTCACACGACACCGGCGACACGGGATTGTCGGGCGATTACGTCCGAGGCGTTCGCCGTGGCGAGGTGGATGGGATCGACATCATCGAGCTCAATTTGCCGTATGGCAATCAGTTGGGATTTGTCCGCCGCGCGTGGACTTTCCTGCGGTTTTCCATGCGAGCGGTGCGGGTTGCCCTGACCGAGAAGTACGACATCGTTTTCGCCACCACAACGCCGTTGACCGTGGGGGTGCCGGGCATCTTGGCCCGCTGGCTGCGGCGGAAGCCGTTTGTGTTTGAGGTTCGCGACCTGTGGCCGGAACTCCCCAAAGCGATGGGAGTCACCCGAAACCCGATTGTGCTTGGGCTGATGAGCTTGTTGGAGTGGTCGAGCTATCGCAGCGCCGATCGTCTTGTTGCGCTGTCGCCAGGCATCCGCGAGGGCATTCTGCGCCGCGGTGTGTCACCGGAACGCGTGGCGATGATTCCCAACGCCAGCGACTGCGAGCTGTTCCGCGAGCCGTCAGGCGGCCCTTGGCGCCCCGAGTCGATCTCGCCCGACTCGAAACTGGTCGTCTTCACCGGGACTCACGGCGTTGCCAACGGCCTTGAGGCCGTGCTGGACGCGGCGGCGGAATTGAAGCGGCGGGGCCGCGACGACATCGCGGTGCTGCTCGTGGGCAAAGGCGGCCGAAAGGCGGCGTTGGTGGAGCGGGCAACGCGAGAGGGGCTCGATAACGTCGTGTTTCACGATCCGATTCCCAAGACCCGGATCGCGAGCCTGCTTGCCTCCGCGGACGCGGGGTTGCAGGTGCTCGCCAACGTGCCCGCTTTCTATTACGGGACGAGTCCCAACAAATTCTTCGACTATTGTGCAGCCGGAATCCCGATCGTCTGCAACTATCCCGGCTGGGTGGCCGACTTGATCGGTGAACAGCAGGCCGGCATCGCAGTTCCTCCCGAGTCACCCGAAGCACTGGCCACCGCGATCGAACGAATCTGCGACGACCGGGACCTCAACGCGGCTAGCCGCCAAGGTGCGCGCCGGTTGGCGGACTCACAGTTCAATCGAGAACTGCTGGCAACGCAATTTGTGAGCTGGGTGATCGACGGCCGATTGGCCGACGAACGGGGCTCGAGCGAACGCCGCCGAGCGGCGTAAGGTTACGTTGGGTGACCCATGGCGTCGAGCCCGTGGCAGGATCGCGCGGGTTGGCGTCAGCAAGGCAACATGCTCACGCAAAGTCGCCAAGACGCAAAGAAGTCAAGTAGCGAGGGCTCTCATGGCGGAGAGCTGCCGGCTGGTGGCTCTCCTTCAATTTTCCTTTGCGTCGTTGCGCCTTTGCGTGACCCATTTGGCAGGATCGCGCAGGCCGGCCTCGGCAAGGCAACATGTGTCTCACGCCAAGTCGCCAAGACGTGAAGACGTGAAGACGTGAAGACGTGAAGACTCCCAGCGGCTGAAACTCTTCTCCGCCCCGTAGAAGCTGCCGATTAGCCGGCGAGCTTGCTGATGCGATTGATCGGAGCCACTTCGACTTCCGCTTCGCGGTAGCGATATTGCATCAGGTAGGCGTCTTCAACCGTGTCCTCGTAGAAGTCCCGCAACACGGTCATCGCCTTAAAGCCGAGCTCCCGGAAGAATAGCTGCGCGGGCAGATTCGTCTCCCGGACCTCGAGCATGATGCGATTGCGGCGTTGGCTGGATAGCTTGCCGATCAATTTCCGGCACATCTGCGAGCCAACGGACTTGCGTTGGTAGTCCTTGTGGACGCAGAAATTGAGGATGTGAAGTTTATTTTTATGCAGCTCGTAAATCATGAAGCCAACAACGCGGTCGTGGTGCTCGGCGACCATGCCGATGCAGTTGCGTTGGCGCAGGCAACGAATGAAGTCTTCCTCGGACCACGGAAATTCGAAGTTCTCCGCTTCGATTGCCAGTACCTCTGGCATATCTCGACGGATCATCCAACGAATGTGGACGCCGATGGCCTGACGATCCGAGGTGCTCATCGATGGACTCCTTCCCGATGATGTGCGTCCTGGCAGCACGTTGTTTCCCAATCAGGGGGGCGAAACGTCATCCTCAACATTCGCCCACATCCTCAATCGTTTTCCCGCCATCCGTTGGAATGACTCGGAATCGATTCGCTCGGGAATCTATTCTGAGTCATCTTTTACCTTCGTCATTATCGGCAAAGGTACGCGGGATGACTGAAGCGATTTTTTCCGGGAGGGTGTCCCTCAACCGGGCCCTAACAGTAACAAAACCCCAATCGGCTGCCAATACGAACCAAGCTGCAGAAAACGCGACGCCCGAGTTCATTTCGAGCACTTGTCACGTTCCATTCCACGTCCAATTCGACGCACAATTCGACGCTCTTGCTGCGGTTTGGGGACGATAGCGGGAAACCGTCAAATCGACTCGGTGTCGTTCTCGCCGGCGCTTTCTCCTTCTTGATCGGAAGCTCCCTCGCCGGGTTCGCTATTGCGGTCTCTCCACTTCCGTCCGGCGACTTCCGGTACGAATTCGGGATGTCCCGCCAGCTTGGCAATTTCACCCACACAGCGCAGCAGCAGCTCTCGCACCACCATCGGATCGCGCACTTGGGATTCGTACTCCTTGAGATCAATCATCTCTCCGAGCCGCACTTCGGAGTGGGTGCTCATGAAGAGCGGGCTGGCGGGGCTGCCGCCGTAGGGCGAGCCCTTGATGTAGGCCGGCAGGATCCTGGCGCCCGATCGCAACGCCACGAGAATCGCTCCCGGGCGCACGCTGGTCAGCAGCTGGTCGGTCGTGTTGATTCTGCCCTCGGGGAACATCCCGATGATGCCGCCTTGTTGCGCGTGAGCGATTGCCTCGCGCGTCGCGGCGTTGTCGACGCCCCCGCGATTCACGGGAATCACGTTGCAGCGTTTCAAAAAGAAGCCGAACCAGGGGTGCTGCACATACTCTTTCGCGACCATCCAGCGAATGAGCGCACGGCGCGGAAGGATCTGCAGAAAGAATGGGTCGATGCTGCTGCGATGATTGCAGATGATGATCGTCCCGCGGCCGTCATCGGGAATGGTGACCTGGCGAGGCCCTTGGCATCGCCAGCGAAATCGCACCAGAAAGAACGCGATCCACCAGAAGAACCACTGAATCAGCGTCAACTCGTGGCGACGCCAGGCGATCAAAATCCTGCTCACCGGAACCGCTCCCACGGCCAGCAGAAAGATGCCGGCAAGGATGCTCTTGGCCAAGGGAGTCATGCGATTGCCTTTGATGAATGGCCGCGTACGACGGACTGGAAGTCCGTCATACATGCCCTGCGTACGGGTGGACGATGTGCCGGATGGCTATGTGCCGGATGTCGGAGCGAGTCTGGCATGGACCGCCGCCTCCAATTGAGACAACCGCTGCAGCACTTGCTCGCAATCGTCGCCATGAGCGAACACCGTACAGACTGGATCACCGGGGGCAAACACTTGCCCGGCGGAAGGCAGATCGGCGACGGGACGCATGGGCCACGCGGCGCTGCCGTGCAACTCATCCAGCCACTCCACCAATTCTAAGTCGGCTTCGGCGGTTCGCTCGGCAAACACAATCCGCTTGCCGTGATGGATGTGCGGGACATTGGCAACATCGGGACGCTCCCAGCCCCCCAGCGAGAACCCGCAACCGCGAAGATGATCGGGCAGCAGTGGGCGACGGAGCACGCGTTCCAACACCTCGACGCTGCCGGTCCAACGTGGATTCACCTCCAGCACGTAGGGTTGGCCGGCCGGGGTGAGGATAAAATCGAGCCCCCAGAGCCCGCACAGCGCAGCTTCTCGGGTGATTCGCTGTCCGAGCTGTTCCAGGTTCTCTTGCACGTGCTTCGGAAGCTGGGCGGGACCGACCGACCCCGTATAGGCGAATTCCGCTGCTCCTCGTCCCGCCGGACACTGCCAGGTCACGCCGATCGTGGTGCATTCGGGCGAGTTGCTTGTCGATAGGCCGCTGACAAAGGTGATCGCGCCGACGTTTCCCGGCACCCAAGCCTCCAGTCGACTGGAGTGATCTGCCGACTCCGCCCCCGTGTCCGCAGCGAAAGTCTCATGCCGAGCCTGCTCCTGCTCGGTTGCCCAACGCACTCCCCGGCCGCCGGAACTATGAAGCGATTTAACCAACCACGTTTGATGTGACGTGAGACGGTTCGCGGGCGGGAGCTCCAGTTGGCAGGACGCGGCCCATTGTCGCAGCAATTGACGCGATCGAACGCGTCGAATGGCAGCGGCCGAGCAGCCGGCCAACGGGTGCGTGCGTTCGAGAAGTTCGACCTCATCGGGAAAATTTTCCAGGCTGCCGCCATACATCCAGGGGCCGCGCGGCTGTGAGGCGGCGAAGCGGAACAGGTCGTTCGGATACGTCGACGCCACCGCGATCGGCGCTGAACGCTGAGCGTCTCGGTCGGCGAACAGGTCGACGCCCAGGGTGGGGATCTGGGCAAGCGATGCCGACTCTGCCAGCGCGCGAACGGAAACGCCGAGAATCAATAGTGGGGGGTGAGTCGCGCCCGGTTGCAATCAGCACCAAGTTTGCTATTTTCGCGGGTTCCCGTGGCGTTGCGGTACGGGTTCACCCCGAGTGAACGGCGGGCAACACCGGCGGGCGTCAATGCCTTACCTTACCAGTGTGCTGTAAAACACCCAACCGGCCACCGAATCCGATTCCGCCTCCGGTGGAGCATCATTCGAGTGCCGGCCATTCGTGTTTCTACACCTTGCTCGTAATCGCCAGGCACCCACGATACGGGCACCTTGAATTTGACCACACTCATTTCACCTTGCGCTGTTCGGCCATCGTCGTTCCAGGCGCGACCCCCAATCTCCCGAGGAGTTTTTCATGTCGATGTACATTGGTGAGGCGCTGGTTGGCAGTGACAACGAAGTTGCTCACATTGACCTCTTGATTGGCAGCAAAGACGGACCGGTCGGCCAGGCATTTGCCAACGCGTTGGCTCGACAAAGCGAAGGCCACACCAATCTGCTGGCGGTGCTGGAGCCGAATTTGGCGGTCAAGCCGGCGACGGTGATGATCACCAAGGTCACGCTGAAAGGCAGCAAGCAGGTGATTCAGATGTTCGGCCCTGCTCAGGCCGCCGTCGCCGAGGCCGTTTCCGACTCGGTCGCCGACGGGGTGATCCCGAAGGATCAGTGCGAGGACCTGGTGATTGTCTGTGGCGTGTTCATTCACCCCGCCGCGGCCGACGACCAAAAAATCTATCAGTTCAACTATGAGGCGACCAAGCAGGCGATTGCCAACGCGATGTCCGGCAAGCCTTCGGCTGACGAGATGCTCGCGGGCCGCGCCAACGCCTCGCATCCGTTCAAGGGATTCTAGGACGCTGTTGAAAAAAGTTGCTCGTCCAGCTTCATGGTGGGGTGGCGCGGAAACCGATGGAGCCGAGTGGCGCTAAGTCGCTCGGCTCCTTCAATTTCCGGTGAGAGGGCGAGCAGCGGAACCGTCGCAAGTCACAGCGGCGCTTCGAGGTCTTCTGGAGACGGTGGTCGGATGCCACAAGACCGCCGACGAGATTGGCAATTTCAGCCCTCCAAACCACGGACTGCGGTGACTCATGCGGCGCCCACGAATCTTGATTCAGCTCGACTGCGATCCCCAAACCAGCGTCTTCGACTCCGTCGTCGCGGCGGACTCGGGGGTGGAGCATCTGTTCCGTCACCGGGACGTAACGCCGGATCAGGTCGAGCGTCTGGTGCACGGCGCAATGTTCACGCGTGGACCTCAGGACTTGCACTCCACGGCGATTTTTGTGGGAGGCTCGAAGGTCGCCGTTGCCGAGCAATTGCTCGACGCTGTTATGAAGACTTTTTTTGGGCCCCTGCGTGTGTCGGTGATGCTCGATCCCAATGGAGCGAACACGACCGCCGCAGCGGCCGTGATCGCCGCCGGACGGCACGCCGATTTGCGCGCCGCCGAGGCGTTGGTGCTGGGCGCAACGGGCCCGGTTGGCCAGCGAGCGGCAAGACTTCTGGCGGGAGAGGGCGCCCATGTCCGCTTGGCATCGAGAAGCAAAGAGCGAGCCGCGCAAGCTTGCGGGCGGATCCGGGAGCGCCATCCGAAGGCTCGCTTGACCCCCGTGGACCTGGAGGAGGCCGTCGCCTCTCTGCCCACTTGCGGGGTATTGATCTCCGCCGGCGCCGCGGGCGTGGAGATGCTGCACGAGGACTCCATGGAGCGCAGCTCACTGCAAGTGGCCATCGATTTGAACGCGCTGCCCCCGGTTGGGCTCGCGTCCGTCGACGTGATGGATCGCGGCACGGAGCGTCATTCCGGAATTCATTGCTACGGGGCGATCGGAGTTGGCGGCGACAAAATGAAGATTCACAAGGCCGCGATCGCTTCGCTCTTCGAGTCCAACTCGCTGGTGCTCGACGCGGAAGAGATTTACGAGTTCGGCAAAAAACTGCTCCATTAATGGTTGGGCCGCAGGTTGCAGACCGGCAGCCTGCACCGTGTCCTCTTGTCGGAGCATTCACTGCCCTATCATTGCCCTATCGCTGCCCTATCGCCGCCTTTTCGCTGCGAGTTCGCGGAGAACCCGATTCGCCATGCAACCCCAATGGGACACCGTCGCGATCATCGGTGTGGGAGCCATCGGGGCTTCGATCGGCATGGCGATACGCCAGCGAGGCGTGGCGCGCGAGGTGATCGGCGTCACACGCACCGAGGCCAGTGCCGAGGCGGCCTTGGAGATCGGCGCCGTCGACCAAATCGCGACGCGCATGGAAGACGCGGCCGCCACCGCCAGCTTCATCGTGGTCTGTACACCGGTGATGGCGATCGCGGACCACGTCCGCCGCTGTTCGGCGGCAGCTCGGGCCGACACGTTGCTCACCGATGGCGGCAGCACCAAGGGGCGGTTGTGTCGGGAGCTCGCCTCGCTGCCTAAAGGTGTCTTTGTCGGCAGCCACCCGTTGGCCGGCACCCACGAGGTTGGACCCAGGGCGGGACGAGCGGATCTACTGCAGGACCGCATGGTGCTGGTCACTCCCGTTGAACAGACCCCGGATCAGGCCGTGCAAGCGGCCGGAGATTTCTGGAAAGCGCTGGGGGCGAAAGTGCGGACGATGGAGCCGGAGCAGCACGATCGGCTGCTGGCGTTTACGAGCCACGCGCCGCACGTTGTCGCCTACGCGTTGGCCGCCGCGAGCCCCGTGGAGGCGTTGGAATTGGCCGCCTCCGGCTGGAAAGACACCACGCGAATTGCACAGGGCGACGTCGACCTCTGGCGCCAGATTTTGCTCGACAATCCGGAACACACGCTGGCCGCACTGGCCAACTTCGAAACTCAGCTGGCGGCGATTCGCGAGGCGATTGCGAGCCGCGACCACGAACTGTTGACTCAACTTCTATCGCAAGGCAAGAAGAACCGCGATGCTGTGGGAAATTGACATCTATCCAGCCGCCGGGCTGCCCGACCGCGAAGCGCACCACGTCGAACTCGAGGCCCACGACTTGGGGCTCGGTGAATTGCAACTCGCTGTTGCGCACGGATATCTGGTGCAAGGCGACCTGAACGAAGACGACGTCCGACGGCTCGCTCGGCAGTTGCTGGCCGACGCGGTGGTTGAACGAATTGTGATGGCGCCGGTCGGCGATGCGCGTCTCAATGAACCGCCCGCCCATCTGGCCGATCCACAGGCCGTGCACGTGTTGCCGAAACCCGGCGTCACCGACCCGGTGGCCGAGACGGCGTTTGAGGCGGCCTGTGACTTCGGTCTCGAACTCGCCGCTGTCCGCACGATGCGCAAATACTGGGTGGGCGGAGCCTCCGCCGCGCAGGTCAAAGCCCTGGCCGACCGCTTGTTGGCAAACGCCTCGATCGAAGCGACGACGATCGGACCGCTGACGTTGACACAGCTGCAGTTCGGCGAGCCCGCTTCGTTCCAGCTGCTGCGCATTCCGATCCGCGACGCGGATGATGCCGAGCTGCGGCGGATTAGCCAGGAAGGCCAACTGCACCTGTCGCTCGACGAGATGCGCACCATTCAGACGCACTTTTGCGAGCTCGACCGCGAGCCTACCGACGCGGAACTCGAGACCGTTGCACAGACCTGGAGCGAGCATTGCTCGCACAAAACGTTGGCGGGCCGCATCGCCTACCGCGACGAACACGGAGAACGCAGCTTCAACAACATGCTCAAAGAGACGATCTTTGCCGCCACGGTGAAGATTCGGGAGCAGCTGGGGGAGCGAGACTGGTGCGTGAGCGTGTTTCGCGACAATGCGGGCATCGTACGATTCGACGACCAGTACAACGTGGCCTTCAAGGTTGAGACGCACAATCACCCGTCCGCCATCGAGCCATACGGTGGCGCCAATACGGGCATTGGTGGCGTGATTCGAGACACGCTCGGCACGGGTCTCGGCGCGAAGCCCGTCTGCAATACAGACGTGTTCTGCTTTGCTCCGCCCGACACGGAACTGTCCGAGTTGCCGCCCAACACGTTGCACCCGCGCCGCATCATGCGCGGCGTTGTCGCCGGAGTGCGAGACTACGGCAACCGCATGGGCATTCCGACCGTCAACGGCGCGGTCTGTTTCGATCATCGTTATGTCGGCAATCCGCTGGTCTATTGCGGCAACGTGGGCGTGCTCCCGCAGGACATGTCGTTCAAGAAGCCGCAGCCCCACGATCTGATCGTGTCGATTGGCGGCCGCACCGGTCGCGACGGCATTCACGGCGCCACGTTCAGCTCGGCGCCAATGACCAGCGAGAGCGAATCGATCTCCGGCGGCGCCGTGCAGATCGGCAACGCGATTACCGAGAAGATGGTCGCCGACGTGCTGCTGCAGGCCCGCGACAGAAACCTGTTCACGGCTGTCACTGATTGCGGCGCGGGTGGCTTCTCGAGCGCCGTGGGCGAGATGGGCGAGGAGATTGGCGCCGAAGTGCATCTGGATCGAGCGCCGCTGAAATACGATGGCCTGACCTACACGGAGATTTGGATCTCCGAGGCGCAGGAACGCATGGTGTTCTCCGTCCCGCCCGGCAAGTGGGACGAGTTTCGCAAGCTCTGCGAAAGCGAAGGCGTGGAGGCGACCGAGATTGGCGTGTTCACGCCGACCGGGAATTTGCGGCTGTTGTACCATGGCGAAGAGGTCGCGAATCTATCGATGAGCTTCCTGCATGACGGCCGCCCGCCCGTCGTTCGGCAAGCCGTCTATGAGCCGCCGACGAGCCAGCCGATCTCGGTGCTGGACGACCACGTCCGCGACGCGGGGACGGCGTTGCTGGGCATTTTGGGGTCGCTGAATGTTTGCAGCAAAGAGTGGGTGGTGCGGCAGTACGATCATGAAGTGCAGGGAGGCAGCGTCGTCAAGCCACTGGTTGGCGCCGAGAACGACGGACCGGGCGACGCGGCCGTGGTGCGGCCCGTGCTCTCGTCGCGACGCGGATTGGTGATCGGCTGCGGCATCAATCCCCATTACGGCGACTACGACACGTACGAGATGGCCGCGAGCGCCATTGATGAAGCCATTCGCAACTGCGTCGCGGTCGGCGCCGACCCCGACCGGATCGCGATCCTCGACAATTTCTGCTGGGGCCATACTGACCGGCCCGAGACACTGGGCTCGCTGGTTCGCGCCGCGCTGGCGTGCGAGCAAGTTTCGATCGCGATGCAGACACCGTTCATCAGCGGCAAGGACAGCTTGAACAACGAGTTTCACTATGAGAATGGACAGGGAGAGCAGCAAGCGATCGCGATTCCTCCCACGCTATTGATCAGCGCGATGGGGCAGGTTGAGGATGTGTCGCGGTGCGTCACCATGGATCTGAAACGCGCCGGCAACCTGCTGCTGCAGCTGGGTGATACCAAGGCTGAGCTGGGCGGTTCGCATTGGTCGCTCGTGAGCGGGCAAGTCGGCGGCACGCCCCCGTCACTCGATCCCGCTGCGGCGCGTTCGCTCTACCGCGGACTCCACCAAGCGATGCAGCAGGGGCTGATCGCCGCGTGTCATGACCTCAGCGAAGGAGGGCTGGCCGCCGCCGTGGCGGAGATGGCCATCGCGGGCCGGCTGGGCGCCGAAATCGACGTGGCCGGCATCGCGCTGCCCGAGGGCGAGATGGGCGACGCGGAGGAGACTATTGTTCGACTGTTCGCCGAATCGAACGCGCGTTTCGTGCTGGAGATCGCCGAGGAGCATCTCGCGGCCGTCAAGGAGCTGCTCGGCGAACGGCTCTGTCGGCTGGGGCAGGTCACCGACACTCGGCAGTTGATCATTCGACATCGTGGCGAGACGCTGATCGAAATCCCCATACAGCAGTTAGTGGACACGTGGCAGGCGCCGCTGGATTGGCGCGAGGAAGGCTGAGACGCCTCGGTTGCCCCATTGCCGCTTTCGCCTCCCGGCACTGATCCGAACAAACAAGGGCGACCATCCAATGGATGTCTCCCGTGGAAAGACGACCCCGGAAAGAACCATGACGACGCCTCGTGTGTTGATCCTTCGAGCGCCCGGAACCAATTGCGACCAAGAGACAGCCTATGCTTTTGAGCAGGCTGGCGCGGGCGCCGACTGCCTGCACTTGAATCGCTGGCTCGAGTCGCCGACATTGGCGGACCAGTACCAGATCCTCTGCTTGCCCGGCGGCTTCAGTTACGGCGACGACGTCGGCGCGGGGCGGGTGTTCGCCAATCGGATTCGCAATCACCTCCGCGATGCGGCCGAGCGGTTCATTGCCGCCGACAAGTTGGTGCTCGGGATCTGCAACGGTTTTCAGGTTCTGATCAAGTCGGGGATCTTGCTTCCCGACGAATCGGCCGTCGACAAATCGGCGGAAGGCGACTCCGCGTCGGCGCCGGCGACGCTCACCTGGAACGACTCGGGAATCTTTGAGGACCGCTGGGTGAACCTGAGCGCCGATGGCGAGCGGTGCGTGTTCCTGCGCGGCGTCAACAGCCTCTATCTGCCTATCGCGCATGCCGAGGGCAAGTTCGTCGCCGTCAGCGAGACTGTGTTGGATCGTCTCGAGCAGAATCAGCAGCTAGCGCTGCGTTATGCGAACAACGCGGCTGGCAACTTTCAGGCGGAGACGCTGCCGTTCCCGGCCAATCCGAACGGCTCCCAACGCAACGTCGCTGGCGTCTGTGATGCAAGCGGACGCGTGTTCGGGCTGATGCCTCACCCCGAACGGTTTATCGATCGCACTCAGCATCCGCGCTGGACTCGCGAGACGCTCCCGGAAGAAGGCGCCGGACTGGCAATCTTTCGCAATGCCGTGCAGTACTTCGCCGGCTGACCATTGAAAACTGCGAACGTGCAAGGAGATCGTATGAATATCGTCGTTGTTTGCGGAACGAATCGCGAGGGCTCGCTGTCCCGTCTGCTATCGGCCGAAGTGGCCGAGTCCTACGAGAAGCGGGGACACACGGCGGACCTGCTCGACATGCGCGAACTGCCGACAGAAGTGCTCGATCCGAACGCTTACAAAGAGAAGGGATCGGCGCTACAGGCGATCGTTGACCGCTTCCTGGCCGCGGATGGCGTTGTGTTCGTGATCCCCGAGTACAACGGCAGCTACCCCGGCATTCTCAAGCTGTTCATCGACATGTTGCCCTACCCGGAGGGCTTTGATAGCCGGCCCTGCGCCTTCATCGGTCTCGCGGCGGGCGAGTTCAAGAGCCTGCGGGCCGTCGAGCACTTCCAGCAAGTTGCCGGATATCGAAACGCCTACATCTATCCCCGCCGCATGTTCATCGGCCAGAGTTTTCAGCAGTTCGTGGACGGCCGACTCTCCGACGATGAGCTCAGCAAGCGGCTGCAAGCACAGTCGGACGGCTTTCTCTGTTTCATCGAGTCCTTGCGACAAAACGGGGCGTAGTGCAGGCTGCCAGCCTGCAACTTTTCGAAATGGTGGCTGCCAGCCTGCAACCACCGGTCACAGTGACTCATCAATTCTTTGCGTCTTCGCGCCTTTGCGTGAGATGGTTTCTCGACATTCACGATTGCCGACCTAGACCGATGGCGGCGATGCCGAAAAGGTCACGCCAAGTCGCAAAGACGCCAAGACGCCAAGACGCCAAGAACACCACTCGTTGGATCAGTGATTCATTGATTCTTTGCGCCTTTGCGTGAGATGGTTTCTCGCCTGTGGCACGAACCGCACTCTACGGCGGGGGGCCGATGGTCTCCGTCGTGATCTTGGCGGTTCCGTTGCGGATCTCCGTTTTTAAGCCTAATAGTTGACTTCTGCAGGCAGCCAAAAAATCGACGTCTCCTGTTCGGGAGGTCGTTTCGGTGCGAGATGAAGAGGCCAAGATGTTGTGCCGTCCGCCAGTTGGTCCGGGCTTGGCAAGGATCGCGCATGATCGGATGGCGCCCCAGATCCGCTAGCGTCGCATCGACTTGTTTGCCGGTTAATCGGGAGGAACGCTGATCCAATGACGGCTCTGTGACCCGGCGACCAGAAACAAGACGATCGAAGTGACGGCGACCTGGCGTTTGCCGAGCATCTCCCACCTCCGGTGACAACGAACAGTCAATGCACGCTTGAAACAGCTGCATTCAACGGTTCTGTCGCCGGACAACGGCCAATGTCACATTCGAATCACTCAACCCCGCGAGGGCACGGGAATATGAGGGCCGCGAACGGAGGTCTCTGCTGCGTCGGTCCGCCGGTTCAATGGAGATCGCAGTGACACCAGTGTGACGAATCGCCCCTGCTGGACCACATCGTCATTCTGGTTGATCAATTGGCGACGCCAGACAACTTTCCCGCGACGACGGCCGCTGGATTCGAGCGCTAGCACTTCCGTCTTCACATGCACGGTGTCGCCAATGAAAGTGGGGCGAGCGAATTCCCACTGCTCGATGCCGAGAAACGCCTCGGTTCGCATGAGCGGATGGTTGCTGCCGAGTCCGGCAACCCAAGAAAGCCCCAGCAGTCCGTGCGCAATGACTTGGCGAAATGGCGTTGTCTTGGCGAATTCGTGATCGACATGGAGCGGGTTGAAGTCTCCCGTCATATCGGCGAACTGCACAATGTCTTGCTCGGACACGGTGCGAGTTTGACTTTGCCAAGTGTCGCCAACGCGAAGATCTTCAAAATATAGGGGCGACATTGGAGCCTCGTGCGTCCAGTTCCAATCGGATACACCAACCGCAAAGTACGCGCTCGTTCTACAACGGGGTAGAATCACCCGAAGCAAGGCCGACTCTTTGCGCCTGTGCTGCGAAGCATTCCCAGCTTGCCTCACATCCGCAAAGTCTTGATTCGGTAAGACGTGGATCTTTCAGTTCTGGAATGGGCGCGTACGTTGCCAGGGGACCCGGCGGTTTTATGCGGCAAGTGCCGGGAAATACGGGATTTTCCGTTTTAGCTAGACGCCTGCGACCTCGCAACAGGAAAAGCTCGTCTGGCCTGCTATCGAGAGCAAATTGCGGCAATTCTGCCGATTCAGCCGCTATTTGCCGCTGTTCCCTGCGGCAAAACGTCCTGCTCCGTGATCCAGCAGCATTTCTCCATGTTCCTACAGGTGAGCAAAGAATGTTGGGGCCCCCCCGCCAGTGGCCAGCCGCCGAATGAGCCATGCGAGCTCTAGGAGGTGGTAGTCGCCCCACAGCGACGATTCGCCGTACGCCACCGTCTGACCCGGGGGGACGTAGTCCCAGCGGTTGGGCCAGTGATAGACGCTGTGAAGCAGCAGCCCTTGATGTTCGGGATCCAAGCTCAGGTAAGGTTCCTGAAGGAGCGTTTGCGCGACCGTCAGGCCGGCAGACCGATATCGCATCGCCGCTCCCGTTGCCGTGGCACTCGCCAATTCGGGGACGTGGTCCAGCAGCTGGCCCAGA
This sequence comes from Planctomycetales bacterium, assembly GCA_020426845.1. Classification (GTDB taxonomy): domain Bacteria; phylum Planctomycetota; class Planctomycetia; order Pirellulales; family Pirellulaceae; genus JAGQPF01. The sequence goes on from JAGQPF010000322.1 coordinate 27,905, forward strand.
CGGAGCAACCCTTGGGCGGCGATCGCCGAGGCCGACGCGTCGACGGGCTCGTGGGGATTCGCAGGCATCGCCGGTTGGGCACGCCAATCGCCGAGCCGATGCAGCTGCGGCGCGCCGTCGTCCCAGTAAGCGATCCCGTCCAGCGTCGCGACTTCCTCGAGATAGTGCTCGCACGTGTCGGTTGCCGCGCGTAGGAACTGGGAAATGGCCGCGTCGCGGTCGAGCTCGGCCCGTTCGAATTCGGCAGGCTCAAGCGATGTCAGGAACTCCAGTTGCTCGGCAAACCCCAGCATTGCCCAGGCAAGCCCGCGAGTCCAAGTCGAAAATGGCGAATAGCCCTGTTGGGTGGCGCGGCAGCGAAAACGTCCGTCATTGCGATTGAAAACGCCTTCGTGCGCGGTCCGCCCGCGAATGTCGTAGCCGTGGTCGCTGTCGCCAGAGAAGACGATGTACTTCGCGGTTGTCAGTCCGTGTGTGACCGCTCGGGAGAGCAAATTCACGGCGGCGTCGTGCTCGGACATCAGAACGTGCCCAAGGCGATGTGCGGCTGAGAGCACTCGCACCGTGCGCATGGTGTCGATGAAGAGCGAATGCGGTCCGTTGAATGAGTAGATGTAGCCAAGGCCGCAGTGCGTGTCCGCCCACCGCGACGCTTGCACCGCTCCCGAGACTCGGATCACATCGGAGTACCAATGTCGCTCGGGGGAAGCGTCGGGCAACACCCCCTCGCTCATCAGTCGCAGCAGATTGCCGTAGGTCGAGAGGATGTTGAAGCCATGATCGTGCACTCCCGTGTGCGTTGCATGGGGCAACATGTGCGCGACAATATTGTCGCGCCCACAGGCAATCAGTTCCTCGTCCCGGCATCCCTCGCCTGCCAGCAGTTGGCAGCCGTACTGGAATCCCTGGGTCCACTCGGTCCAGCCCCGCGACGTGTATCGTCCCGCGGCGGTGAAGACGGGTGCGCCGGCGGACTTCTGCCAGCTGCGTTCCAGGTCGCGGCTCTTGTCCGCGGCGAGTCGAAACGTGCGCTCGACGGCCGGCTCCAGCCGTTCGGGCGTCAATGCCTGGTCAATCTGCATAAAGTCAGATCCGCATCACTTTGCGTTGCGTCTCGATTTGCGCCAGAGTGTGCAGCTTGCCTTTGCCGGATCCGGGGCAGGCCTCGCACGTTGCTTCCCAAGCCTCTTCGCTGCGTATGTTGGAGTCCCAGAAGGGCCAGGTTCGGCATTGCCGCGGTCGGGCTTCGTAGACCGAGCAGCCCCGCGACTCCGGATCAAACAGCAAGCAGTCGCCGTTGGGAAACTCCTTGAGGCTCTTGCGGACTCCCACCTTGCGGACGTAGTGGTCCTCGAACATTTCCACGTCCATCTCCAAAGTCTCGGCCAGACGGGCAATCTCTTCCTTATTGACCCAGACGTAGCCCGGCGCCCCGGTGCAGCAGTCGCCGCACTGCGAGCAGGTGAAACGCAGGCCCTCGTGGTACCAGGGTTGTTCGGACATGGCAGGCGAATTCCTCGGGACTACGAGCTGCGTACGTGGAGAAAAACCGAACACGGGCAATTCAATGCCTACGGGTGTCATCCGGTGCCTCGTTAGCTTAAGCTTGCTGCGCGGCATTGGAAAGCGGCGGGGCAGGCCCACCCGCATGTGCATCCGCACGCATATCCGGATGTGCATCCGCACGCACCTCCTTGCTTCCCGCCGCCCTTGGTGTTCCGCAAGTTCTGTCCTCACTCGATCCCGCAAATCCCGAGCCTCACCATGAAGAAAACCGTACGCCCGCGCCGTCTCATGTTGGTCATCGCCTCGCTGCTGTTGTCCGGCGTCGCAGTGATGAGCTCGTTTTCATTGCAGGCTCAGCCGGAGCCCGCTCGCGGCGTGGCGATGAAGTTGCCCGGCGCGCGGCCGGTGATCGATGCGTCGCAATACGGATCGATTCAAGCGGCGCTGGACGCGGTCCCGCCCGAAGGAGGCGTGGTGCGCCTGCCTGCCGGCACGTTCGAAATTGAGCAGCCCCTGGTGCTGCGGACCGGAGACACGCTGTTGCAAGGCGTTGGCGCCGCGACACACATCGTCAATCGCAATCAAACCGGCGAGCCGGCGCTGATCGTGCAACACAGGCTCGGCATGAAGGTTGCCCGCGAGGATCGGCTGTGGCGAGTGATGTTGAGCAACCTGCGGATAACGGGAAATCCACAAAGCGGGCACGGGATTCTCGCCGAGTTGATCGAGGAGATTTTCATCCAAGGCGTCACCGTCAGTTACCACGGCGGAGACGGAATTCGGCTGGATCACTGCTACGAGGACCCGCGAGTTAGCGATTGCCTGCTCACGTATAACAAGGGGGTTGGCCTGAATCTGCTCGGTTGCCATGACATCGTTGTGTCAGCCAACCAGTTCGAGGAGAACCAGGACGCGGTGCACTGCTTCGATGGCTTCAACCTCTGCATGAACGGCAACTGCGTGGACGATCACTTGGGGCACGGCGTGGTGATCGAGAACACCTACGGCTCCGTCGTGGCGGGCAACATGATTGAGGAGTGCCAGGGGGCGGCGCTGATCATGGACCGCGATTGCTACGGAAACACCGTCAGCGCCAACGTGATCGCTCACAATGGCCAAGGCGTTGTGCTGCGAGATGCTCATGGCTGCGCCGTCTCGGCCAACACCTTCACCATCATGAAGGAGGACGCGCTTCGCATCGACAGCACCAGCGGACGGATCACCGTGGCCGGAAACAACTTCTCCAACAGCTTTATCGGCGAGGATTCCGTCAAGCGCCAAAAGAACGACTTGGCAGCGGCCGGCATGACGATCGACCGGGCGCAGGATGTTGTCATTACGGGCAATCTGTTCAGCAGCGTGCAGCCCAAAGCGATTGCTGCCACCGATGCGCGTCGCATATCGATGACCGGAAACGTGCTCACCGACGTTGAAAGCGATCACTCGCAGTTCACTCAGTCGGCAGCCGCCGGAAACGTCAAGTAACGTCCGAGTGCGAAGTTACGTGCGAGTGTAAAGTACCGTCCGGGTGCGAAGTACCGTCCGAGTGCCCCGTCAACGCAGCGGGAGGAAGCGATGTTGCGCTGGCTGATTCAACGCAAGCTCAAGGCCGAGGAGCGGAAGCTCGGCGCGCCGTTGGATTACCTCCAGCATATTGCCGCGGTCTCGACCGGCGCGTTCTTCCGGTTCGCCAGCATCATGCCGTTGGCGAGCTACCGGAAAGTGCTGCCCCCGGACGCTTGGTTCACCGCTCGAATCGTCACGTTGCAGCACGACGACTGTGGCTCGTGCCTGCAGGGGGCGGTCAACATGGCGCGGCAGGCTCGAGTGCCCGCCAGCACCTTGCAGGCGGTCCTGGACGGCAATGAAGAAGGCATGTCCCCCGAGCTGCGCGACGTTTGGGCGTTTGCCCAATCCGTGCTAGCCGGAACGTTGGAAGCGGAGCGATTGCGAGAGGTGCTTCGCGAACGCTACGGGGACCGAGGCTTGATCGAGCTCGCCTACGTGATCGCGAGCAGCCGAATCCCGCCAGTCGTGAAACGGACGCTGGGCTATGCGCAGAGTTGCCAAGCAGTGAAGATCGCCCCGGACCAATCCCGCGCCGATTGAAGCCCGGCCTGGTTCACCAACCAGACGTCACGCGCTGGGTCGCAGAAGTGCGGCGATCCTACTCTTGGGAGTCGCCGTTCTCAGCGTCCGAGCCAGTGGCTTCAGCTTCCGTTGTGGCGGCCACAGCGGCTTCCTCGGCTGGTTCTTCGTCGGCGGCGAACGCCGGCTTCTGGCTCTTGGTCGTGACGCGATCGTTCGTGCCCACGAACTCCAACGCGGCGCGAGTGCCGGCGTCTCCCAAGCGGGCGCCGGCGAGTCGCAGAATGCGGGTGTAGCCGCCGTCGCGGTCTTCGAAGCGCGGTCCGATCTCGTCGAACAGGATCCGCACCGCGGTCTTGTCGCCGAGCAATTGCAGGGCGCGGCGGCGGGCGTGCACGACCGGAGCAATCGCGTTGGCCCACTCTTGCCACTTGTCGCTGCTTCGCCAGCTCTTCCATTCGCTCGAGCCACGCTCGGCGCTGGAGGCGAGTTCGTCGGCGGCCCGCTGATGCTTCAGCGAGTGACGCGCAATCGTGATGCACCGCTCCACGAGGCCCCGCACTTCCTTGGCTTTTTGCAAGGTCGTGACAACCCGGCCCTTGACTTTGGGCGCGTTCTCATCGAACTCGGAGTCGCGCTCGGTCAAGAACAAGCTGCTGGCCAAGTTCTTCAACATGGCGCGGCGATGAGCGGAATTTCGACCGAGCTGTCGGCCCTTCTTGCGGTGTCGCATGGCTATTGGCAGTCAAAAAGCGATGATTGCGTGTGTGAATGGCAAGGGAGTGCCGAGGGAGGCCGCGGCAAAGGCTCGGACCCGTTTACAGTCGCATGCCCAAGTGCAGTCCCAGGTTGTCCAACTTCTCCTGCACTTCGGTGAGGGTCGTCTCACCGAAGTTGCGGACCTCGAGCAATTGGTCGGCCGTACGGACGACCAGGTCGCGGACCGTGGCGATATTCTCGGACTCCAGGCAGTTGCTCGCCCGGACCGAAAGGCTGAGCTCGGCGAGGCTCATGTTCAGCTTCTTCTCCAGCACGGCGTCGGCGGCGCCGCCGCTGCGCGGATCGGAGTGGACCTGCTTGCCCAACTCGGAGAACTGGACAAACGGGTTGAGATGCTTGCGGAGGATCTTGGCGCCTTCCACCAACGCCATTTCCGGCGTCACGGAGCCGTCGGTCCAGATCTCCAGAGTCAGCTTGTCGTAATTCGTCTTCTGTCCCACGCGAGTGTCGTCGAATTGGGGACGAACACGAATCACCGGGCTGAAGACTGCGTCGATCGGGATGATGCCGATCTCATGGTCCTGAGTGCTGTGCTCGGTGGCCGGGACGTAGCCGCGGCCGTTCTCCACCACCATTTCCATCATGAACGGCACGTCTTGCGTCAGCGTGGCGATCAGGTGGCTCTTGTTGATGACTTCCGTGTCGGAGTCGCAGCGGACATCGGCGCCGGTGATCGGCCCAGCAGTGTCCTTTTCGATGGTGATGACCTTGGTGGAGGTGCTGTGGTTCTTCACCACCAGCGACTTGACGTTGAGGACGATGTCCGTGACATCCTCAACGATGCCCGGGATCGTGGTGAACTCGTGTTGAGCGCCGCGGATCTTGATCTGCGTGACCGCGCTGCCCTCGAGGCTCGACAGCAGCACGCGTCGCAGGCTGTTGCCGATCGTGACGCCAAAACCGCGTTCGAACGGCTCGGCGGTGAACTTGCCATAGGTGGACGTGAGCGTCTCGGTCTCGCACTCAACAATGCTGGGAAGTTCCAGTCCACGCCAGCGAATGTGCATCATCACCTCCACATGGTGCTGAGGACGCCAACGTCCGTCGTGGCGTCCAACAAAGGATTCTGTTCCAATCGTGCTTGCCGCATCGTCTCGGCCGGCGGTGTTTCACGCCGAGCCCTGGCGGCGTGCTAGACACGACGCTTCTTGCGGGGGCGGCAGCCGTTGTGCGGAATGGGCGTGACATCCTCAATCAGCTTCACGGTCAAGCCGGCTTGGGCCAGCGCCGTGATCGCGCTTTCGCGCCCCGAACCGGGGCCCTTGACGCGGACGTCGACTTCGCGGACACCGAACTTCTGAGCCTTTTCGGCGGCTTGCTGCGCGGCACATTGGCCGGCAAACGGCGTCGACTTGCGGCTGCCTTTGAAGCCGCAGGTGCCGGCGCTCGCCCAGCACAGCGTGTCGCCCTTGGTGTCGGTCACGGTGACCGTCGTATTGTTGAAGGTCGCGTTGATGTGCGCGATGCCCGCTGTCACGCTGCGACGCGTTTTCCGTCGTTTACCCTTGGCCACTGAAGCCGCTCCTGACTGGGATACTGTTGTTCGATCAATCGCCGTCGGTCCCGACCGCCGCTGCCTCAGGCAGAGCGACGAGATCCATGACTAGCGGAGGTCCTTCACGCCCTTCTTGCCGGCGACCGTCTTCTTCGGGCCCTTGCGAGTCCGGGCGTTGGTGCGCGTCCGTTGGCCACGCACCGGCAGGTTGCGGCGATGTCGCATGCCGCGATAGCACTTGATGTCTTTCAGGCGGGAGATGTTCTGCAGCACCTGCCGCTTCAGCGGACCTTCCACCGTGTAGTTCTGCTCGAGCAACTGAGCCAACCGAGCCAGCTCGTCTTCCGTCAGGTCGCGGGCCTTCAGCTCCGGAGCCACTCCGGCGCGATGGCACAACTCCAGCGCCGTGGCGCGCCCGACTCCGTACAAATAGGTCAGCGACACGGCCGCCGGCTTCTCGTTGGGAATATCCACACCCAGCAAACGCGGCATGGTAACTGCTCCTCACAGGATGAATTCGTTGCAGGAATTCGTGAAACTCTGGGAATTAATCGTGGCAGGCAGATCTTGCGATCGCACCGCCGGTGGTCAGCCCTGACGCTGTTTATGACGAGGATTGGAGCAGATCACGTAGATTCGGCCCTTGCGCCGAACCACTTTACAGTTCTCACAAATCCTCTTGACGCTTGCTCGCACCTTCATCTGATCTTCCTCTGCATAATGGAAGCGAGTCAGTATAGTGAATTCGGGCCCGCCCGCACAAGGGGCATGGAAACGGGAAAGTAGGGAACCCGCGACGGAATCCACGACGAAACCCGCGATGAAATTGGCGAGTTCAAGCCGATGTTGGAATTGAATCCCGGCGGCCTTGCTTAGCCCACGCACTGACCCTCTTTTTCCGGCAACACGGCCAGGATCCGGTCAAACACCTCGTCCATCGTGCCCGCGCCGTCCACTTTGGCCAACCGATGCTGGTTCACATAGTAGCCACGCAGCGGCGTCGTCTGGCGTTGGTAAACCTCCAGCCGCCGCCGAATCGTCTCCAGGTTGTCGTCGACACGGTTATCTCGCTCGCCTCGACTCATCAATCGCGAGATCAATTCGTCCTCGTCAACTTCGAGCTCGATCACCACGTCCAGCCGGCGATCGGCCTGCTGGAGATGTTCGTCGAGCGCCACGGCCTGCTTGATGGTTCGCGGGAACCCGTCGAGCAGGGCGCCGTTGGCACAATCGGGCTCCAGGATGCGGTCGATGAGGACCTGGACCACCAACGCATCCGGCGCCAAGTGTCCCTGGTCCATATACGAGGCCGCCTCCAATCCCAGCGGTGTGCCCGCTCGCTTGGCTTGTCGCAGCATGTCTCCGGTGGAGAGGTGCACGATGCCTAAGTGTCTGGCCAATCGAGTGGCTTGGGTGCCTTTGCCGGAACCCGGAGGGCCCATAAATACGACATGCATGGCGGGGTCTCGCCGAAGCGTTTTGCGACTCTTCGTGGGTCGTTTCTTCGTCGACCGGACTCCGGACCGTTGATCAGGCTAGCTGTGGCGCCGGACGCCCCCATTCCAAACGTTCGCCTCGAAGCGTACGCCTCGAATGCCGTCTCGGCACTCTTGCTATCCCTCCAACAAGCCCCGGTAGTTCCGCATCACCAGGTGGCTGTCGATCTTTTGCACCAGATCGAACGCCACACTCACCGCAATCAGCAGACCCGTGCCGCCATAAAAACTCGCGATGGTGAAGTCAACGCCCAGCAGACTCGAAATCACGGTGGGAACGATCGCGACGACGGCCAAAAAGCCGGCGCCGACATAAGTCACTCGCTCCATCACCTTTTCCAGGTAATCCGCTGTCCAACGACCCGGCCGATAGCCAGGAATAAATGTGCCAAAGTCCCGCAGGTTGTCCGCCATCTCCTTCGGATTGAAGGTGATCGCCGTCCAGAAGTAGCAGAAGAAATAGATCATCGCCACATACAGCAGGTTGTAGGTCAGCGCCGTGCTGCTGAACAGCTGCGTCGACCAACTGAAGAATCCCTGAGCGCTGCCGCTCGTCCAGCTGGTCAAGCCGGTCAAAAGCATGCTCGGAAGCATCAACAAGCTGCTGGCGAAAATGATCGGCATCACGCCCGCTTGGTTGATCCGCAGCGGCAGGTATTGGCGGTTGCCGCCATAGACGCGACGGCCCCGCACATGCTTGGCGCTTTGCGTCGGAATCCGCCGCTGGCCCAGTGTGATAAACACCACGCCGAATACGACGGCGACGAACAGCATCGCCAGCACAATCACGGTGTCGATGCCGGTCTCGCCCTTCTGGAGACCCACCAGTTGGTATTTCATATTGTTCGGGTGCAGCAGCTGGTACAACGCGCTGGGCATGCGTGCCAGAATGCCCGCCATAATCAGCAAGCTGATCCCGTTGCCGATGCCGAACTCGTCGATCTGCTCGCCGAGCCACATCAGAAAGACCGTGCCGCAGGTCATGATCATCACCGCGGACAGCTGCCAACCGAAGGTCAGCGTTTGCGTCGTCTCGCTGCGGAACGCCTCATGGACGAGGTTGACGCCCCCCGCGCCCGTCGACATCACATAGAAGCGGACGTAGATATAGCTTTGGACCAAACAGAGCACGACGGTCAAGTAACGCGTGTACTCGTTGATCTTCTTGCGGCCCGTCTCGCCCTCCTTCTTCAACTCCTCGAGCGGCGGCCAAACGCTGCTCAACAACTGAAGAATAATTGAGGCGGAAATATAGGGCATGATGCCCAGGCCGAAGATCGTCGCTTGGCTGAGGTCGCTGGCGGCGAAGACCGTAACTTTTTCGATCAGGTCTCCCAGCCCGCCCGTGCCGGACGATTGTCCCAGGGCGTCCTGGTCGATCATCGGCAACGTGATCCAATAGCCGATTCGGTAGATGCCCAACAGAGCCAGCGTCAGCAGGATCTTGTTGCGCAACTCGGGAATCGTAAAAACGACGCGAAGCTTGGCCCACATGGCGTCCAGGTCCGTCTTTGCTGTTGGGAAGGTGGGAAGGTGGGACCTCGGGGCGAAGCGGCAAAACTCCCATGCCTCTTGCATGCAGAGTCGTCGGCGGGTCGTTCGGCCGAGCGGTCAACCGGCGCCTTGCGAGGGACACTTCGGGAGGCCCCGGTCAATCGGGCCTCACAAGAGTCGCCTGCGCTGGAGACCTGACCGACTTAGCAAGCCGCGCGAACCATGTCGCTTACGAGTTTCTCACCACGCTGTAGGGAAAGATGCAGTTTCGACAATCGATGTCAAGATGAATTGTGTCGCCGGAGCTGGCAGCCTGTGGAGAGCACCGCACTGCCGATGGATCAAACCAGCGTCGACGGCCGGCCCAATCCGTGCTCTTTCACCGGCTCCTAGCTGTCCGCGGACTCGTCGGCCGGCGTCGCGTCCTCGGCCGGCGTCGCCGGAGCGGCAGGTCGCTTGCCACGGCGAATCCGCTGTCCATTCTTTTCGGCCACCGGCGTCGGCCCGGGGATCACCACTGCCGATCCACCCGCCTGCTCAATCTTGGCCTTGGCGGACGCGCTAAACCGATGGGCGCTGATCGTCAACTTCTTGGTCAGCTGACCATCGCCCAACACCTTCAGCACGTCATAGCGGCCCGTAACGGCCGACTTGGCGCGGAGCGAATCGGGATTCACCTCTTCTCCGGCGGTGTACAACCGCTCGAGGTCGCCAACGTTGATTTCCTTCACCACCACGGCAAAGCGGTTGTTGAAGCCGCGCTTGGGCACGCGCCGCACCAACGGCATGGCGCCGCCTTGGAAGATCGGATGGCGGGAGTAGCCCGACCGGGATTGCGCACCCTTGTGACCGCGGCCGGACGTCTTGCCGTGGCCCGATCCGGGACCGCGGCCGATTCGGCGCCGCTTGCGGTGCTTGGTGATCCCGGTGTTCACATCGTGCAATTTCATGACAAGGTCACTCCCCGCAGTCGCTCCACCGTCTCCTTGGTCCGCAATTTGGACAGGGCGTCGATGGTAGCCTTCACCAAGGTGACGGGATTATTCGTCCCGAAGCTCTTGGTCAAAATGTTGTGAATTCCAGCCGCCTCACACACGGCGCGAACCGCCGCACCGGCGATCACACCGGTACCGGGACCGGCGGGCACCAGCAGCACCTTGGCGGCCCCGAAGCGGCCTTGCACGGAGTGAGGGATCGTTCCGTCACCCTCGAGCGGCACGCTGATTTGCTCACGAGACGCCTGCTTGGTGGCCTTCTCGACGCTCGGCGGCACTTCGTTGGCCTTGCCGTAGCCCCAGCCCACCTTGCCCTTCGCGTCACCGACGACGACCATCGCCGCAAAGCTGAAACGACGGCCGCCCTTGACCACGGCGGCACAGCGCTTGATCTTGACGACGTGTTCCACCTCGCCGCTCTTGCGCTCCTCTTTCGGCTCCGAACGCCCGCGTCCGCGCCCACGTCCTCGGCCGCCGCCTCCGCCACCGCCGCCGCCGCCCGTGCTAAGTCTGATCGCCACTACTATGTCCTGCTCGGAAAGTTGAGGGATGGATAGTTGGGAAGGTGAAACACACCGGTTTTCGTTATCCGCGGCTCAGTTTTGAGTCCACTTGGAATTCCCCAAGTTACCCGAATGAGACTGCTTCGTTCAAGTCGGGACTTTGGGCAAGGCCCAACTGCCCGGTCTGAACCGTCGTTGCGTCGTTGCAACGTCGGTTCCGGTGGTTGTCAACCGCCTCCTAAAACTCGAGGCCCGCTTCGCGCGCGGCCTCGGCCAGCGCTTTGACGCGTCCATGGAACTTATAACAGCCGCGGTCAAAGGAGACAGACTTGACTCCCGCCTCCAACGCCTTCTCCGCCAACGCCTTGCCGACCAACGCGGCTGCGGCGACGTTGCCGCCGTATTTCACCGAATCACGCAGCGCGGCGTCCCGAGTGCTTGCCGAGCACAGGGTTTTGCCCTGCAGATCGTCGATGATTTGGGCGGAAATGTTTTGGTTGCTGCGGTAGACCGACAGCCGCGGACGGGTGCTGTCGCCACGGAGCCGATTGCGAACGTGATGGCGCCGACGCTCGCGTTGCTTTTGAATGGACTTCTGACGGTTCACAACGGGAACTCCTGGTTGCTCGGCGCCGGCCCGTGGCCGGCAACGCCGAATCGTGTCTTACGCGGACATCGCGACGGCTGGTGGAACCGCTAGTTGGCCGACTTGCCGGGCTTGATCTTGACGAGCTCGCCCTGGTACCGAATGCCTTTTCCCTTGTAGGGCTCGGGCTTGCGGACCGCTCGGACCTCGGCGGCGAACTGACCGACCTTTTGTTTGTCGCAGCCCTTGACCACCACGTGGGTGTTGTCCGGGCAGGTGACGTTCAGCTCGGCGGGGATCTTCTTCTTGATTTCGTTGGCGAAGCCGACGCGGAGGTTCAGCACGTCGCCCTGGACCGAGGCCACGTAACCGACGCCCACGATCTCCAGTCGCTTCTCGTAACCGTCCTTGACGCCGACGATCATGTTCTGAATCAACGAGCGAGTCAGGCCGTGGAACGCCCTGGACTCACGGTCATCGTTGTCCCGACTGACCACAATCGATTCGCCATCGACAGCGACCTTGACCTCCGGTCGATGCTCCCAGCTCAATTTGCCCTGGGGACCTTCGACCTGCACCGTCTGGTCCGTGACCGCCACCTTGATGCCGGCGGGGATGGCAATCGGCTTTTTCCCGATCCGAGACATGCTCCGAGTACTCCTGTGCGCCGCCGTCAGGGACGACAGACGCCGATTTGACAAATATTCGCTGGCGTCCGGAAACTTTTTCCAGCCGATCCGGACGCGACGTCAGTTGGCCGCGAGAATCACCACACTTCGCACAGCACTTCGCCACCCACGCATTGCTGGCGGGCTTCGCGGTCGCTGACCACGCCGTGGCTGGTGCTGATAATGGTGATCCCCAGTCCGTTCAGGATTGGGGCGAGCTCCTTGGCCTTGCTGTACACGCGGCGTCCGGGCTTGCTGATGCGGCGAATCCGCTGAATCACTCGCTCGCCATTGGGACCATACTTCAGCTCGAGGCGGAGTTGTTTGACGGGCTCGTCATCCACCTCTTGCCAGTCCCAAATATAGCCCTCGCGCTTCAGGACATCGGCCACGCCTCGCTTGACCTTGGAGGTGGGCATTTCCACAAAGTGCCGCTCGACGTTCACCGCGTTGCGAATGCGGGTCAACATGTCAGCGATGGGGTCGGTCATCATGGTGCTAGGGTTTCCTTATTCAAGCCACAAACTACCAACTCGCCTTGCGGACGCCGGGGATCACCCCTTGGTCGGCAAGCTTTCGGAAACAAATTCGGCACAGGCCGAACTTGCGGTAGACGGCGCGGGGACGGCCACAAAGCTGGCAACGCCGCTCCTGCCGAGTGGAGAACTTTGGCTCGCGTTTGGCTTTCGCGATTTTGGATTTACTCGCCACGGAGATTGCACCTGTGGTTAGTGGGGGGAGGCCGCGGGGGGCCCAACGAAGTCTGCGGGTGAAAAGACCGTTAGGCGGCGCCCGCGCCAGCCTCGGCGGTCTGTTGGAACGGCATTCCCATTCGCTCAAGCAACTCCAACGCCTCCGCGTTGTTGTCGGCCGAGGTGCAAATGGTGATGTGCATTCCTTGGGGTCGAAGGAACTTGTCCGGATTCAGCTCGGGAAAGACCAGCTGCTCGGTCAAGCCCATGCTGTAGTTGCCGTTGCCGTCGAACGCCTTGCGGCTGATGCCGCGGAAGTCGCGAACGCGGGGCAGGGCGATCGAGATCAGGCGATCGAGGAACTCATACATGCGGGCGCCGCGAAGCGTGACCTTGCAGCCGATCGGCATTCCCGCACGCAGGCGGAAGTTCGCGATCGATTTGCGAGCGCGGGTCACAATCGGCTTCTGGCCGGTGATCTGCGTCAACGCCTCGACCGCCGTCTCCAAGTGCTTCTTCTCCTGAATGGCGGAGCCGACGCCCATGTTGACGGAGATCTTCTCCAGACGCGGCAGCGACAGCCGATTGGTGCGGCCAAGCGACTCTGCCAGCGCGGGAAGCACCTCTTGCACGTATTTGTCTTGCAAACGCGGGGTCATGATAATTCCATCGCAACGATGTTGGGGAGTATGCCTCGTTTGCCTCGAGGCTCCACCTCAGCGGACTCTGGGACTTGGCCGGGACTCGGAAGTAGTGTAACTCCGCCGAGCCGGGGTCGACTTAATTGTTCTTGGGGGGGGCAATCGTGCTGATCGCCGCGTCGCATTGCTTGCAATGGCGCTCCTTGGCGCCGTCCTTCGCGAACCGCACGCCGACGCGAGTCGGTTTGGAGCAATGGGGGCAAACCAGCATCACGTTGGACACGGAAATTGGCATCTCGCGAGTCAATCGCCCGCCTTGCGGGTTCTTCTGTGACCGGCGCACATGCTTGTAGACCTGGTTGACGCCTTCGACCACCACGCGGCCTTCGCCGTGGTTGACCGACAGCACTCGGCCCTGGGAGCCGGCGCTGTTGCCGTTCAGCACAACGACGATGTCGTCCTTCTTGATCTTCATGCTCACACCACCTCATTTGCGAGGCTGACAATCTTCATAAAATTCCGCTCCCGCAGCTCGCGGGCGACGGCGCCGAAAATGCGAGTGCCGCGGGGATTGCGATCGTTGTCGACCAGCACGACGGCGTTGCTGTCAAAGCGAATGTAGCTGCCATCGGCGCGGCGAGTCGGCTGCTTGACGCGGACGATCACCGCCTTGACGACCGCCTTCTTCTTCACTTCGCTGCCCGGGCTGACGCTCTTGACGCTGCAGATGATCACGTCGCCGAGGCCTGCCGTGCGGCGTCGCGAGCCGCCCAGCACCTTGATGCACATGACTTCCTTGGCGCCGGTGTTGTCGGCAACCGCCAGCCGTGTCTCTTGTTGAATCATGGTTCTATTCCTGTGTCAGTCGCCGCCGAGGCGGGCTGTCTCAGCACTTTAGCTTTGCTGCTCTTCGGCGGCCTTCGCCTCGGCTTTGCGAGCCGCACGCAGGGCGGCCACGTCGACCTCGGTGCTCTTGGAGACCACTCGCACCAGCTGCCACCGCTTCGTCTTCGAGGTCGGCATCGACTCGATAATCTCCACCGTGTCGCCGTTGCCCGACTCGTTGTTCTCGTCATGCACGTAGCAGATCGTTCGCTCGCGAATGAACTTGCCGTAGAGCGGATGTTGCACGCGCCGCTCAATCTCCACGCGACGCGTCTTGTCGCACTTGTCTCGCGTAACTACGCCAATTTCAGTTCGCTTGGGCATCGTGGTTTCCCGAATTCGGCCGGGTCCGAAAGGTGGTTGTCGAAACACCGTCCGTTCAACTGACGGATGTTTTCGGCTGTTAGCTGTCCAATGGGTGCCAGTTAATCCGCGTTAGCCTTGAGCCTTGGCGGCTGCCAGCTCGCGCTCACGCTGCAACGTCTTGATTTGGGCGACCATCCGCCGCTGCCGTCGCAGCTCGCTGGGAGCGTCGAGACGCTCCGTTTGAGCCTGAATCCGCAGCCGGAACAGATGCTCGATGGTGTCCTTGAGCGTCGCCGCGAGTTGCTCGTCGCTCATGTCCCGCAATTCTTCCAACTTCATCGTGCCGTGCTCACGCGTCGTATCTGGGATGTATGGCCTGGGCCACGCCCTGCTTCTGTATCAACGGGTCCGCAACGTCAAATCGTGCGGCGCCGCACCAGGCGAACCCGGATCGGCATCTTGTGGGCCAGACGAGCGAAACAGACTTTCGCCTGCTCCTCGGTCACTCCGGCCAGCTCGTACAGCACGGTGCCCGGCTTGACGACCGCCACCCACGCCTCGGGCTCGCCTTTGCCCTTGCCCATCCGCGTCTCCAACGGAGTCGACGTGATGGACTTGTGCGGAAACACTCGCACATACAATCGGCCCTCGCCGCGCACATACTGCTGAGCGGCGATACGGCCGGCTTCGATGGTCTGAGCTTTAATCCAGCCCGCGTCCATGGACTGCAGGCCGAAGTCGCCGAAGACCACCGTGTTGCCACGAGTGGCGTTACCTTTTATACGACCGCGTTGGCTTTTTCGGTGCTTGACCCGCTTCGGCATCAGAGCCATCGGTACCGTCTCCCTCAAACATGCCTTGATTGATCCAAACCTGAATGCCGATGTGCCCTTGGGCCGTCATCGCCTCGGTGAACCCGTAGTCGATTTTGGCCCGGAGGGTGCTCAGCGGCATCGATCCGGAGATTTGTTTTTCACGCCGCGCCATTTCGGCGCCGCCCAACCGCCCGGCCAACTGCACCTTGATGCCCTTGGCGCCCGCGTCCATCGCCTGCTCCATCGCCCGCTTCATCGTGCGGCGGAAGCTGCTGCGTCGTTGCAGCTGCTGGGCGATGTCCTCGGCCACCAGCTGTGCCTGCAGCTCGGGGCGCGCAAGCTCCTCGACCTTCAGGTTGACGACGCGTCCCGTCAGCGACTGCAGATCCTCCTGCAGCAGCTCGATGTCTTGCCCCTTCTTGCCGATGATGACACCGGGGCGAGCCACGTACAGCACCACCTTCACCTCGTCACGCGTCCGCTCGATTTCGATGCGGTCGATGCCGGCGTTGCGATAGCTGCGATTCGATGGATGGTTCTTGATGAAATTCCGCACCTTCTGGTCTTCCAACAGCAGTTCGCTGAACTGCTTCTTGTTGGCGTACCAGCGGCTTTTCCAACCGAGCATGATGCCGGTGCGGTATCCGATTGGATTGACTTTTTGACCCATGAGTTGCTATCGGGCTGGGGTGAGGTGACTGCGACCCGAACTACAGGTTCGAGAACTCTTCAAGGGCAACGTGAATGTGCGAGGATCGCTTGCGGATCATGAACGCCATGCCGCGAGCGCGAGGCCGAATTCGCTTGAACATCGGGCCGCCGTCAACGCGGGCGTCGACCACCACCAGTTGCTCGGCCGAAATCGTCCGGCCGGGATTCTGATCGGGGTCCTGAGCGTTGCCCAGGGCGCTGAGCAACACCTTCTCCAGCATCCGCGCCCCGCGGTGCGGCTGGTAGCGAAGGATATCCAACGCCTCGTCCGCAAACTTGCCTCGAATCATCGTCGCAAGGTGACGCACCTTGCGAGGGCTGATGCGAGCATGGCGGTGGGAAGCTCGAAAAGCCATGGCTAAACCCTCGTCTCGACTTCGCTGTGAATTGGAATGGTGACGGCAATTGCTGACCGACCTCGGGGCGCCGAGCAACGAGCTAGCCGCCCGACCGCGGACTAGCGTTTGCCTTTGCCGCCGTGTGATTTGAATGTTCGTGTCGGAGCAAACTCGCCGAGCTTGTGGCCGACCATGTCCTCGGTGACGAACACTTTGATGTGCTTGCGACCGTCGTGGACCATGAACGTGTGGCCGACGAACTCCGGGACAATGGTGCAGGCTCGCGCCCACGTCTTGATCGGCTCCTTGGTGTTCGCCTCATCTTGCCGCTGCACCTTGCGATACAACTTGAAGTCGACGAACGGCCCTTTTTTCTGCGACCTGCTCATGCTGCTTGAGATCCGCTCACTGGGGATGACTTATAAAAGGTGGCTACCGCTTCTTGATCCGCAGTTGACCGTACCGCCTCGAGCGGCGGCGGCGGACAATGGCGGCGTTGGAAGCCTTGCGGCGATTCCGCGTCGGGCCGCCCTTGGCGGGCACGCCCGAGGGGCTGACCGGATGGCGACCGCCCTTGGTTCGGCCTTCACCACCGCCGTGGGGATGGTCGATGGGATTCATCGCCGTGCCGCGGACGTGGGGACGGCGGCCAAGCCATCGCTTGCGACCCGCCTTGCCCAGCCGAATGGCCATATGCTCGGGGTTGCTGACCTTGCCGAGGGTTGCGCGACACTTCGACGGCACGCGCCGCACTTCGCCGCTAGGCAGGATGAGCTGAGCCCAATCCGCCTCGCGAGCCGAAAGCGTGGCCGAGGTGCCGGCGCTGCGGCACAGCACGCCACCCTGCCCGGGCTGCAGCTCGATGTTGTGGATCACGGCGCCCGGCGGCATATTCTTCAACGGCAGGCAATTGCCCAGCGAAGGCGGTGCCTCGGGGCCGCTCTGCACCTTGTCGCCCTTCTTTAGCCCGTCGGGAGCGAGGATGTATCGCTTCTCGCCGTCGGAATAAAACAGCAACGCGATGCGAGCCGAGCGATTCGGATCGTACTGGATCGAGTCCACGACCGCCACGACCCCGTCCTTCTTGCGACGGAAATCGATCACGCGGTAGCGGCGCTTGTGGCCCCCGCCACGATGGCGGCAGGTGATCTTGCCTTGGTTATTGCGGCCACCCTTCTTGCGGAGCGGCCGCAACAGGGTTCGCTCGGGCTTGGCGCCGGGAGTCAGCTCCGCAAAGTCGCTGACCGTGGCGCCACGGCGTCCGGGCGTGGTCGGTTTGTAAAATCGAATACCCATGGGGTTGGTCCTGCCGGTTGGTTATCCTGCCGGTTGTCTTTTTGGCTTCGCAATCGCGATTCAATGTAGCCGGATGCGATGCAATGCGATCGATCGATTTGATCGATTGATTCAATCGACTGGAAGCGATTAGAAGAAGTCGATGCGGCTCTCGGAGTCGAGCGTCACCAACGCTTTCTTCCAGCCTTTCGTGCGTCCGTAGCGAAAGCGATAGCGGCGCGGCTTGCCCTTGCGGGTCTGTGTCCGCACCTTCAGCACTTTCACGTCGAACAGCTCTTCAACCGCTCGCTTGACGTCCTCTTTGCTCGCCAACTTGTTGACTTCGAAGGAGTACTGGTTCGCCTCATTGGCGGCACGCATGCCCTTCTCGGTCACCAGCGGACGCATCAGCACCTGATGCGGATCCAGCTGCAACCCCTTCTTCTGGCGCCCGGTGGCGGGCGTGTCGGTGGAGGTGGTGTTCATGGTTGTCCTTCTCGCCAAACTACTCGGCCGGCGACGTCGAACGCGACGAAGCCGCTTTTGCCTTGAGTTGATCCAATGCCGCCTTGGTGACCAGCATCCGCGACGGCTTGAGCACCGCCAACGCGTTCAGGTCTCCCGCAGGCACCACGGTCACGCCGGGAATGTTGCGGGCGCTTTTGTACAGGTTCAGATCCAGCTCGGCGGGCGAGATCACGGTTGTCACGCCGGTCAACCCGAGAGCCTTCAGAACGGTCGCCATCTCTTTGGTCTTGGGCTGCGACATGGACAGGTCGTCGATCACCATCAGCTGGTTGTCGGCCAGCTTGGAGGCGACGGCCATCCGCGTGGCGGCCTGCAGGGCCTTGCGGGGCAAGCGGTACGAGTAGTCGCGCGGACGCTTTGCGAACGCGTGGCCACCGCCGCGCCGCACCGGCGAGCGTTTGTGGCCGGCTCGAGCGTTGCCCGTGCCCTTTTGCCGATACATCTTCTTGCGAGCGCCGGAGACATCCGAGCGGCTGCGAGTGCGGTGAGTGCCGAGCCGCAGGTTGGCCTGGTACATCACGACCGCATCATGCAGCAATTGCCGACTGATTCGGGGCGCCAAGTCCTCGGGCGAAATCTCGTAGGTGCCGACTTCCTTGCCGTCACGACTCAAAATGGGCAGACCTGCCATCCGTCTCACCGTTGTTGCTTTGCGTTGTCGTCGGCCTTGATGGGCCTTCGAGCGGCCGTTGACCGGCCTTTCCACTACCGTTGCGTTAGTACTTGTTCGTCTCGCGGATCTCGACAAAGCCGCCGTTGGGGCCCGGAACCGCGCCGCGAATCAGCAGCAGCGAATTCTCCTCGTCGATTGCGACCACCTCCAGATTGCGGGTGGTGACGCGAGCGTTGCCGTACTGGCCCGCCATCCGCTTGCCTTTGAACACCCGGCTCGGGGCGGCGCTCATGCCGGTGCTGCCGCCATGGCGATGCACCTTCTTGACGCCGTGCGTGGCGCGTTGGCCACTGAAGTTGTGCCGCTTCATCACGCCGGCGTAGCCGCGACCTTTGCTGGTGCCCGTGACGTCAACTCGCTTGACCTCTTCGAACACCTTGACGGTCAGCTCCTGACCGAGCTCAAGGCCGTCCGCGTCGCGGATCTCGCGCACGAACCGCTTCGGCTCGCAGTCGGCCTTCGGAGTCAGCTCGACCCCCGCGGCCGACAACTTGCGGCTGCGTTTGCTTTTCAGCGGACCGACGTGGCCTTGCTCGCTGCGACGCGCCAGACGGCGCGGTTTGTCCTCGTACCCCAGCTGAACTGCGGAGTAACCATCGCGCTCGGGCGTGCGAAGCTGTAGAACGTGGCAAGGACCGGCCTGAATCACCGTCACCGGGATTACCGTGCCTTGTTCGGTATAGATTTGCGTCATCCCGACCTTGCGGCCGAGTAATCCTTTTGCCATAGCTCGTCACCCCGAGGGTATTGCCGACAGGTTTTTGCGGTTTACACAAACTGCCTGTCAGGCTTCCATCATAGGACTAGACACTCCAGATGCCGTCGCCCACCACTCTCCGCCACACACGGGCGGTGTGGAAGCGACAGGTTTGCGAGAATCCGAAACTCGCGTTGTGCACGCGCCGATCGGATTCACGCGGATTATTGCTAGCGAGCGGACGCCTTGATTTTGATGTCCACGCCCGCCGGCAGGTTTAACTTGTTCAACGCCTCAATCGTCTTGGCGGTCGCCTCGACAATGTCAATCAGCCGCTTGTGAGTCCGGATTTCGAACTGCTGCCGAGCCTTCTTGTCCACATGGGGGCCGGACAGCACCGTGTAACGCTCGCAGCGAGTCGGCAACGGAATCGGTCCGTGCACTTTCGAGAGCGTGCGCTTGGCGGTCTCCACAATCTCCTGTGCGCTCTGGTCCAAAATGGCGTGATCGTACGCCTCCATGCGGATTCGAATTACTTCTGCCATGAGCGTCGGGAGTCGCGAGCGAGGTGGGATTGAGTCGGTTGTCAAACGTTCCGTTCTGACTCGGCGAGGCCGCTCATTTCCGGGAGATAGCCTCTCGGGATGGGCTCCCGTTGTCAGGGGAATCAATGAGTTTAGGGATGTCCGTGAAAGCCGTCAACACCTCCGCGAAGAATTTGCCTCGCTTCGATCAATCGCTCGCCTTTCATAGACCGCTTCCCTTCAATCGCTTCCCTTCCATCGCTTGCTTCAATCGTCGCTCACATGAAGCGTTTTAGCTCGGCTTCGGGGGCCGGCGCATAATGGAGCGGTTCAATGGAGCATTGAGCGCGGCCCTGGCTGAGGCTGCGCATCGCCGAGGAGTACCCGAACAGCTCCTTGAGCGGGGCATTGGCCTCGATCTGCGTGATCGCCCCCTGGCTCTCGGTGTGTTGGATCACGGCTCGCCGTTGGTGCAAGTCGCCCACAAAGTCGCCCACATACTCCTCGGGTGTGGCAATGTTGACCCGCATGACCGGCTCAAGCAGCACGGGGCCGCCCTGCTGCAACCCGGCGTTGAACGCTTCGTTGGCGGCAATCCGGAAGGCAACATCGTTGGAGGTTTCGTTGATTTCCGCGTCCAGGATCGTGACCCGCAGTCGCATCAGCGGGTAGCCGCTGATGAGCCCGCCCGACTCGCCGCACGATCGCAGGGCGTCAAGCGTCGCTTCCAGCAGCTCGCCCGGAAGTCGCTCGGGGGGGCACTGGGTGAGCACTTGCACGCCTGCAGTCGCTTCCTCAAGTGGCTCGACTCGCAGCTTGAGCTTGGCGAACAGCGTCTGTCCGCCGATCTGGCGGTTGCACTCGCCGACGACCTCGACTCGCTGTCCCACCGTTTCGCGGTAACTGACTTCGGGTTTGTGGAACCGCACCTTGAGCTTGAAGTCTCGCAGGAGTCGTTTTTGGTAGACCTCCAGGTGCAGCTCGCCCATGCCTCGCAACAGAGTCTGCCCGCTCTCGCCGGTCTGTACCTGGAGCGTCGGGTCCTGTCGCAGCAGTAGTGCCAGGGCCTCCTGGAGCTTGTCCCGTTCGGTGGCGTTCTCGGGCTCGATCGCCATCGAGATGACGGTTTCGGGGAACTGGATGGGCTCCAGCAGCAGAGGCTCCTTGGCCTCGCACAGGGTGTCGCCCGTGACGGTGTGGCGAAGTCCGATAATTCCGACGATGTCACCTGCGGAGACGGTGTCGATTTGCCCGTCTCGATCGCGTTTGGTGACATGGATCTGCCAGAGTTGGGCGACGTTTTCCTTCTTGTCCTTGCCTGGGTTGAGCACTCTGGAGTTGGCTTTCAGGGTGCCCGAGTAGACTCGCACCCAGGTCAGGTCGCCCGTCTTGGCCGGCTGGACCTTGAAGGCGAGGCCGGCGAACGGCTCGCTGGGGTCGGGTTTGCGCAGCGTCTTGGGGGGCTCGTCCTGCTTCTTCGCGGCCAGGTCATCGCCCTCGACCGGCGGGCGGTCCAGCGGGCTGGGCAGGTAGCGGGTGACCGCATCCAGCACCGGTTGGACGCCGATGCCGTGCAGTGCCGAGCCACAAAGCAGGGGCTGGATTTTCATGGCCAGCGTGCCGGCGCGCAGCGCCTGGTGGATCATCGCGGCCGGAATCGGCTGCTGATCCATGGCGAGCATCATCAT
>JAGQPF010000323.1 GCA_020426845.1 Planctomycetales bacterium
CACTTCGCCCCAGAACACGAAGCGGCGCGAGACCTGTGCGTTTCGATCCACACCCTGCGACGGTTCCTCGCCACCACGAGCCACGTGGCAACAGTGCGAGTCGGCACGGCTGTGTGGGTTGAACGGCAATGGTTGAGTGCTCACAAGCTGCGGGGGTCCAAGTGAACGCGCTCAACATGGACACTCGGTTGCCGCTGAACGACATTGGCTTGGGGCAACGATTCGACAAGCTGACGCGGCACGACGCACGCTGCTGTCACCCCTGGCATTCGTGGCTCATCTGGGACGGCCGGAGATGGCAAAAGGACGCTTCCGGGCGAGCGACGGAGCACGCAAAGGCGACGGCTCGGTCCATCTACACCGAAGCGGCCAAAGCGCAAGAAGCGGATGAGCCCGGACTTGCCAAAGAGCTGGCTAAGTTCGCCGGGCAAAGCCACTCACTGCGATCCCTGAATGCAATGCTGTCGCTGGCACAAAGCGAGTCTGGCATTCCGGTGCAGCCCACTGAACTGGACGCCGATCCGTGGCTGTTGAACGTCGGGAACGGCGTGCTGGACCTGCGACGTGATTCATTCGGGCTGCGTCCGCACCGGCAAGTCGACATGATCACTCAATTGGCGCCAGTGCGGTATGAGCCTGATGCTACCTGCCCATTGTGGGAACGCGTGCTGCTCGAGTGGATGGCTGGCGACCATGACTTAGTGGCGTTCCTGCAACGGTTGTGCGGCTATGTGTTGACGGGGCGCACGGACACACACGTGTTGCCGTTCTGCTTCGGCACCGGGAGCAACGGAAAGGGTGTTTTCACCGCGACGCTGTTGGAGCTGCTCGGCGACTATGCCATGCGTGCGCCGGATGAACTGCTGATTCAGCGCCGAGGCGAACCGCACCCGACCGAACGGGCCGACCTACATGGCAAGCGGCTGGCGGTCGCCACGGAAAACGAAGCGGGATGCCGCTGGAATGAGACCTTGATTAAGTCGTTGACTGGTGGCGACAGAGTTCGCGCGAGGCGGATGCGGGAAGACTTTTTCGAGTTCACCCCAACGCACAAGTTTATCGTCACCGGCAACCACCGCCCCGCTGTTCGTGGACGAGACCACGGCATTTGGCGCCGCATGCGACTGATACCGTTCCTCGTCACCTACACGGAAGACCAGATCGACCGCGAACTGCCTGACAAGCTGCGGGCCGAGTGGAGCGGCATTCTGAACTGGGCCATTCGGGGCTGCCTTGATTGGCAACTTGCTGGGTTGAGTGAGCCGAAGGCCGTACGAACCGCCACAGCCGACTACCGGGCAAGCGAAGACGTGTTGGCCCAGTTCATTGAAGACTGCTGCACCATAGATCCAGACGCACATGTCGCAACCGGAGAGCTGCGAGCCGCCTATGAGAAATGGTGTGAGACCAATGGTGAGAAGCCGCTAGGTAGCCGAGCTTTCAGCACGACGCTGGGCGACGACTACCGCGGCGACAAGAGAGGTGGGCAACGAGTGAGAGTAGGACTGAGATTGAAATGAGCTGGGCGCTTTCGGGCGCATTGGGCGCTTCTACGCGATTTTCACTATCAGCGCCTTAGTAATTTCCTCGCGTAAGGCGGTTATATGCAAAAGCGTGTCAAAGCGCCCAATGCGCCCACTGATAAGGTTGCCCAGTTTCACAGAACGCCCCAGACACGCCCGAACGACTGTGACCCGCATATGGACGGTGGGGAAAATCGCACGATGAGCCTGAAATCCAAAAGGACCCCAACAAGAGGGGTGACCCAAACGCAAGGAGAAAC
>JAGQPF010000324.1 GCA_020426845.1 Planctomycetales bacterium
GACTCTCATCTCGAGACGATCGCCAGATGGGCATTGTCGTCGGGTTGGCCTCCACAGCGGTCTGTGCCTGTGGAAGCGACTCCACCGCATTCGGCCGCGTGACACGCTGCGCCTGGCTCGAACTCCTCGCCCCCGTTTGCGACAACAGCGCGACCATGAGGCAAGCAGTTGCCCCCAACGCGCCGACGCTCAGCAATGCGCGCCGACCATGCCCCTCCTTTGAACCTTCAATGGCCCGCGTTCGGCCTGCCGTCTTTCGCGCCGCGAATCTCTGTGGCAGTTCGCCGCGAGGTGTGGGCGACGCAGTTGCCGGAGTAGAGCATGACAACAACACGCGATCGACGAACGACTCAATCGTGCCCTCGGACTCGGCACTGGCTCGCAACAGTTGGTCGCACTCGATATCCGCGAGGGCAGCGACGGTTTGCTCTCCTCGCGTCAAACTATCCGCCAAGCGGCCGTCGTCTTCCAGCGGCAATTCGTCGGCAACGAACTGAGCCCAAAGTGACAGCGACTCGTGACCGCCGAGTTGGGACGACTTCTTGGCCCGCGATGCCGGTGCGCTCAGGCGTCCAACAACTCGTGATCGCATAGCGTTCAGCCGCTCGGCAAAGTGGCGCGAATCGCGCGATTCGCTGCGAGCCTCTCCAGACAATTGCTGCAACGTCCGCCGCCGCAAGTAGTACGCACGCCATAGCTCAAGGTCCTCGGCCGGCAGCTGGTCCCGGACTGACGCCAGCAATTTCAGACACTCGTCGTGCTTCTCCGCCAGACGCCCTTTGCCAGTCGACGTATCATGAGCCAGTCGCGCGCGCTGCCACTGATGCACCAGTCGCTCCGTTTGACGTCCGGCTCTGCGGGCCTCGCCGGCGAGCTGCCCCAGCCGTTCTTGCGTTATCACGCTCGCGAGTGACAACAATCGTTCGGCGACGCCAAGGCCGTCGTGGCCCTCCATTTGCCAAAGGCGGAACACCTCTGTGGCGAGCTCGTCGACCAGTCCTGGTCCACGAACGTAGCGGGCAATAAAGGTGCGAACTTGCACGGAGTGCAAACGGACCACTTTGACCAGGGCATTCGAATCGCTCATCGGCAACATCCCCTTCCTGCGAGGAAGCCGTTGAAAAACACCACTTCCGGCAATCGGCCACCATTTCCCTACACGATGGGACGGGTTCGATTGCCAATTGGGGCTGCTTCAACCGGCTGTTTGGGGGCTTTCGGATCTGCAACTCGCGTTTCGCAGGATCAGACCTGCCAATTCGGCACTGCGGCACACGAACTCATTGATTGAGTTGCCACTTCGGGGCTAATGTCACGACCGAGTTCGACGGTGGCATACCCGCCGCCAATCATGCGTGTGGCTGCGACGGCCCTGATATGCGACTTGGCTGCAAAGGCCCTGATATTTCCAGCGATGGCTCTTTCCGGCGCAGGTTGTCTCACGGAGACACGGAGACACGGAGGATTTCGCAATTGGCTTCCTCGGGATTCACGCATCGGGTGAATCCAACTCCGTGTCTTTGTGCCTCCGTGAGAGATATTGGAAGCGAGGAGCCACTTGCAGCCTGCGTGGCGACGTGCACAGGCAACCCTGCGATGAGCGGGGGCCGTGAGTAGCAAGCAGGGAATCGGAACGATCCCAAGACGGATCGACAAAGGCCCTCAGTAGCCCATGCGGTACAACATCCAATACACCACAACGCCGGTGATCGAGACGTAGAGCCAGATCGGGAACGTCCATTTGGCGAGCTTGCGGTGTTTGCCACGATTGTCCTTCAGGCCATGATAAATCGTGAGCATCGCGAGCACGGGCACGGCCGCGGCGAGCACGATATGCGACGCCAAGATCCCGTAATAGAAGTAGCGAACGGCATCGGGAGGAGCGCCCGGCCCGGTGGGGAATTTTTTGCTGCCGGCCGCCGCATGGTAGACCAGGTAGCTAATCAGAAACAACGCGGAGACTCCGAAGCACGACAGCATTGTGCGTCGATGCTCCAGTTCGCGGCCGCGTTTGATCTGCACGTACCCCAACACGAGCAGAAAGGTCGCGAGCGCGTTGAGCGAAGCATTGAGATGGGGCAGCCAGCTAATCATCCTTGTCAGCCTCCTTGCCGATCGACTCCTGGTCTGCGGCCGCCTCCTTGCTATCCGTCGCCTCGCTGCCATCGTCATCGGCCATTGCCTCTTCGCCGCCGGGGGGCGACTGCTCGGCAGGCAGTTGCTCGAGCATTTTTCGCAGCTTTTCCATCTGGAACTCATCGTGCCAATTGAAGCGGCCGCGAACATTGCCCCATTTGTCGACGACCGCCAGCCGATCCTGATGGCCCTTCTCGTCGACCGCCAGCTGGAAGAACTCGGCGCCCACGCGACGCAAGTACAGCATCTCGCCCGTGAGGAACCACCAGTCGTCCGGTGCGTTGAATTGGTGAGCGTACTCGCGCAGCACCTCGGCAGTGTCCTGCTTGGGATCGCAGGTGATGCTGACAAACTGCACATCCTCGTGGTACTTGCGCTGCAGCTCGCTGACCAACGTCGTCTGCTGGCGGCACGAGCCCGGGCAGGTGGAGAAAAAGAAGTTGGCCACCCAGACTTTGCCCTTCAAGTCGTCAGAGCCCACAACCTTGCCGCTCCGCTCTTGCAACGAGAACGCCGTGACCAGCTCGCCCTTGGGGATCTTGGGCGTCTCATAAACGGCCTGGCCGCCCGGCGTTGTAGGACGCATCCGGTACGCGCCGTAAACGGCGAGCATTCCGGCGACCACCAGCAGCATCGCCAGCCAAAAAAAGATCGCCGGGGGCACTCCGCCCGCAACGGCGTCGCGTTGCGGATCGATTTTTGAATCGAGTTGCTTTTTGGTGGTCATAGCAAATCTCCCTGAATGCGAACGCGAGCCGTCCGGCAGGCGGCGCCAAACACAACAGCAGCGAACAACAGCGTCACCAGCCAGCAAACGCCCAGCGACGGCGTCCAAATTCCCGGCCATTCCCGGGATGCCGACATCAACTGCCTGACGCCGGCCACACAATAGGTCAACGGGTTGAGCCGCATCAGCCAGTGGATCGCCACTTCGGTCCACCCCTGCCCGCTCGCCAACGGCGGAATCGGGAAAAACGCCCCCGAGAGCAACCACATCGGCATCAAAAACAGGTTCATGATCGCGTGAAAGCCAGCCGTCGACTCCATCCGCCAGGCGATGACGAACCCCAATGATGTTAGCGCCAGCGCGCCCAGCGTCAACAGAACTACCAGCGCCGGCAAGCCGCTCCACACCGCCGACTCGGAGTAGACCACCATGCCCAGCAGCACAATCAGCAGCGCTTGCACCACGGCGATCGCGGCGCCGCCCAGCACCTTGCCGAACACCATCTGCCAGCGCGGCGTGGGCGAGACGAGCACCGATTGCAGAAACCCCTCGCGGCGGTCTTCGATAATCGAGATGGTGGCGAAGATCGCCGTGAACAACAGCACCAACACCACGGTGCCGGGAAAGAAATACTCCATGTACGATCCGCCGCTCTCGCCGCCCGGGCGAAAGGAGCCGCGCAGCCCGAGCCCGAACAGCAGCCAGAACATCAGCGGCTGCAGCGCCGCGCCCGTCACGCGGCTGCGCTGGCGGACAAACCGCAGCACCTCGCGCCGCGCCTGCATCCCGACACTTTGCCATGCATTGACACTCATGTCGCGTCCTCGCCGCCGGTGTTGCCGATCACGTCCATCGCCGCCTCGCATAGTGGATGAACACATCCTCCAGCGTCGGCTTCCCGAGTCGCACGGAGGAGATCTCAGCCCCATAGGCCTCCACAAGCCGGGGCACCCATTGATGCCCCGCTTCGCACTCCAGCCGCACTTGCTGATCCAGCACCTGCGCCGAAAGTTGAAAGTCGCGTTCGATCCGCAGCGCGAGCTCCTCGGGTCGTTCGCACTGCAAACTGATCGAATCGCCGCCCAGGCCACTGCGGAGCTCATCGGGCGCTCCCAGCGCCACCAATCGGCCGGCGTCCAAAATGCCGAGCCGGTCGCATCGCTCGGCCTCCTCCAGCAGATGCGTCGTCAGCACAATCGTGGCGCCGCCATCCCGAAACTCGCGCAGGCACTGCCAAAGATCCGCGCGGGCACCGGGATCGAGCCCCGTGCTGGGCTCGTCCAGCAACAACAGCTCCGGCTGGTGGACAATGCCCTTGGCGAGCTCGGCCCGACGCCGCAATCCGCCCGACAGCGACTCGGTCCGCTCATCGGCGCGATCAGCGAGCCGAAACCGCTCCAGCAGCGCGGCCGTGCGCTCTCGCCACTGACTTTTCGGCACGCCGTAGAGCGCCGCTTGGTGGTGAATGTTCTCGGCGACGGTCAGCTTCTTGTCGAGGCTGGGAGCTTGAAAAACGACGCCGATGCGGCGCCGCACCTCGAATGTCTGCCCTGACAGCGGCACACCTAGCACGCGGGCGTCGCCCCGTTGCGGCGGCAGCAACGTTGAGAGCACCCGAAACAGCGTGGTCTTACCGCTGCCGTTGGGGCCCAGCAGCCCGAAAATCTCGCCTCGAGCGACGGTCAGCGACAACCCGTCGAGAGCCGCCCGCTCGCCATAATGGTGACAGAGATCTGTCAGCTCAACAGCAGCGCCGCCGCTTTGCCCAGTCGCCACGCGGCCAGTCGCCGCTCGCTTGTCGTTGTCCATCGGAAACTGCAATCCGCGACTGGCGCGTTGCTTGGTCGCTCGTCAGTGAGCGTGGCCGTGCTCGTCGTCCTTCTCGTCGTGATCGCCCTCGACTCCATGGGCAACCGGCGCCTCCACAACCGCCTGCAACCCCTGCCGCTCCTCGGCAGCCGTCTGCGAGCGCTGCAAAACATCCGGCACCAGCATCAGCACCAAGAAGATGCTCATGATCGACGCGGGAATCGTGAGCACGTACTTCCAATTCGCCTCCCACCGCAAGTGCATGAAGAAGGAGATCACCAGCAGCGCCTTCATGCAGCTGATCGCCATCATCATCGACCAGCCGACCAGCGGGTTCACGCGGCCCATCAGAAACGTGCCGACCGCCACGGACATCGCGGTCAGGATCAACAACCCGATAAAGACTTGAAAGAACACCGGGCCATGGTCATGCTCCGCATGGCCGTCGTGACCGTGGTTGTGATGATCGCTCATCGGTATCAACCTTCGTTTCGTGAAAATGGGCTATTGAAAACGCACGCGCCGTTGGGGATGCAGCCGTTTGGATGCCTCAACGAGCATTGTGCAATCTTGATGGGATTAGAACAGGTACAGCAGCGGGAACAGGAAGATCCAGACGAGATCGACGAAGTGCCAGTAGAGCCCGGCGTTCTCGATCAAATTCGCCTTCGACGCATCCAGCTGCTTTCGCAAAATCAAACCGAACACGATCAAGCCCACGAGCACGTGAATCGCGTGAAAGCCCGTCAGCAGGAAGTAGGTGCTGGCCCACATGTTGCCGCTGGGGATCATCATCGGCAATCGCAGCCAGTGATGCTCATCGTTGACTCCATGATGGTGGCCTTCCTCCATCTGCTCGAGCAGATGCGTGATCGACTTATTGCGATGCTCGACCAACGCGACCTGCTGCTCCAACTCGGCGATGCTCTCGGTCGCCGCCTTGTGTTGCCCGAGCACCTCGACCGACTCCGTTGTGGCGGGGCCGAGCTTCTCGTCGATGGCGGCAATCTTCGCGGTCACCTCGTCGATCGACTTCTGCAGCTCGGCAACTTTGTCGTCCGCTTTGTCTTCCGACTTCTCGGCGTCCTTGTCCTCCGCTTTGTCATCCTTGGCCTCGGCGTCAGCCGGCTTCGCCTCCGCGGCGTCCTCGGCCTCCTCTTTCTCCTTGTTCAACTTCTGCAGTTGCTCGCTGAGCGGGCCCTTCTCGGCGTTGAGGTCCTCGACCTGCTTGGTAAGCTCGTCGCGGCGGGTCGTCAGATCGCCGAGCTCGCCCTGGGCCTTCTGCACGGCGCCCTTGATCCCGGTTAACTCCTCGCCGTTGTCTCGCAACTCCTCCTTGATGATCACCGCAACCTCGCCCTCGTTGCGATGCAGCGGGTAGATCTGATGAGCCAGCACCTTCATCACGTCGTAGGGCGACTCGTAGTCGTGCATGGCGACTCGACTTTCGGTCCAGCGCACATCCGCGATCAGTTCGTTGATGACCTCCAGCCGGTCCTTGCCTTCCTCGGACATCTCGCCTTCATTGGCCGCCGCGGCGGCCTCCAGCGAGGCGCGATTGTCCTCGAGATGCTTGCGAACATCGGCGACGTAATAGACGTCGGCCCGCTCGTAGAGCAGCGCGCGATGGGTCTTCGATTGGGCAGGCTTGTAATGTCGCTCCTCGTCCAGCACTTCGCTGAAAAACGGCGTGATCCCGTGCGAGAACTTCGACCGATACTCAACCATCTTGACCCCCAAGAAGACACAGCCAAGTATGAAAGTCGCCATCAGAAACGAGCGAGCTTTCTGTGCTTGGTTCTTCTTAGCCGCCTCCAACGCGAACACCACGGTGGCGCTGGAGACGATCAGCACAAACGTATTGAACGCGCCAATCGGCTCGCTCACGTGCACGTCGTGGGGCGTTGGCCAGGTGCCCGCCGGCACGCCGAACCGGAGCACGATATACGTGCCGATCAGGCCGGCGAAGAACATGATCTCCGTGGAGAGAAACAGCCACAGGCAGACCTTGCCGTTGTTGATCGGCAGCGCGGGCTGGTATTCGAGATGAATATGATCGTCGTGTCCGTGATCAGCCATGACTTACACCAAAGGGACAAATGTCAGCAGCAGCAGAACGCCCGGCAGGAACACCAGAGACGCTCGCAACAGCCGTCGCGCCGAGTCATCATCGCGACGCAGGAAAAACGAGAGGGCACAGGCAAGCTGGCCAAGTGCCAGCAGCAGCGTGCAGCCGACCAGCGCCAAGCCAGCCGGACCGGGAGCAAACAAACCGAACGCCGCGCAAACCGGCAGCAACGCTGCGGCGCCAAGCACCGCCTGAACTCCGGCGCGCCGACCGCTCGGGTCGCGGACGGTCATCATCTGCATGCCGGCGTCGGCGTATTGCTGTTTGTAAAGCCAGGCGATCGCCATGAAGTGCGGGAACTGCCAGAGAAACACCAGCAGAAACAGCCCGCCGAGCCGGCTATCAATCGCGCCGCCGGCCGCTGTCCAGCCGATCAACACCGGCGCAGCGCCCGACACCGCGCCGACGGCCGTGTTCCAGGTCGTTCGCCGCTTCAAGGGCGTGTACACCCAGGCGTAAATGAACCAAGTCGCCAGCCCCGCTGCGGCGGGCAGCCAGCCTGCCAATAGTATCAACCAAGCCATTCCGACCACGAACGTGATCGCGGCGAACACCACCACCTGTTGTGGCGACAGCCTACCCGCCGGCAGCGGCCGGTCCGCCGTGCGCGCCATGTCGCAATCCGTGTGCCGCTCCAGCCATTGATTCAACGCGCTGGCGCTGGCCGCCACCAGGGCGGTCCCCAGCATCGCGTGCAACAAGGGCCAAAGATCCGGCTGGCCAAATCGAGCGAGGTAGCCAGCCACCGCCACGGTCACCAGCACCAACACGGAGATCCGCAACTTCGTCAATTCGACGTAGTCTGCCAGCACGTCGAGCCACGTCGCTTCGGCGACATCCGCCTCGCAACCAGCGCGATCCACGGTCAGTGTCGAGCCGCTGATGCTCATGCCACGCACTCCTGCAACTGGCTGCCCTCGCTGGCGAATCGCGAAACGACGCTGCTTTGCTCCGCCTCGCCGGCGGCGAGAACGGGAACGTCGCTCATCATTCGCGAGCCACGAACGGCCGCCACCAACGTATGAATCAGAATCATCGAACCGATGGCCATGTGGGCCGTGACCGTCATCGACTGAATGAGCCCCTCGTTCAAAACGACGAGCCCATGGGCAAACGCCGGAGTCGGCAACCAGATCGGCCAGCCGTACTTCATGGTCCAGGTCGCCACGCCCAATGCCACTTGCAGCGTCACCAACACGGCGACTCGCGTGCAGCCACCGCGCACCAACTTGGGAACGTCCGGATGCCGGCCGCGAATCGCCAGCGCCACGGCATGCCCCAGCACAACGAACGCCATGCCGATGTGGAACAGCGCGAAGGCGCGAAACGTCGCCGCCGAAGCGTCGACCCGGATGTGGCGAAGGTTGGCGCCCAGCACGAGCTGAACGAACGCCAGTCCCAGCGTGATCCAGGCAAGTCGAGTCGCCTTGGAACCAGCCGATGTCGGCAGGCGTTGCTCGACTTGTCGCCAGGCTGGCTCGGTAAAGCAGGCCATTGCCCCCGCATACATGAAGAACAGCGGGCCCACGCAGGCGTGAACCATCGCCACGGTCCGCTGATCCAACAGCACCCGAGCGCCTCCCAGAACACCCTGCAGGATCACCAAGGCCAGCGCTCCCACCGCGAAGCGGCGCACCCAAGCCCGAGGCTCATAGCGCTGCGTCACCACGACCAAAGCGATGGCAATCAAGCCCGCCAAGGAGGCGAGCAGCCGGTGACCATGCTCGACAAACAGGTCCCAAGGCCCGCCGATCCAAGACGACCACGGATAGAGGAACAGGTTGTAGCCGTAGGTCGATGGCCAATCCGGCACCGCCATGCCCGCGTCGTAGGTCGTCACCAGCCCGCCCATCCAGATCAACGGAAAGGTGACATACAACAGCGCAAGCGACAGCCCGTAGGGCAGCCAGCTAGGCGTTTTCTGTTGTGACACGTGGTTGGTCATGCAGACGAAAGACAGAAATGGCAGAAAGGGCAGAAAGGGCAATGAACCGGTCTAGCCTCGCTCAACCCTTCTGGAGGGGCTGGCGAGGCGCTGTCGGGCGATCAGGCTTCGGCCTTCTTCGGCGGCGGCTGAATTTGCGGATAGTAGTCCGAGTCGGTCTCGGGCGAGCCGTACTCGTAGGGCCCGCGATAGACCACCGGCTGGAAGTCGAAGTTGCCATGGCCCGGAGGGCTGGGCGCCGACCACTCCAGCGTGTTGGCTCCCCAAGGATTCCGGCCGACCCGTTGGCCCGCAAAAATGCTGTAGAAGAAGTTGACGGCGAAAAAGACCTGCGAGGCGACCATGCCGATCGCGCACCAAGTGATGAACTCGTTCATCGGTTTCAGGTGATCGAACGTGCGATACGGATACGGGTCGGCCAGTCGTCGCGGAAAGCCGACCGCGCCCAGGATGTGCATCGTGTAAAACGTGCCGTTGAGGAACAAAAACGTAAGCAGGAAGTGAATCTTCCCCAGCGTCTCGTTCATCATCCGCCCGAACATCTTCGGGAACCAGAAGTAGATGCCGCCGAACACCGCCATCGCCGTGCCGCCGAACAGCACGTAGTGGAAGTGAGCCACGATGTAGTAGGTGTCGTGAATAAAGATGTCGACCGGGGTCGCCGCCATGAAGATGCCGGACAGGCCGCCGATCACGAACATCGACACAAACGACAGCGCGAACAGCATCGGCGTGGTGAACTGAATGCGGCCTCCCCAAATCGTGCCGAGCCAGTTGAACACCTTCACCGCCGAGGGCAGCGCGATCATCATCGTCGACACCATGAAGGTGATGCCGAGGTAAGGGTTCATGCCCGAGACGAACATGTGGTGGCCCCAGACGATAAACCCGAGGCCCGCGATGCCCGAGATCGAGTAGACCATCGGCTTGTAGCCGAACAGCGGCTTGCGGGCGAAACAGGAGATAATGTCCGACACCATGCCCATCGCCGGCAGGATCATGATGTACACCGCCGGGTGCGAGTAGAACCAGAACAAGTGCTGCCAGAGCAGCGGATGCCCGCCGCCACTGGCCATGTTCGAGTTGTTCACAATCAGGCCATCGGGCACAAAGAAACCGGTGCTGAACAGCCGGTCCATCAATTGCATAAAGCCCGCCGCGGTCAACACGGGCAGCGCAAACGCCTGCAGAATCGCCGTGATGAACATGCCCCAGATCGTCATCGGCAGCCGGAACATCGACATGCCGGGCGCCCGCATCTGAATGATGGTCGTCATGTAATTGACCGAGCCCATCATCGACGAGATGCCGACGAACGTGACGCCCATGAGCCACAACGTCTGGGCCGAGTCGCTTCCCGGCGCAGCGTCCCTAATCGTTGAAAGCGTCGGATAGGACGTCCACCCGGCGCCTGCCCCGTGGGGTGGCTGAAAGAAGCTGAAGCCGATCAGGATGAACGCGGGCCACATGAACCAGTAGCTCAGCATGTTCAGCGTGGGGAACGCCATGTCGTCGGCGCCGATCATCAGCGGGATCAGATAGTTGCCGAAGGCGCCCGCGAGAATCGGGATGATCACGAAGAAGATCATCACGGTGGCGTGCATCGTGAACAGCGTCGTGTAGAACTCGGGCGAAATCTGACCGCCTTCGGTGGCGAACAGCCACTTGCCGACCACCGGCATGTTCGACCAGGGAAAGGCCAGCTGCCAGCGGATTCCCAGGGCCAGCAAGCCGCCGACCAGAAACCACAGCAGCGTGGAGAACAAAAACTGAAGTCCGATGATCTTGTGGTCGCGCGAGAACACATAGGTGTCCACGAATTCGCGGATGCCCATCGCTTCGGCGTGGCCGTGCGCATGTGAATGTGGGGCGGCAGTTGAGCTCATGGCCTATTCTTCCTCCGATTCCGTCGAGAAGCTGTCTTGCTCTTGCTCCTCATATTGTTTCTCCAGCCATGCGTTGAAGCTCTCGCGAGACTCCACCGTGAACTGGCCGCGCATCTTGTAATGGCCCCAGCCGCACAATTCGGCGCAGACGATGTCGAACGTGCCCGTCTGATTCGGCTTGAACCAAACGTATTGTTTCATGCCCGGCACCACGTCCTGCTTCACGCGCACGTTGGGCAGGAAGAAGCTATGGAGCACATCCTGACTCTTGATGGACAGCACAATCTCCTCGTTGACCGGGAGATGCAGATCGTTCACCTGGTAGATGTCGTCCTCGTCGCCGAGCTGGCCATTGCGCCCGGCATACCGAATCCGCCACTCGAACTGCCGTCCGGTGATCTCGGCCAAGGGGGGCTTGATAATTTCTTGGCCGCCCACCGTGATCGTGGGCCGTCGCATCTTGGCGTCGGCAAAGGCGTTCATCTGGTAGATGGCGATGAACAGCAGCGTCGCGGCGGGCAGGATCGACCAGACGACTTCCAGCGTGTGGCTGCCGTGAATGAACTTGACCTGCTCCTTGTTGACCGCGGCGTCATACTTCCACAGGAACCAAAACATGGCGATTCCGGTGCCGATGAAGATCGCGCCCGTCAAGTAGAGGATGAACATGAACAGCTTGTCGATGACCAAGCCGTGATCGTTGATGTTTTCGGGCAGCCAATGGCCATCGAGCGGCGGGATGTCGCAAACCGCGAACACGAACACCGCCACGCCGAGGACCGGCACCATCAAAAACAGGAGACTCCAAAAGCGTCCCACAGGTCTCTCTCCAATCAGAGTCGGTCGCGTTGATAAGACGGCTGCTTCTGCGGCGGCTCGCTGGCCGCTTCGAAGGGCAGGTGCCGGACGTAGTTGACGATGTCCCAGATCTTCTCGTCGTCCAGCAGAGGCGAGGCGGCCGGCATGGGGGACCCGTTGATGCCGATCTTGATTCGCCAGTAAATGTCGACGGGACGCCGGCCGCCGCGAAACACGTTCATCCGCAGGTTTCGCGGGATCGCGTGCCGAGGCGCCAGCGCCAAGTTGTTGTCGACAAACGTCTCACGGAAGCCCTCGGCCGCCGGCTTCAGCTCCTTGGTCCATTCGTCGTAGTCGTTCTGCACGCCGTCGCCCAGCGCGGTCTCGCCGTGGCACTTGCTGCACTGCGCCAGCTTGCCGTGAAACAGCTCACGTCCCCGTCGAACAGACTCCGCCAACTCCTCGTCGGTGTAGTCGGGACGCTCCGGGACAGCCATCCGCTCGTCGTTGGCCGACTTCCAGCGAGCCACAACGCTGGAGACCTTTTCGGCGACCAAGTCGCGATTGTCCTCGCCGCCCTCGGCGCTGACAAACAGATCGCCCTCATCCAGCTCGCTTGCGGCTTCGGCAATTAAGGCCCGCTCGACCTGCCCGCGAATCGACAAATACTTCACGTACTCGATCAGCGCCGCCAGCTCGTCGTCGGCCAACAGCTTGAACGACGGCATCGCGGTGCCCGGAATGCCGTCGTAGAGAATGCGTTTCAAGTCGTCATGCGCCGGCGGGAGCTTGCTCGGCGTGGACTTAAACTTGTAGAGCCCGGCGCGATAGTCGCGCGGGTAAGGGTTGAGAAACCCTGCCGTCGGCCCCATGCCGTCGCCGCTGATGCCGTGGCAATGAACACAGTGCTCGCGGTACAGCCCGTGAGGCCGGCCCACCTCCTCGCGGCTCACCGAACCGGCCGCCATCTGCAGCAGTTGAATGTCGAGCACTTCGTTGCAGTCGACAGACTCCAATCGGGGCAGATGGGGATCGTCGGGAGTGCCGAACAGGCCTTCCACCACCTCGGCGATGTTCTGCATCGTGGCATCGGCCACGTTGCCCGTGTCTCGACGCTGCACCTCGAGATAGGCGAGGTTAGCCTGGAACGTCGCGACCGGCTTTCCACACCCGCCGGCCGAAAGCGCCGCGGCCAGCAAGGCCACTGTGGGCAACGCAAGGCGCCCGCGGAGAGGGGAACGAATCAGGGTCATCGAAAAACTTCCGTAGTTGCGACTGAGAAAAAGAAATGCGGTCAACGGCGCGTTGGTGCTACTCCAAGCTCACCGTCAGGTCGAGCTGCAACTCCTGACCGGGCTCAAGTTTGACCAGCTTGCGGCCCTTCTTCCACTCGCCGTCGGAGTCGGAGAATGAGCACTTCGACTCGTGCCAGGCTCGCAACTCGAGGTCAACACCGGCAGGAACGTTAGCGAGGACGTAAACACCATCGTCGCCTGTCACCTGAAAGTACGGATGGTCGACCACCATCATGTAGGCGCCCATCCAGGGGTGAATGTTGCAGCTGACCGCCATCGGCAAATTGCACGCTCCGCCGGGGCTGTAGTCGATCGAGGTGCCGGCAGCGACCAATTGATTGAAAGCCTGAGCGGCTTGTCCGCCCCGCCCTTCTCCGCCGGCGATCTTCGTGTTGTGACCCAGGTTGTCGCTGTTGTAGATGCGGACCGTTTGACTGGCCTGCATCGCAAACACGCGGCTCAGAAAGACGCAGTTCTTCTGATCGAAGCCAGATTTCTCATCCAGCAACGGCGGGGTGTTCGCGTAATCGTCGTGCACCCAGCCGGGCTCCTTGCGAATCTCGCTGGACACCAACAGCAGCACGTTCTTCAGCTCGTTGTTGCCGCCGACCAGCACCTCTTCGGACATCAGCTGTCCGTTGGCCGAGCAGATCGGGGCATCGGCGCCGCTGAGCGCCAATGGCGAACGCGCCGGAGCTTGGCCGGACAGCTTGACTAAGCCGCGAATCGTCGCCCAGCCGGTGGGATTCTGAACAGCCACTTCACCGCCGCCGCTGGTTTCGCCGGCGCCCGATTCCAGTTGACCACGAATGCTCTCCGCCACAACCGAACTGACCGCGATATTGTCGGGCAAGGGGCGGCAGCCGGTCAGCGTGGCCAATCCGGCGACCAAAGCGGTGATTCGAGCGACTTGCTGCATGGGAAAGGACATCGGTTTACAAAATCCTGCGTGGTCGATTCGGGGGCGTACAGCAAGCTCTCACTAGCCGGACAACCAACTCGTAAGCGTGGCAAGCCGGACGAAGGCGGCCCCGTTGCCGCAATGGGCAACGGGACCAGCCGATGTCCGGGTTATTTCAACGAGGCGGTGGGAACCTCGACTTCAATCGTCTCCATGCCGCCGTTGGGAATCTTGACCGAGAATCGGCCCTTCTTCCACTTGGCGTCTTTGCCGCCGATCTTGGCGTCGCTGACGTATCCAGTCTCGTGCCAGGCGCGGAAATCCACTTCGCCCGCCGGCAGGTCCTTGATAATGAGCGTCCCCTGTGTGTCGCTCACGCCGACATAGGGATGATCTTTGACAACGATGTAGCCCTTCATCCAGCGGTGGATGTTGCAGCTGACGGTCATTGGCAGGGACTCGGGGTTGGTGAAGTTGGCATCCACCGATCCGCCGGGCGGAATCACGGGGTTGATCGACTTGTTGTCGAACGCGTCCACCTTGCTGTTGTGGCCGACGGGGTCCGAGTTCTTGACAGTCAGCGTCTGCTCGGTCCAGAGCGAGGCGATATGCGGCTCAAAGCGGCACTTGTTATTGTCCAGCGTGACTTTCATCGCCTTGAGGGCGTTGTAGTTCGGATGAATCTTCGGCTTGTCGCCCTTGTCATCCAAGAACACAACGACATTGGCGATCCCGAGCGACTTCGGGTCGACCACAACCTCTTCGAGCGCGACCTTCTGCACGCCGCAGTTGGCGTTGGCCACGTCTGAGGCGAACTTGGGCGCCACGGCCTTGTCAGCTTTGAACACAATCTTCAAGTCGCCCCATTGCGCCGAGGCAACCGAGGCGGCGGAAACGAGCCAAGCCAGCGCGAGGGCGGCGAACGCAATTGTAGATTTCTTCATCTCAGGTAATCTCCGGTGCCCTCCGAGGTCGTTCTGTCGACCTCGGGAGGAAAGGTGGGGACGGTCCTCTCGGCGTAGCCAATTCCGTGGTCCGTCATCAGGCGGGGGGGCGCTCAACACGCCGGTCGAGCGACCGCCGGGCCGCGCGTCACACGACGCAAAAGCCCGAAAAAGCAAGTATACGCCTCGACAACAAACCTCGCCATGGAACGTGATCTAAACGCCGGGAAACGAACGGCATCCGCAGGCGCCGATTCGCGTTCGGGGTCTCAAACAGAACCAATCTCTCTCTACGTTATTTGTCCGAAAATCGGCACGACAATGGGGCCGATTGCCGCACTCCTTCCTACTCTGCGCCAGCCGCGGCGTCGTTGCCGCCAGCCTCCTTGGCCTTGTCGGCGGCCGCCTTCACCAGCGGCGCCACTTTGCTCTCCTGCTGTGCGTACACGTCATAGTTCATCAACAGGTCCACCAAGGCGTCCACCTGCTCGACGCTCGTGCCGTGATACAAATCCTGAGGAACCGTTGAGCCGAGGAATGGCTTTTCGGCGTCGTAGGGCACGTTCACGGGCATCGCGGTGTAAGGCAGAATGCCGTTGGGCTTGGCGATCCACTCGCGCAGATACTGCGGGCGCAGCCGCTCGTAGACTCGCGCCAGGTTCGGGGCCTGGGCGCGGAGCGAAGCGGTCGACTCCGCGTCGGCCACATGGTGGCACTTCACACAGTAGCTGCCGCTGGTGACGATTTGCATCGCGTCTCGCAAACGCTTCCCGGACTCGCCACCATGCTCCTCGCGATACTTTTCATCCAGTTCGGCGAGTCGCTCGGGATCGCGGCTGGACAAGTAGCTGTAGGGATAGGTGGCGTTCTCCTTGGCCGCGAAGTAGTTCACCAACTTCGTCGCCTCGTCCGGAGACATGTTGAATTTCGGCATTCGCAACACGGTGGCGGGGCGAATCTCGTAAGGCTCCAGCAGGAAGCTGTGCAGCCAGTCGGTCTGCACCTTGGAGCCTTCGTGATGCAGCGGCGGCGGCAACCAGCCCCAGACCTCGCCGACTTTGGCGTTGCTGTTTTCCTGCCTCGCACGTTTGCCCACCGGCGTGATTAGATACCGAGCGAGATCGCCGCCCTCGGCTGGCCGTCGCTGGGCGATGTGCCGTCCTTCAAACGACTTGGGCGTCTCGCCCGGCCGATAGGTCTCGCCGTCCACCAGCGCGGGTTTCCACAGCTCGAACGTGTAGTCGAGCCGATCGGCGCGGTAATCCTCGTCCGATTCGATCGGGTCGCCCTCGTCGAGAATTCGCGGCGGGCCTTGGTCCAACAGCCGCGGCATGCCGTACAGGTGCGCCGTCACATGGTTCCGATCGTTCAACTCCTTCGAGCCTGCGACCTGCTTGGGAGTGAACTTCGGCACCGTGAACGGGAAGGTGGCACCGGCCGACTGAGTTCCGATCGAGCCCTCGGGGAACTCCAGCTCCCACAACTGCGGCTCCAGCATATGGCAGCCCTTGCAGTTGAACTTCTCCAGCACCTTGCCGCCCGCGATCAAAGCCTCCTCGCGCTTGCTCGGCTTGTAGATGTATTTGGGACCGGGCGGGTCCGCCACGAGACCGAGCACGAACGTGATCACGGCTTCTCGCTCGCCGTCCTCGAACGGGAACAACGGCATCCGCAGACGGTCGTTGTACTTCTTGTTCAGCGTTTTGTGGTAGTCGTAGCTACGGGGCTCACGCAACTTCTGGTAGATGAAGCCGGTGCGGTTGCTTGCGTTCAACTGCGACATATAAAAGTCCGGATACTCATGCCCATCGGCATGCTCACCGTGCTCACCCTCGTGATCGTCGGCTGAGCCCTCGTCGTCGCCCTCGCTGTAGGGATTCGCCGCCAGCTTCGTCGACTCTTCAAAGGTCAGCGGATGCTCGCCATGAGCATCACCATGACCATGACTGCCGTGCAGGTATTGGTGGACATGCTCGAAGGCCAATTTGGACGCATCCTTCCGGCCCCAGTCCGCCAGGCCGGCGCCGATCGGCTTGGCATCTTCGAAGCCGGGGATGTCGTGGCAGCCGTAACAGCCGAATTTCGCAATCGTCTTGGCGCCGACATAGAGCTGCTTTTGCTCCAGTGACAACGGCTTGCCGGCCTTCGCATCCTCATCAGGCACCACCAGCAATCGCTCGGCGACTTTGAGGCTCTCGCGGCGGCTCTCGCCCACGCCGGACTTCAACACAGAGTCCACTTCGCTCATGATGAACGCGTCGTTCAAGTGCTCGCGAACCAATCGATCGAGCGCGGCGGAGTCCGCTCCGAAGTCAGGGCGAGCGACGGGCTTCCAGTCGTCGTTGAGCGACGACATGAGATATTCGACGATGTCGCCCGCCGGGTCGACGGTGATCGTCTCGTCACCCTGCTTGATCTGTAGCGGCTCGAGGAACAGGTTCGGCATCACCGTCCGCGCGTGGTAGCGAGTCGGCTCCTTGATCCAGGAGTAGAGCCACTTGCGTCCCTCGGGATTGCGGGCCGGATCGAACTTGCTGCCGAGTCCGCCCAGGTCAGGCCCTTGTTGAATCTCGCCGGGAGCGCGGAACTTCGCCATTTCCGGGAAGTCCGGGTGGCTGTGGCAAGCCAGACAGCCCCGCTCCTCGAAGAACACCTTGCCGCGCTCGCGTTTGGCGTCCGCGTCCGACTCGCTGATCCCCTCGGGAGGCGAAAGCAAGTCGTGCGACTGGCTCATCTTCATCAAGTAGTACGCCGCGGTCTCCGCCTCCACCGGCTCCAGCAACTCGGAGAGCGCCAGGCTCGCGTGATCATCCTGCAGATGCTCCCAGTTGCCGAAGAACTTCGGCATCCGGGTCGTGGGGCGGAAGTTGGCGGGCTTGTTGATCCAATCAAACACGAAGTCGGCGTCCGACTTTGTCGCCAGGTACCGCAGCGACGGACCGGGCTTTCGCAGCTTGCCGGGAGACTCAATGTCCTTCAGCGCGTCGATCGCGGCGGACCGCGCAGCCGCGCTGAGCGCGGGCTGCTCCGCGTCGCCGTCCTGCCGCAGGGCTTCCAGCACCTCGTGCCGCAGCGCTGTGTTCTCGGGGGACTTGGCCAGCTGCTTGACCTGCGATTGCACCGCCGCATCGAGCTTCTCGAAGTCCGGATCCGCGGACAACTGCAGTGCGCCGGCAAAGAAATTCGGCTCCACTCGCAGATCCGGACCGACCGACCTCGGACCGTCGTAGCCGTTGACCTCGTGGCAGCCGTAGCAGCCATACTTACGAATCAAATCGTAGCCGTGCATCACCGTTGGCGCCGGCGCCTCGGCGAACTGCTCGCTCGGCCGCAACTCGGTGACATCATGATGGCACTTCAGGCAGACGCTCTCGATGAACCGCTGGGGCTGCATCGGGAAGATCCAGTGATGGTTGTCGAACCAGCCGTATTTCTTTGTCCACTCGGCTTGCTGCGCGGGACTGTCGGGCATGTGCGAAGCCCACTTGAAGTCCGTCGCCGAGCCCTGGCCATCGTGACAAACGGTGCAAGCAAAGTCCGTGACCTTGTGGGGGCTCAACGAGCCCACGAACAGATCGAGGCGGGGATGGGTGGAATAGGGGTGCGCCAGTCCGCGGCGAACCTGAATGGTCAGCGGCTTGCCCGAGTCGACCGCGTCGGCCAGCAAATAGATGACGCGGTTGACATCGCGAATCACGGCGTTGTCGATCGACTCGATCACGTCGCCCACGCGCAGTCCTGGCAGGTCCTCCTCTTCCACGGGAGTCAGCCGCAGCTGCTCCGCTTGAATCTCCTCTCCGGGACGAGGCTGCGGGACGGGCTTCTTCAAAGCCGCCTGCGAGGCCAGCGACCGAGTCTCGAGATAGGCAACCGTCACATCGTTCTTATCGACCAAGCCGCTGTTGGAGAAGTGCAGGCCGTACACCCGCGAGACCTTGGCAATGTTCTTCTCCAGCTCGCTCAGTTCGGCGGAGCTCTCCTCTTCGAGCTCGACGCCCTCGGGCACATCGGTGGTCAGCACCAGCTCGAGGCGATGCTCGTTGATATAGGCCGGATCGGTCGCCGAGCCCGGCAACGTTTTTTCCATTCCTCGGTGGCACGAGGTGCAGCGATCGAAGCGGCGCACGTTCCCGAACGAGCCGTAGGTCTGCTCAAGTCCGTCGGACCACAGGTTGTCGATCTTTAGCGGCGAGTTGAACGCTTCGAGAATCGGCATCGCGAGCAGCCCCTTGCCCGGCAGCGGCCCCTCAAAGAGATTCACTCGCAGCGCCTCGCGAGTCTTCTCCAATACTCGCAACCCAGCGTCGTTCTCGTCGATCTGCGTCAAAATCTCCGACTCGTCGGCGGTCATGGCCACCAACAGTCGTTGCAGCTGATCGCGTTGATGCTTGAGGTCTTCCCAAGTCTTGGTCAGCTCCGCGGACTCCGCCTTGAGTCGGTCGACATTGCCTTGGAGCTGCTCCATCTCGGCGTCGGAAAGACCGTCGCGAACGCCGATGCCCAGGTTCGCGACCGCGGCGTCGAGACGAGCCATGCGGAACTTGCGGTTCTTGGAGGCAACACTTTCATTGAAGGTGGCCTTGTCCACGACGCTCTGCATGAACCGCACCAATTGCGTGCGAGCCTTGCTGATGCGCTCTCGATAGGGTTTGACTTCATTGGTGGCCGTCTCGAGTTCGCCGTCGGCCGACTTCAAGTTGTCCGCGGCGGCGTCGCGCACCTTCTGCGCCTCCTCGCGGCCCGCGTCGTCGGCCGCCAGCAACGCGGCGTCCGCGTCATCCAGCGCGAGCTTGGCCTTGTCGAAGGCCAGCTGCAAGTCCGACTCCGCCTTGGCTTTCGGCGCCATCTCCCCGCTCGCGGTTGACAGCTCCTCCACCAAGGCATCAAAGGTCGCGAAGTCGGGCGCCCCGGCGACCGGGGGCAACGGCGCCGCCTCGCTGTCGCTCACCTTTCGCTCGCCCGTCGCCCAGGCTTTGAAGTCAGCCAGCAGCTCGACCTGCAAACCACGACGACGGATCTCATCCAGCCGCGCCTCCAGGTGTTGCCGCCGCGCTTCGACCTGATTGACAGCGTACTGAAATTCGCGCCACTTCGTCGCCGTCTCTTCGATCCGCAGGAAGGTGGCCGTGTGGTCCTTCCACTCGCGAGAGAAGTCCTTCACGAACATCCAGATCGTGGACAACAGCAGGATGACAGAGGTGACGCCGAACACAAAGTGAAGTTTCTTCGTGTCTCGCCATGTCTGTTCTGTCGCGGGCATGCCGGAGGCTCCAGTATTTAATTCGTTTGCCGGTTACTACGATCAGCAGCGGGCAAACTAAAAGTTCAGCAGGTATTCGGGGATGGCGATGAAGTACTTCAGGTTGACCGACCAACGCAGCACCATCTTCAGCGGCA
The DNA here is from genome assembly GCA_020426845.1 of Planctomycetales bacterium. Classification (GTDB taxonomy): domain Bacteria; phylum Planctomycetota; class Planctomycetia; order Pirellulales; family Pirellulaceae; genus JAGQPF01. The sequence goes on from JAGQPF010000324.1 coordinate 19,967, forward strand.
GCAGCGCCATCATCAGCAGCAGGTTGGCGAACACCATGTATCGCAAGAAGCCCATCTTGACGTAGAGGTCGCGGAAGAATTTCCCGAACATCACCATCGCGATCGGCAGCACCGAGAAGTAGCCGACAAGCAGGATGATCCCGACCGACTCCCGCATCAGGATGTAGCCCAGCGACACCAAAAAGCCGGCGCCCGCCGGGGGCATTGGCCGCGCCCGCCCCAGCCAGTCGATCCAAAAGAACTCGGACAGATCGACGTTGTTCAGCACCTCGACCTTGTGCGGGTCCCAGACCTCATAGGGCCCGAAGAAGTTCCAGTTGGGGCCACGCATAAACGTGCCCATCACGATCAGCGTCACCCACAACACCAGGAAGCCGAACTGGAACACCAAGTAAGCGAACGGACGCTGGTCAATCGTGTAGTAGCCGTTGCCGCGCTTGTTGAAGTCGATGAACGGAATCGCCATCAGCCCGAACACCACCGTGCTGGGCAGCACCACGCCCGCCATCCACGGGTCGTAATAAACCAGCATCTCCTGCAGCCCCAAAAAGTACCAGGGCGCCTTGGACGGATTGGGAGTCTTGACGGCGCTGGCCGGCTCCTCCAGGGGCGCCTGCAGCGCGATCGCCCACAACAACAGCAGCGCGGTCAGCGCCACCATGCAGATCAGCTCGGTATACACCAAGTCGGGCCAGACCAGCACTTTGTCGCTGTCTTCGGCCTCCAACGGACCCAGCCCTTGCTTGAGCCGCTCGTCGTTGCGAACTGCCTTGTAGGTCGCCAGCCAGGTGAAGAAGCCCAACAAAAACACCAGGCCGACGATCGGCACGTTGTCGGGCTTGGTGACAATCGCCGCGAAGTTCTGGTCGGTCATCGAGAAGCCCATCGTGACCAGCGCCAGATTCAGCATGGTCCAGGCGACCATCGGCCGCACAAAGAACCGGCGAAACTGAAACATCACGGCCAGCACCACCAGCGTGCCGACGTTATAGACAACCGGCCCCATCCACTGATTGATCTGGTCTCGTAGCCCTTGCGGAACCGAGATCGCCTTCATGGCCCACGGATCACCGCTCCAGGCGATGGGAGCCACCATCGTGAACAGTGCCGTGACAACGATCCACAGATGGACGTTGGTGAACGTGACACCAAACACTTCAAACAGCTTTTGAGACTGTCCGGACTTCCAGATCTTGGCCGCCATGATCGCATTCATCACGGCCAGCGAGACGTAGAAGGCGCACAGAAAGCCGGAGATTCCTTGCAGGAAAACCGCAGGGTCAACGTGCGAGTGCATCGCCGCTTAGCTCCTGATGATTCGATGGAGTCGCACGCCGCGGGCCATCGAAGATGACTGCGCCGACACAACGTGAGGGAAGCTCAAACGTGACTACAACGCATTTCAAAAGATTCCCGCCGATCGGCAATCGTGCTGATAAAACCAGCGGAAAAACTGCCTTCGATTGCGCCAGGGAAGGTTTTGAAATGCCCACTAAAACTACAATGGCCCGCTGATGCCGCCGTCCTTGCGGACCCGCCAGAAGTGGATCGCCAGCAACAGCGAGACCCCCAGCGGAATGGCGATGCAATGCAGCACGTAAAACCGGTTCAACGTCTCCTCGCCGACAAACCGGGCGCCCAACAACCCGAAGCGAGCGTCCGAGGCGTTGGTGATCATGCTGATCCCGTCCACGGTCAGCGCCTGTGCGAGCGGGCCTTCGTACCCCAGCACCGGGGTCGCTCGAGCCATATTGGAGCCGACCGTGATGGCCCAGATCGCCAATTGATCCCAGGGCAACAGATAGCCCGTGAACGACAACAATAGCGTCAACAACAGCAACACCACGCCGATCACCCAGTTGAACTCGCGCGGAGGCTTGTAACTGCCGGTAAGGAACACTCGATACATGTGCAGCCAGACCGTGATCACCATCGCGTGGGCGCCCCAGCGGTGGATCTCCCGCAGGATGCCCATGCTCGTGACGTCCCGCAGCGCGAGAATGTCGTTGTAGGCCCACTCGAGCGTGGGGCGATAATAAAACATCAGCAGCACGCCCGTGACTGCCTCCACCAAAAACAGGAAGAAGGTCACGCCGCCCATGCACCAGGTGTAACTGAGCGCGATGCCCTGCTTCTTGATCGAGACCGGGTGCAGGTGCAGAAAGAAATTCGTCAGCATCACCACGATTCGATTGCGGCGATCGACCGGCATCGGGTGCCGGAAGATGCTTTTCCAAATCTGGGAGCCCCGAATTATTTCGCTGAGATTTGCCATGCTTGGGCTGTCTGCGAGAGAGTTAACTTGCTTCCACGAACTTGGCCACCAAAGCTCAACCTGCCCAAGGCAAGCGGAGAGCGGAGCGACCGCCAATCGCGACGAGCTGCCGATGCCGGCCCGCCGCCAACCGCATCCTGCAATGCGAGCTTAAACTCGCACAAACGAGGCCGGGTCAGACCACTGGCCTTTCTCTTCATTGAAGGCCTGGCTCTTGTCGACCTCGAGCTGACCGTCATCCGAGACGCGAATCGCATAGCGTTCGAGCGGACGCGGCGCCGGGCCCTCGAAGTTCACGCCGTCCTTATAGAAACCACTGCCGTGGCACGGACACTTGAACTTCTGCTCACCCTCCAGCCAGTTCGGCGTGCACCCCAGGTGCGTGCAGACGGCTTTGAGAGCGTAGATTTGCTGTTCGCCTTGATACTCGTAGCGAACCACCCACACGCCGAACTGTGCCTTGAATTTGGTTTGCACCTGACCGGGGGCGTACTCGCCCGGAAAGCCGACCTTAAACTTCGTCGGCGGCTCGATCAAAATGTTCGGGAACATGAATTTGGCCAGACCAAGCGTCCAGAGCAGATGGGTCACGGCCAGTGAGGCGAAACCGACTGCCATGGAACTGCCCACCAACACGCCCGAGAACGCCGCAAAGAAACTGCGTCGGTGCTCGGCGGTCGCCGCAGGCTGAGGCGTAGCGTAGGCCGGTCGAGCCGGCATCACGGGCATCTTCTTTTCGGCGGGCTTCTCGTCGCTGCCGGCAGCGGCCGCCTCGGCCTTGCTCTTGGGGCCCGGCTTATGCGGATTGCGCTCGCCGAAGATGCTGCCGGTATCTTTGGGGCCACTTGGCCCGGACGGCTCGGCGGCCTTCGCTGCGGCCTTGGGCGCCGCTTTGGCGCTTGGCTTGGCCTTCGGAGCGGGCTTTTCGCCTCCGCCGCCGCCGCCACGGGCTGCGGCGAGCATCTCCTCCATGCTCATCTCGCGGGCCGCTTTGGCATCGGGCTTGGCCTTGGCCGGCTTATCTCCACCACCGCCGCCACCGCCGCCACGGGCTGCGGCGAGCATCTCTTCCATGCTCATCTCGCGAGCCGCTTTGGCATCGGGCTTGGCCTTGGCTGGCTTATCGCCACCACCGCCGCCACCTTCACCACGGGCCGCGGCGAGCATCTCTTCGACGCTCATCTCCCCCGGCTTCTTGCCGCTCTCGGCGGGCTTTGGCGCCGGAGCGGAAGCCTTGGGTTCGGGAGCCGCGCCGGCCTCGCCACCATCCGCTTGGCGGCAATAGGCCAGCATCTCCTCCACCGACATATTGTCTTTGTCGACCATGCTAATTTCTCAATTTGGTTGGCCCTGGCCTGTCGCGGGCAACGCGACAAACAAGAACACCCGACTCACGAACGCCCGATGCTCACGAACGTCCGCCACCGGGAAAGCATCTCAACACCAGGACACCGCAAAGTGCCCGGAGGAAATTTATCAACGCAGGCAGGCGCTGAAGGATGCTCGCCAAGCAACTCGGAACGCGACTCCCGTAACGTGCTCAACCCATTGTCGCGAACCGGCTTTCGGCACGGGAGCAGCGGGAGTTCTGCGCGAGGAGACAGCTATCGAGGACAAGCCACGAGACTTGACCGACGGAGTTGGGTCCGCCTTTGCCGAATACGGCTGATAAACAGTTTGCAAGTTGTATTCGGTGTTGACTAAGTGTCAACCCAACATCGGACAACACCTCGCGGGATATTGTGCAACATTCGCCGATCACTGTGAAGTGCGACAATCTGTCGCAATCGCTCACCAGCAATGAAGTTAGGCGAGGCAATCCAACCGGCATTTGCGCTTCACGCGGACACCGGATTTCGTTGGGACGCCTGCGCGGTACACTGGCCACCTGGAAAAAATCGGCAGTTGAGGGAGGCAGTGATGAAGATCCTGGTGGTAGGCAATGGCGGACGCGAGCACGCGCTGGCCTGGAAACTCGGGCAGAGCAAACGAGTTGACCAAGTCTTCGTCGCGCCGGGCAACGCCGGGACAGCGACCGACGCCGAAAACGTCGCGATTCCGTCGGACAACATTGCCGGCTTGATCGACTTCGCCAAGAAGAACGTCGTCGGCCTGACCGTCGTTGGCCCTGAAGCCCCCCTGGCGCTGGGTCTTGTCGACGCCATGGAACGCGAAGGGCTGCGAGTGTTCGGTCCGCGACAAAACGCCGCACAGCTCGAGAGCTCCAAGGTCTTTTGCAAAGACACGCTGCGCAAAGCATCCGTGCCGACCGCCGAGTACCACGTGTTTCGTGACGCCGAGTCCGCGGTCCAATTCATTCGCGATCGGTACCCCCATGAGGACCAGCGCGCTCCGGTCGTCGTCAAGGCCGACGGGCTAGCCGCCGGCAAAGGAGTGATCGTCTGCGGCACCCAGCAGGAGGCGATTGAAGCCATCCACGTGCTGACCGGCGAGTTTGGCGAGGCCGCCAAGCGGCTGGTGATCGAGGAGCGACTGGAAGGCCAAGAGGCAAGCGTGCTCGCCATCACCGATGGGCAAACGATTCTGACGCTGCCCGCGGCGCAGGATCACAAGCCTGCGCTCGATGGCGACCGCGGCCCGAACACGGGCGGCATGGGCGCCTACACGCCGACGCCCCTGGTCACCGAAGACATGATGGACTGGATCCACGAGCATGTGCTGGTGCCGACCGTGCATGCCATGAAGCGCGACCGCACGCCGTTTTCCGGTGTGCTTTACGCCGGGCTGATGGTCACTCACAAAGGCCCCAAGGTGCTCGAGTACAACGTTCGCTTCGGCGACCCCGAGTGCCAGCCGATACTCATGCGGCTGAAGTCCGATCTACTGGACATTCTCGAAGCGACCGTCGACCGGCGCCTCGGAGAAATCGAGCCTCCGGAGTGGGACCCGCGTTCGGCCGTCTGCGTCGTGATGGCCAGCGAAGGCTACCCGGGCGCATACCGGAAAGGCCATCCGATTCGCGGCCTGGTGGATGCCGACCAATTGGAGGACGTCAAGGTGTTCCACGCCGGCACCCGGCTCGACGAGAACGGACAGGTGCTCACCGATGGCGGCCGAGTGCTTGGCGTGACGGCGTTGGGCAACACGATCTCTGCCGCCAAGCTGCAAGCGTACAAAGCGGTCAAGTGCATCCGCTGGCAAGGCGCCTGGTGCCGCAAAGACATCTCCGACAAGGCCCTGCTGCCCTCCAACTCATGAGCCTCGGGCTTTCCCCTTTTTGTGGATTGAGATCCTCACTATGAGCACGCAGTGGATCGCGGATCGCACCAAGTCATTCGACAGCAGCGGCATCCGCAAGGTGTTCGACCTGGCGGCCAAACTCAAGGACCCGATCAACCTCTCGATCGGCCAGCCGGACTTCGACGTCCCCGAGCCGATCAAGGACGCCATGATCGACGCGGTGCGCAGCGGCAAGAACGGCTACGCGCTGACCCAGGGCATGCCCGTGCTTCGTGACAAGTTGCTGTCACAGGTCCGCGAGGAGCTGCCCGGTCACGCCGACCGCGACCTGTTCGTCGCGTCGGGCACCAGCGGAGGGCTGATGCTCGCCATCATGTCCCTGGTCAATCCCGGCGACGAGGTGCTGGTGTTCGATCCGTACTTCGTGATGTACGACTCGCTGGTCCGGCTGGCCGGCGGCGTCCCCGTGCTAATCGACACCTACCCCGACTTTCGGCTGCCCATCGACAAGGTCCGCGAGGCCATCACGCCTCGCACCAAGATGATCCTGTTCAACAGCCCCGCCAATCCGACCGGCGTGACCGCCACGGAGGAGGAGTGCCGAGCGATCGCGGCCGTGGCAGCGGAGCACGATCTGGCGCTGGTCTCCGACGAGATTTACCGTCGCTTTTGCTACGACGAGCCGTTTGTGTCGCCAGCCCGGTTCAACGACCAGACCATCGTCATCGACGGATTCTCCAAGAGCCACGCGATGACGGGATGGCGACTCGGATTTGTGCACGGGCCGGCTCCCGTCATTCAAACCATGCTCAAGCTGCAACAGTACACTTTCGTGTGCGCGCCGCAGCCCGTGCAATGGGCCGGCGCCGTGGCGCTGGACACCAGCGTCGACGAGCATGTGATCGACTACCGTCGCAAACGCGACATGATGATCGACGCGCTGTCCGACAAGTACGAGATCAGCCGTCCCGGCGGCGCCTTCTACATCTTCCCGCGCGCCCCGCGCGGCTCGGGCAGCCAATTCGTGACGGAGGCCATCGAGCACAATCTGCTGCTCGTGCCCGGCAACATTTTCAGCCGCCACGACACTCACTTCCGCATCTCCTACGCCGCCAACGACGAGACGATCCAACGCGGCATCGAAGTGCTGCGCAAGTTGTCGTAGTGCAGGCTGCCAGCCTGTGCCACGTCGAAGGCTGAAGGCCTTCCTCATCGTAGCCCGGGGCAAGCGCAGCGCCGCCCCGGGTTGGACAGCGATACGTCGAAGGCTGAAGGCCTTCCTCACCGCAGCGCATCGCAGCGCATCGCGCTGGGGGTTGCGTGCATCGTGAAATCATCACAGGCTGGCAGCCTGCCACGTCGAAGGCCGGCCGCTGTGCTACGCGATGATTTCGTCGGCGACGCGGCCGGCGACGTTGGTCAGGCGGAAATCCCGCCCGGCATAGCGAAAGGTCAAAGCGGTGTGATCGAGCCCCAGCAAGTGGAGCGTGGTGGCGTGCAGGTCATGGATGTGGAACTTGTCCTCGGCCGCGGCGATGCCGAAGTCGTCGGTTGCTCCGTAGCGCATGCCGCCCTTGATCCCGCCGCCCGCCATCCACATCGTGAAGCCGGTCGCGTTGTGGTCTCGCCCGTCGTCGTTGCGAACCGCCGGCGTGCGGCCGAACTCGCCGCCCCAAACCACCAACGTGTCCTTTAACATGTCGCGTTGCTTGAGATCGGCGAGCAGCGCGGCGATCGGCTGGTCCGTGGCTTGGCAATTTCGCGCCAATCGGTCTCGGAGGCTGTTGTGCTGATCCCAGCCCTCATGCGTCAGCTCGATGTAGCGCACTCCCGCTTCGGCGAATCGCCGCGCCATCAGGCACTGCCGGCCAAAGTCATCGGTCACGCCATTGCCCACGCCATACTGCTTCAGCGTCTCGGCCGACTCGCCCGCCAAATCCATCAACCGCGGCACTGACGACTGCATGCGGAACGCGAGCTCATACGACTCGATCACTCCCTCCAACTGAGTGTTCGCCGGATTGCGGTCCGCTGACTCGCGGTTCATCGACTGCAGCAGGTTCAGCTGACGGCGTTGCAGGTCGCTGGTCAGCTCGGGGTTCTCGATATTGCCAATTTGCGCATCCTTCAGAGCCTGGCCCGGGTCGCCAATTCGAGTGCCCTGATAGACCGCCGGCAGAAAGGCGCTGCCGTAGTTCTGAGCGCCGCCGAGCCGGCTGGGCGGCTTGATCGTGATGAAGCCCGGCAGGTCCTGGTTTTCCGTGCCCAGGCCGTACAGCACCCACGCGCCAACCGAGGGGCGCACGAACTGGAAGCTGCCCGTGTGCAGTTGAACGAGCGCCTGCGGATGGTTGGGAACGTCCGTGTACATCGAGTTCAACAGACACAGGTCGTCGGCGTGCTCCGACAGGTGGGGGTACAGGTCGGAGATCAACAATCCGCTCTCGCCGCGCGGCTTGAACTCCCAGGGCGACGGCATCAGCTTGCGCCCCTTTTGGTTGTTCAACCCCGCGGCCTCGCCCGGCGCCTTGCCGGCAAACTCCTTTAACATCGGCTTGTGATCGAAGGTGTCCACGTGCGACGGGCCGCCTCGCATGCAGAGAAAGATCACGCGTTTCGCCCGCGGTTGAAAGTGCGGCGCCTTCGGCGCGAGCGGGCTTTGATAGTCCTTTGCGGCAGCCTCGGCCGCCAGCGCCGAGAAGGCCAGAAAGCCGAACCCACAGGAGGTCGATTGCAGCATCTGTCGCCGGGACATCTGAAACATCGTGTCGTCCTCAATCATCGCTCACCGCGCGCCGGATACGGCAAGGGTTGCGATCGTTACATGTTGAAGGGAAAGTCGAAAAAGGCGAGTGAATGTTCGCAAACAGCCAGGGTCAATCCACGTAGCGGAATTCGGAACAAGCGAACAGCGTTTGACAGAAGCTCGACCAAGCCTGCTGCTTGGATTCCATCGATTGTTCGGCGAGCCGGATGAATTCGGTGGCGGCCGCCACTTCAGCGGGCTTCGCCTCGCGAGCCAAGGCCAAGCGGTAGGCGAGCTCGACTCGTTGAGCATTGTCCTCCGGCACTTCCGACAGAATGCGCTCCGCGAATTGTCGCGACTGCTCGATCACGAAGCCGTTGTTCATCATGAACAGCGACTGGGTCGGAACGGTCGTCACCTCGCGCTGCCCGTAGATGATGCTCGGATCGGGGAAATCGAACACCTGCAACAGCTCGGGCACGGCGCCGCGGACGATCGGCAAGTAAACGCTGCGTTTGCGGCTCTCGCCCAGGAAGCGATCGACGCGGATATTCTGTCCCACGCTGCCATCGCCGATCGATTCGATCACCGAGCCGCGGCCGGGCGACAGATCCAGTTGGCCGCTCGCCAGCAGCATCGAGTCTCGAATCGCCTCGGCCTCGAGCCGGCGCTGATTCATCCGCCACAGCAAGTTGTTGTCGGGATCGGCCTGCAGAGCCGCCTCGGCGTCGGGCCCCAAGGCCGAGCCGAGCTGATAGACCCGGCTGGTCATGATCTGCCGAATCAGTTGCTTGAACGACCAATTGCCGTCCATCAGCTCCATGGCAA
>JAGQPF010000325.1 GCA_020426845.1 Planctomycetales bacterium
CCGGCGCCGTAGACCACCACCGCCTCCTTGGCGGCCAACTCGAGGCAGTGCCTCACTTCGATTGACTCGTGGATCCGCGGGTCGAGCCAGACTTCGGCCGGCCCAACCACCGTGTCTTCCCGGCCATCGCGAAATCGGATGGAGAGGTATTGAGCCGGATGGGCGACGAAGTGTTGCATGCGGGCGAACTGAGTCATGCCCTTCCAAATGCGACGCGGACCCTGCAAGACGTCGATCTTTCCGTTGGGGCGATAGGCCAGCATCCGTTCGCCCTCGGCAATGGTCATAAACATCATCGTCTCTCCTTGCGCATTGGGTGGAACGATCGCGACCGAACTTTGCACTCGCGCCGAGCTGCGTTGCCAAGGCTCGGGAGGCGCCCACTCTCCCATCATGCAATCGTCGTCCCAAGCAACCGTGTCGACCGTCTCGGTGAAGTCGATTGCCGTGTCGGTGAACTCCTGCAACATGCTGTCGGCCGACTCGGCCGGCAACGCACGGTAGTGATGACCAATGGCCCGACGAACCTCATGGGCGTCGCGGGGAATGAAATACACGTCGCAGTTGAGAATGAAACGCAGCTTGTCCTGCGTCATCACATCGTCCGCGCGTGGCGTGACGCATGTCAGCGTCTCGCCGTTGAACGCCACCGGCAGCACACAACACTCTTCGGCAACCGAGCGCGGCACGAGCTCCAACACGTCGCGGGCGATCGCCAGGCCGCAGAGGGCCAGGCCCGACGGCAGCTGAAAAGGAGGCGGACGGAGTCGCGTCGCGCCTGCTCGGACAGAATGTGCGCTATGAAGCATGGAGCCCTCCCATCACCTTGAGAAATGCCACAGTCGTGCGCCAAGGAAACCCGCAGCGTAAGAGCGTAAGCGACGGATCGGCCTACGAGAAACCGTAGGACGGACTTCCAGTCCGTCGTACGCAATCTGAAAGGAAACCCGAAGCGTAAGCGAGGGATCCGCGTCAGGCAGCCCGAATGACCGCAGCAAAGTTTCGTTTCAACGCTTCCTACAGCCGTTTCCCGCAACGGCCTGTTCGAAATCGACTCGCGAGCACCACACAAAACTCAATGTATCAATCGCCAACCCGATCGCCAAATTTATCCTTTCCGTCGTCTTCAACGACGTTGAACCAAATCGCTGGCGGCGACGTACAACCCTGGCTGGAGCCACCGCTCGATGGAGCCGGCTCGCTGCTTCTCGCAACACTTCTCCTATTTCTGCTGCTGCTTCTCTTTCTCTTTCTCTCTTGTCTGCTGCCGAAACGGCAGAACGCCCGGGCGACGTTACCCGTCCACCGTTTGGACACGCTCCCGCCTTCGATGTTCGCGGACTCCATGCCAAACCGCGGACGCACGAGCAGGGGTGACGCGACGCCAGCTCATCGACCGGCTGCGCGCGAATGACCGCGTTCCGACAGCGACAACTTCTCAAGACCGGATCGGAGGCTTCCATGAGCGGCACGTCACTCCGTCTAGCCACGAAAAACCCGTTCTATTTGCTAAGCGCTGGACTAGTGCTTTATGGCATCTCGCAAGGTGTCACCGAGATCTCCGACTTGCGGTTGGCGGCCCGCTTTGGCGCAGCGGCGTTGGCGACCTATGCGGCGCTGCTGGCGATGACGGGCGTGTTTCTGGTTCGAGTGCTCGATGTCTGGGACGATGCGAGGACCGTGCTGTTGATTGTGCTGCTGTGTTTCGCGGGGCTCTCGGTGGGCTTTGATGAACTCGCGTTCCATTCGCCCCTGAGCGCCGCTCCATGGCTGGCGGCCGGACTGGTCTTTTCGCTGGCCGTGTCGGAGCTGGTGCTACGTGCGGTGTCCGTGCCTTGGGGGTGGCGTTGGCGAGGGCCGTTCATTGCGATGCTCGGCCTGTTGTTCGCGGCTCCGCTGCTGGCGACACCGGGTTGGCTCGGCCGCGAGACTTCGGTGTGGCGAGTGCTCGCCTTTCCATGGCTGGGTGGCGCCGCCATGCTCACGCTGCTGCCCGCGATTCATTGGGGGCCCCTCAAGCAGCCGACGCGGGCAAGAATGGCGAGAGCAGGTCGGCGTTGCCCCTGGAGATGGCCGCTTTTCCCCTGGTCGCTGTTCGTGTTGCTCGTGATCGGCATCATTGGCCGCAGCGTGCTGTTGAGCTTGTCGTTCGTCGTCGATGACGGACTGCAAACGGCCTTCGCTCCATACTTTCTCGTGCCGATTGCCTTCGCCGGGGTGATCTTGATCCTGGAAGCGGGGCTCGTGCATCGTCAACTCGACACGATTAGTCTGGCGTTGGCACTCGCGCCCGCGACGCTGCTGTTGACGTCCGAACCCACATCGGCGACGGGCCGCGATCTGTGGGAGAGCATTGCCACCTCGGTCGGCAACCCGCGTTGGCTATCGTGCGTGTTGCTGACGGCGTTCTATATCATGGCCTGGCTGCGCGGCGCGGAGTCCGCATTTCGAGGTGTCAGTGGCAGCTTGTTGCTCGTCGCACTAGGTGTGCCCCAGCACGCAGGCCTCGTCATCGCCGCCCTGCCCTGGTTGTTGCTGGCCCTGTTGCACATCCGTCGCGGCGGCGCCCTGGCCACGCCGCACTTGGCGTATGGCGCGTTTGCGAGCCTCGTTGGTGTCGCCCATCTCGCGAGCGGTCCGCCAGCGGCGCCGATCGTGCTCGCGGCCGCCTATGCCAGCGTGTTTGTCGTCGGGATGGTGCGCAGCGATGACTGGGCTTTGACACTGCGTCGCGGTTCGGCGGTCGCCACGGCGGTTGCTCCTTGGCTGGCCGCGGGCTGGCATGTCAATCAGACCGGCGCCTCATCGGCTGCGGCTCCAGTGGCCGGGGCCACTCTGATCGGCGCGACGCTCGTTGCCGCCTTGGGGTGGAGCTGGCGACGGGATCTTGCCTGGCGGCTGGCGTTGGAGGCCCACGCGGCGACGGCCTTGCTCGCCGGCATGGGGTTGCTCGTCGACCGCGGCCACGGCCCGCTGCAACTCACGATTGGCGCTCGCGCTGCCTGGTCGCTTGAAGTTGGCTGCGTTTGCTTGCTCGCCGGCTTGCTCATGAGCCTCATGCGCTCGCGCCGACGCGCACTCGTGTTGCGCTGGCTGAGGCGACACTTTCAAGTTTGGGAGCGTTCTCCCGCCATCGCCGATGAATGAATAGAGGCACCGCGAAGCCAACCACTAAATCCACAGTTTCAATTAGGTTTGTTTCAGTGACTTAGCCCACGTTGGTCTTCCCGGGAGAACTTCGTGGGCTTCGTGCTCTCAGTGGTTATCTTGCAAGTGAACCACGAAGAACGCGAAGTCCACGAAGGTGCGACGAGGCTTTCGGCAGTGGTCTCCCAGTTTTGCCTGCCCGCCCGTTTTGCCCCATCGGAAGAATCGGCGGTTTTCCGGGATGGGGGCTTGCCCTCAACGAAGTTGCCGATATTCTTAGAAGTCTCGACCACGCCCCCTTCGTCTAGTGGCCTAGGACTCCGGATTCTCAGTCCGGCAACAGGGGTTCGACTCCCCTAGGGGGTACTGATCGGTACCAAGCATGGCCCCGCAAACCACAGGTTTCGCGGGGTTTTCTGCTTTCTTGATGGCTCAAGTCGGTAGGGCCGGATTAGGCAAGCTGCCTGTCACGCAGGGGTGGCGGTTTCTTATCCTCCTCGCTGACGCGTCCGGTTCCCTCCCTGTTCCTCACCTGTATGCGGATTCTTGGATTCGATCCCTCGCTGACGCTTCGGGTTTCCTTCGGACGCTTTCGCGTCGAGCCATCTGCGTGCGAGACGACGCACCGCTCGGTCAAGAAACACCGGAGCTCAGCCCGGTGGCGGCGCTGGGCTCGGGAGTGCAAGGCCATGGGCCAAAGGGCTATTCATGCCGAATTCGGGCCGGCGAGCTCCCAGTTGCAACTGGAGGCGCTGGACAATGCCGCCGTGCACTCCGACTCGCGGTGCGTGATGAGTTGCCTGCCGCGCTACCCGAACAGCTCGCTCTCAGCTGCTTTGTCCATCGTGCCCCGTCGAATGTGCAGTATCAGGACGCGGTCGTCTTCGATGGTGAAGAGCGCTCGGTACCGCCTGGATCTCTTGCCATAAAAGAACTGATAGATGGGCGGGTCAACCAAGTCGTTCTCCGGCGCAAGGCCACAGCGCGACGGATTCTCAGAGAGTGATTGAAGAGCTTCTTCGAATCGGTTCAGCCACCGAGCAGCCGTGTGAGGAGCATACTCAGCCGCGACGGCATAATAGTGCCGAAGGTCGTCTTTTGCCTTTTGAGCTACGATAACGACATACTTCATTCCGTTTCAGGAACTCCGAATTCCTTCCGGATGTCGGAGAACGCCTCTCCAATAGGCTGGGCCCGTCCCGCGGCCGCGTCATCCAGGCCCTGTTTGATGCTGGATACCGCCTGCTGCCGTTCCTCTTGGAGCCAACGAAGCGCTTGCACAACGACTTCATCACGAGTGGCGTATCGGCCAGTAGCGAATTCCTGCTCGATGAAAGGTTCAAGTTCGTGCGGAAGCTCAATTTGCATGGCATTCTCCATTTGGAAGCATCTTCAAGAGATTCTACCACGTCACGTCTAACCAGTCGATTTCAGCCGTCGCCGCTTCCTGCTCGCGCTGGCCTGCCAGATTGATGCTCGCGGGCGTCAGTCGCAGCTGCACTTGCCAGCGCGGATGGCTCGTGGCAGCTTGAGCCAGGCTTCCCTGTTCCTCACCTGTATGCGGATTCGCGAATCGATCCCTCGCTGACGCTTCGGGTTTCCTTCGGACGCGTCCGCGTCGAGCCATCTGCGTGCGAGACGACGCGCCGCTCGGTCAAGAAACACCGGAGCCCAGCGCGCGGTGGCGACGCTGGGCTTCGGTGTGCAAGGCCATGGCCAAAGGGCCATCGACACCAAATTAGGTGCCGAATTCGGGCCGGCGAGCTCCCAGTTGCAACTGGAGTCGCTGGACAATGCTGCTGTGCATCTGGCTGACTCGGCTTTCGCTCAGGTCGAGCGTGGCGCCAATCTCCTTCATCGTCAGCTCCTCGTAGTAATAGAGGATGATGATCAGGCGCTCGTTGCGGTTCAGCCCCTTGGTGACCAACCGCATCAGGTCGTTCTTCTGGACGCGGCGAGTCGGGTCCTCGCCCTTCTTGTCCTCGAGAATGTCGATCTCGCGGACGTCCTTGTAGCTGTCCGTCTCGTACCACTTCTTGTTGAGGCTGATCAGGTTGACCGCGTTGGCCTCCATGACCATCTTCTCGAGCTCGGGCACGGAGATCTCGAGGTACTCGGCGAGCTCCTTCTCCGTCGGTGCCCGGCCGTTGCGGGCCTCGAGCGTCTTGTTGGCCTCGGCGAGCTTGCTGGCCTTCGACCGCACGAGCCGCGGCACCCAGTCCATCGTTCGCAGTTCGTCGAGCATCGCGCCGCGAATTCGCGGCACGCAGTAGGTCTCGAATTTGACCCCGCGAGTGAGGTCAAACGCGTCGATCGCGTCCATCAAGCCGAAGATGCCGGCCGAAATCAGGTCGTCCAGCTCGACGCCCTCGGGCAGGCGGGACCAGATCCGCTCGCCGTTGTACTTGACCAAGGGCAAGTAGCGTTCGACCAGCCGGTTGCGCAATTCCTTTTGCGACTGATCGGATTTGTAGGACTTCCAGACTTCTTGAATCTCTTCAGCGGGAGCAATGGTTGTGGCCATGCAATCCTCCGTGATTGGTCTCGGGCGACCGTCGCCGCGCCGATTCTCCTGTCGCGATCCGGCCGCCGTCGCCGGCCGGTGCTCGCGCGGGCATCTGCCCGTTGATCCATATCCCTTGGGAGCGGCGGCGAGCGTCCGAATGACACCGGTGTCGATGGGCCGGCGGCTGTCCTTCCGTGACAGCTTGCCTAAGCCGCAAACTTTAACCAGCGCTCGCGTCTGCGCGCCTTCCGTTCATCGGCATTGCTGCCGTCGTGAGTTCAGTCCATTTCAGAATCCCGGTTACACAAGTTACGCTGAGTCTCCGGGACCGCTTCGCGGGAAGCGTTGGCAGCGTCAGGCAGCGAGCCGGAGCGGGCCGATTGGCTCGCCCGTTGCGCCGCAAGATGGTCCACCCAGGTCGTCAACACGTCCACCCAATCGGCCTGCTCGCCCGCATGCAGCAACTCGACGCGGCGGTCGAGAAACTGCCGGCAAGCCTTGGCAAGCCGCTCATGCAGCTGCTCCGCGAGCGAAGCATCCACCTGTTTGATCAGCACCGACACCGCCAGCGGTGGCGTCGTTGCATCGTTTGAATCGCCTGTTCCGCGCGCCTGCGCCGTCGCCGGAAACGATGAGCCCGGCGTCTCCGCCGCCGCCATCGTCTTGATGGTCGAGTAGGCGTTCAGCAGTTGTTCGCCCTCGCCGGACGCCACCACCAGCAGCGCCCCGCCGGCGTCGCCGCCGCACAAGCTGCGAAGCTCTCGCTGGGGCCGCGCCCCGAGGTCGAGCACCACATAGTCGAACGGCGCCGCGCGCAGCTGTCGTCGCAGCCGCTCCACGGCGCCACATTCCCAAGTCGCTCGGCGGCCCGCCGTCACATACAAGCGATCTCCAACGGGCCGAATGACCTGATCCAACGTGCGACGAGCGGAGAGGACGTCTTCGAGCCCCTCGCTGCCACGCGATGCTGTCGCAGCGGTTGTCCCAGCTGTCGTAGCGTCCGTCGTCGCAGCGGCCGTTTGCAGCATGTCCGCGGCCCGAGCATTGTCGTTGACGTCAACGACCAGTGTTGTCGCACCCGTCGCCAGTCGTCTGGCAATCGTCAGGGCCGCTGCGGTGCAGCCCACGCCCTCCGCGGCGCCCGCCACCGCGACGCACACCGGCGCGGCGCCGCGCGCTTGGGCGGCGCGAACAGCGAGCTTTCTCAATTCCGCGGCTTGGTCGAGCATCGGCAACCGGTGAAGGGGATGTCGGGAAACGTCCAACGTGTTCGAATCGTGATGGAAAGGTGCACGCTCGCAAGGCGGGCCGAGACTCACGCCTGCGAGCTCACATCGACTCCTGTCCGACAATCAGCCGAGCCACCTTCGACTTCTCGGCGGCCTCGATGTCGTCGGGCACATTCTGGCCATTGGTCAGATAGCTCAACGGCAAGTTGCAGCCTCTGAGCAGGGGCAGCAAGGCGCCGAAACCGGTCGCCTCATCCAGTTTGGTCAACAGCAGCGATGTGGCGCCCGCCTCGACGAACCGCTCGGCGGTTCGTTGCAGGCTCGCGGCGCTCGCGACGCTGCTCAACACCAGATGCGCCTCGTCGACCCGCGCCTCGGCAAGCATCGACTTCAGCTCTTGAATTCGCACTTCGTCGCGCGGACTGCGTCCGGCGGTGTCCAGCAGCACCAGATCCAGGTCCGAATAGTGATCCACCGCCTGCCGCATTTCGCGAGGCGTGGCGACCACCTCCATCGGCAGGTCAATGATGTCGGCGTAGGTTCGCAGCTGCTCGACGGCGGCGATGCGGTAGGTGTCGACGGTGATCAAGCCGACTCGCACTCGTTCGCGCAGATGGAAGTTGGCGGCGAGCTTGGCGATGGTGGTCGTCTTGCCGACGCCGGTCGGTCCCAGCAGCGCCACGACTCGGCACTTGCCGGGCGTGATCTTAATCGCGCCGCCGATCTGAATCTCCTCTTCGATCAGCCGGCAGATCCGCGCCTTGAGCAGCGTTTCGTCATCGTGCGGACGGCCTTCGCAAACGCGATGGATCAGCTCGCGAGCCACGTCCTCGCTCAGCTCCGCGTCGATCAAATCGGTGAAGAGCCGAAAGCAGGTCTCGGGAATTTCGTTGGCGGCGCGCTCGCCGGCGCCTTGGCAAAGGCCCTCGACCATCTGCTTGAGACTGTTCAGTTGCCGATGCAGCTCGGCGGGCGAGACGTGCGGAGCGAACTCGTCGCGCGGGTCTTGTTCATTGAATCGCAGGCTCGGCGTCGCCGGTGGAGTCGTGGCCGCGCGTGACAGGTCGATGGCGCCCGAGTCGTGTTGCGGCGCGGGCCGAGCAGGCTCGTCGAACCGGCTGGGGACGCGGACGTTCGCGGCCGCGGTCACCTCGATCTTTCGAGGCAGGAACCACTTCAGCACGGGGGCCGCGATTTCTCGCGTCTCCAGCACAGCGGCGTCCGGGCCCAGCTCGTCGCGCACCATCTGCAAAGCGTCTCGCATGGTTCGGGCGCGAAATTTCTTGACCGTCATGATGACTAGGCGGCTCCAGGGTACAACTTCATTGCGGTATCAAACAACGCCTCGGGCTCGCCGAGCTCGGTGCGGACGCGGCCCACGGGCTCGGCCAGCGAACGGGCTGCCAAAGGAATGTCAGGCGGAATCTCGCTGAGCGTCAGCAGCGGCGTCCGCGGCAGCTGCCGCCGCGCCCAGTTGCGGACCTCCGTCGACCGCTCGTCGCTCACCACCAAGGCGGTCGTCAGCGCGGCTTGCGAGCCGCCCGCCAGCGCCCGACGCAGCTCATTCAGCTGCTCGCGGGCAAGCGGCTCGCTGCGGGCAACTTGCTCCTCCCACTCCGTGGGAAGAATCACGACCGGCAAGCGGCCGGCGTCGTCGCACAGCGGCGAGACCAACAGCCGGCCCAGTCGGCGTCTGATGTAGCGATGTCGCTGCTCCTCGTCGAGGTCTTGGGAGACCGCGTCGGAAAGTGCCTCGAGGATGCGGCCCAGCGGCCGGATGGAAACGCCCTCGGCCAACAGGGTTTGTAGGGTGCGTTGCAGCTCGCCGAGTCCAATTCGCCCGGAGCTTAGCTCTTCGCAAGCCGCCGGCGCCGTGGTGCTGATCTGGTCGAGCAGCTCGCGGGTCGTGTCGCGAGTGAGCAGCTCGGGAGCGTGCTGCCGCGCCACCAGCTGAAAGTGGTCCATCAACGCTTCAATCGGCGAACGGATCGCAAATCCCTGGCGCCGCAGCTCCGCTTCGGTCGAGGGAGGAATCCACCATGCGACCTCGCCGGTCACCGGGTCGCGCGTCTCCTCGCCCACGATGTCGCCGTAGTCGCCTTGCACCGTCGCCAACTTCATGGCCGGCCGCAAGGCGCCGCGAGCCACCGCAGCGCCCGACATGATGATGCGGTATTGATTTCGCTCCAGCAACGGATTGTCCCGCACTCGCACTCGCGGCAACAACAGCCCGAGCTCAGCGGCCAAATGTTCCCGCAAGAAGCTAATATGTGCCAACAAACTGTCACCCGCTGAGGGGCTCGCCAGCTTGAGCAGATTCGTCCCCAGCTCGAGCGTCAGTGGATCGACCCGCAGTAGCTCGGCGTGACGTCCGGAGGATTCCGGCTTCGCGCTCGATGTGGCCGATGATGCCAATGAGCCCGCTGAGGCTGAGGACGCCAGGCCGGATGCAGGAGCTCCGCCGGACTTCGTGGCGGACGCTCCGCCCGAGGTGGTTGCCGACTTGAGTTTCTCCGACTCTTCCGCAGGTCGTGACAGGAAGGCGACACCCGCGCAGGCGGCGCCCAGAGTCAACAGCGGCGCCGCAGGGAGCCGCGCCGAGATCAAGGCCAGCAGGAACACCGCCGCGACCGCCAGCGCCTCCGGCCGCGCCGTCAGCTGCTGCACGACCTGCTGGGGCAGCTCGGAGCTTTGCGCCGAGCGTGAAACCAAAATTCCCGCCGAGAGGGAGATCAGCAGGGCCGGAATCTGAGACACCAGGCCGTCGCCGATCGTCAACTTCGAGTACAAGCTGCCTGACTCTGCCAGCCCCATGCCGGCGCCCACGCCAATCGCCAAGCCGCCCGCCAAATTGATCGCCATGATCACCAGGCCGGCCACCGCGTCGCCACGGACAAACTTGCTGGCGCCATCCATCGAGCCATAAAAGTCCGCCTCGGCCATGATCTCCAGGCGCCGCTGCCGAGCCTCCTCGCTGCTGATCAGCCCCGCGTTGATGTCGCTATCCACCGCCAACTGCCGGCCCGGCATGCCGTCCAAGGCAAACCTCGCCGCCACTTCGCTGATGCGCGTGGCGCCGTTGGTGATCACCAGAAACTGCACCGACACCAGGATCAGAAAGATCAGCATGCCAACCACCAAGTGGTTGCCGGCGACAAACTCGCCGAATCGCCGAATCAACTGCCCGCC
>JAGQPF010000326.1 GCA_020426845.1 Planctomycetales bacterium
AGCATGTCTCCACGCATCCGGCTCTACGCGTCTCCGACTGCCACAAATCTGTGGGCGGGGTGATGAGTCCCGCTCCCTTCGCCCGGCTGGTGAGGCCGGACTCCCGGGGGTCGGAGTCTGTGTGCGGTCGCCGAGGCGGTTGGTGACCGGCTCGTGATTCCGCAAACACCGTTTTCGAAACGATGTTTGGTGAACGTTAGCGCATGCTGGGGCTGTACTCAAGGCCCATCGGCCATTCCGTGGGTCTTGCCGCCCTCTCTTGCTGTTCCGAACCCTTGATTTGCACGATAACACAGATAGTGTTAGTGTGCGTTTTTGTGTTGAAGAGGCCCACATGCCCATCCTAGAGCAGCAGATCCCGGAGTACCTCCACCAGACGCTCGGGGTTCGGACCCACGCCATCGCCTGGGACGGTGCAAGCCGACTCCCGGCGTTCCTGACGGCTCGCTACAGATTCGCACTCATGGACCTGGAAGGGCGAGAGCTACTTCTGATGGTGGACGAGGACCATGACCCAGAACCGCCCGCAACCGTCCGAAAG
The DNA here is from genome assembly GCA_020426845.1 of Planctomycetales bacterium. GTDB lineage: Bacteria > Planctomycetota > Planctomycetia > Pirellulales > Pirellulaceae > JAGQPF01. Next base: position 542 of record JAGQPF010000326.1, read on the forward strand.
CACGCCGAGCAGGTGAGGGCGAAGTGGAGCGGACCAGTCGTCTATGTGCGAGACCGAGTCACCGCATACAACCGCAAAAGGCTGATCGAGCAGCGGGTCCCCTTCATTGTCCCAGGCAACCAGATGTACCTGCCCGAGCTCGGGCTCGACTTGCGGGAGTACTTCCGGACGCCACCCCCATCGAAGCGGAAGTTCCGACCCGCAACGCAGGCGGTGCTGATCCATGTGCTGCTCAACCGCAAAGAAGACGGTCCCACCGCTTCTGAACTCGCCCCAGTCCTCGGCTACACGACGATGACCTTGAGCCGAGCATTCGACGAGCTTGAGTCTGTCGAGCTCGCCACTTCCGGAGCGTCTGGCCGCGAAAGAGTGCTCCGCTTTCATGATCACGGAAGGGAGACGTGGGAACGGGCTCAGCCTTGGCTAATCGACCCAGTGAAGTCGCGTCATTTCGTCGCGATCCGTCCCCAGGGACTCCAGGCTGGACAGGAGGCACTCGCACGTTACACCATGCTCGCGGAGCCAAGGGTGCCCGTGCTCGCGATCGGTCACAAGCAGTGGCTTGCTTTCGCCAAAGAACTCCCCACAGCCACTCTCCACGACCGCGACTCCGCAAACTGCGAAGTCGAGGTCTGGAAGTATGAGCCGAGGGAGTATGAACTATCGGGAATCGTGGACCCGCTCTCACTCTATCTGTCCGTCCGCAAGTCCCGTGACGAGCGAGTCGAGCAGGCCCTTGATGTACTAATGGAGCAAGTGCGATGGTGAAGGGGCTTGAGAGATTCCGCGACCACTTCGCCGCATATGCCGACCGGTACGTCATCATCGGCGGCACCGCGTGCGACCTCGCTCTGTCCGATGCCGGTCTGGAGTTTCGAGCCACCAAGGACATCGATGTCGTGCTCTGCCTAGAGACCGTCAATGCCGAGTTCGGCCAAGCGTTCTGGTCGTTTATCAAAGCCGGCGGATACGAGTCGCTGGAGGCTCCGGCAGACGAGCGAAAGTTCTACCGATTCACCAAACCACAGGTCGATGGGTACCCGGTGATGATCGAGTTGTTCTCACGCGTGCCTGACATGCTCGGCGACGAGATCACTGGTCACCTCACGCCGATCCCGATGAGTGATGAGGTGTCGAGTTTGTCGGCGATCTTGCTGGACAGCGACTACTACGAGTGGACTCAGGCCGGCAGGGCGACGATCGAGGGACTGCCTGTCGTTCGTCCCGAACACTTGATTCCGCTCAAAGCGAAGGCGTGGCTCGACTTGACCGCGCGAGCCGCTGACGGGCACAACGTCGACAGCAAAGACATCCGTAAGCATCGAAACGATGTCTTCCGTCTCTATGCCATCGTCGATCCAGAGTACGCGGCAAGCCCCGCCACCTCGATTCGATCCGACATGAAGCGGTTCATCGAGCGAATGCAGACGGAAGAAGTCGACTTGAAAGCTATGGGACTGCGTGGTGCATCGCTCAATACGGTCCTCGATGCACTGTCGCTGCGGTACACTTCATCGACCACATGAATGGGAGCGGGCTATGCCTGCGGTCACAAAGGACATCCTGTTGCGAGAGTACACGGCCGCACTCCGTGATGGTACCGCCGCCATGTTCATAGGTGCGGGGATTTCGCGAGCGGCAGGGTTCGTGGACTGGAAGCAGCTCCTCAAAGAGATCGCCGAAGAACTCGACCTCGACATAGACCGCGAGTCCGATCTGGTCGCTCTCGCACAGTTTCACTGCAATCACCGGCGAGGGAGAGACCGGCTCAACCAGTTGCTCATCGACGAATTCCTGGAAGATGTCACGCTGACGACAAACCATCACCTTATCGCATCATTGCCGCTGCGGACAGTCTGGACGACAAACTACGACAACCTGATCGAACGAGCATTCGAGGACGCACACAAGCGGGTTGATGTCAAGCGACGGTCCGCCGATTTTGCGACAACACGCCGACGTTCGGACGTCACGATCTACAAGATGCACGGGGACAAGAGTGCTCCGGCGGAAGCGGTTCTGACCAAGGAGGACTACGAGACCTATGACGAGACTCGGGAACTCTTCACGATCGCCCTGAAGGGTGACTTGACCATGAAGACCTTCCTGTTCATCGGCGTCAGCTTCGCCGACCCGAATGTGCTGTACCTGCTTAGTCGCGTCAAGCAGCTTCTCGACAAGAATGGGCGAAAGCACTTCTGCATCCTCAAGCGGCCCACGCCAGACGACTACGAGGGTGCGGAGTATGACTGCAAGCGATTCCCCCATTGGCTGAGCGACCTTCGCCGTTACAACATTCAGCCGGTGCTTGTGGAGTCCTATGACGAAGTGACAAACGTTCTTGAGGAACTTGGACGGCGAAGCCACTTGCACGATGTGTTCATTTCCGGGAGTGCCGCTGACTTTAATCCGTACGGCGAAGCACGGTTCCAGGAGTTGTGTCGCCTGCTGGGCTCCGAGTTGATTCGGAAGAACTTCAACATCATCTCCGGCTTCGGACGAGGTGTGGCCGACGCGGTCATCGTCGGTGCCATGCAGGCGTTAGCACGCAATGACGACCAGCGGCTCCAACTGCGTCCGTTCCCTCAAGCCGTCCCAGAAGGCATAGACCGGGCCGAGTTCTGGAAGGACTATCGCGACAAGATGATTGCGGACGCCGGGGTGTGCGTCGTGCTTGCTGGCAACAAGCAGGATGAGTCAGGGGCCATCGTTCTTGCAAGCGGAGTGTCCCAGGAAACCGAGCTGACTCGCCAGCATGGCAAACTCGTTGTGCCGGTTGGGGCCACGGGCCATGTGGCCCGTGAACTGTGGGATGCGGCGGTGGCAGACCAGCAGGCGTGGTTTGGCGATCATGATGTCTGTGCGCCGCTCCAAGTGCTTGGGGACGAGTCTGCCGAACCGGCTAGACTTGTACAAGCTGTACTCGACATCCTTGCAATCATCAGCAAGTAGGAGAACGAGATGGCCCGAAGGGTGTTCTATAGCTTCCACTACAAGCCGGACAATTGGCGGGCGTCCCAGGTTCGCAACATGGGTGTCATCGAAGGGAACCGTCCGGCTAGTGACAACGACTGGGAGACAATCAGCCAAGGTGGTGACGCCAAGATCAAGAAGTGGATTGCGGACCAGATGTACGGCAAGTCATGCGTCGTTGTGCTGATTGGAGCGAACACGGCCGGTCGGAAGTGGATCAACCACGAGATCATCAAGGGCTGGGACGACAGCAAGGGCGTGTTCGGGATCTACATTCACAATTTGAAAAACAGCCGGGGAGAGCAGGTGTCCAAGGGAGCCAATCCCTTCGCCTCGATCCGGTACGGCGATTCGGGCAAAATGCTCTCATCCATTGTGAAAGCGTACGACCCGCCGTATTCGAGCAGCAGCAACGTCTACGATTACATCGCTGAAAATCTGGCTGAGTGGGTAGACGAAGCAGTTGACATTCGGGCGAGTCACTGAGCGTGGTCCAGGCCGGGCTCACAGGGGTGTTCTATGGCAAAGACCAGAGTATTCATCAGCTTCGACTACGACAATGACCGCGAACTCAAGGAGGGATTGGTCGGACAATCCCGTCTTGCGGATTCCCCCTTTTCCATCGCAAACTGGTCACTACAAGAAGCAGCTCCGCAACCCCAATGGGAGCGAGAGGCCGAGTCGCGTATTCGACAGTCCGACTTGATGATTGTCATTCTCGGCAACAACACTCACCAAGCCCCCGGCGTCCTGAAGGAGGTCGTCATGGCCGTTCGGAATAGGGTCCGCATTTTCCAACTAAAGCCCCAGAACCGGAATTGCCGCCCAGTAGCGAACGCAGGACCAGTCATCGATTGGACTTGGGAGAATCTCAAGCGTCTGCTTGCTTAGTCTGGATTTTGGGGCACAGAGTTGAGTCATTGGTTCGGCCGTTGCTTCTGAGAATGACGCCGTCCCGTTAGTTCGGAACGAACCCACTCGATCAGCTTGCGATGCTCCGGGGGCACGGGCTTCATGTACCTGTCCGCCATCGCGGAACTTGCGGAGTGCCCGAGCCACTGCTTCATCGCAACGATCGAGCAGCCGCTTCGTGACCCGTACTCGGTCGCCCCAAGATGTCGCAGCGTGTAGAAGCCGCCGAGCGTGTCCTTCGTCTCGCCGATGCTCTCGCGGAGCCGCTGCCACCACTGGAGCACGCCGTCTGACCGAGTGTGGACGACGGGCTTCCCGTTCTTCGTGACGAAAAGCAGCTCGCCATCGGGACGCGGTGTGTCCGCAAGGTATTCCTCGATCGCTTCCCAGACCCCAGGCGGTGTCTCGCCGAACCGTTCGATGCCGGTCTTCCGGCGTCGAAGGTCGTACCCCTTCTCGTCGATTTGTCCGACGCGAACGTTTGAGATATCGCTCTGCCCAAACCCGAGCCCGATGCCCATCCAGA
>JAGQPF010000327.1 GCA_020426845.1 Planctomycetales bacterium
GAAGCTGGGCACGTCGGACACCGCTGCGGCCATGAGGTGGTCTGGACCGTTCCCTACTCCGAATTCCTGTTGCCGGCGGAGTCCTCCGCATGATCTCGCTGGGCGCGCTGCTCGACGGACCGGTGTTCGCCGGCTACGTCTATTCCTATCCGCACAAGACCGCCTATCGGCAGTTGGAGCCGCCTCGGCAGCTGCGCAGCGTGTGGAGCGACGAGCGACGAGAATCGCTGTTTCTCTATCTGCACGTGCCGTTCTGCGAGTACCGCTGTGGCTTCTGCAATTTGTTCACCCGCGCCACTCCGCCGGAGCAGATGGCGTCCGATTACCTCATTCAGCTGCAACGCGAGGCGGAGGCCGTACGCGACGAGCTGGGTGACTGCAGTTTCGGACAGCTGGCCATCGGCGGGGGCACTCCTACATTTCTCACGGACAAGGAGCTGACACAACTACTGGCGATCGTCACGGACACGATGGGCGCCGACCCCACAGCGATGCCCGTTGGCGTGGAGTGCTCGCCGGCCACGGCGACCGCCAGCAAGCTCCAGCTGCTGCGCGAATGGAGCGTCGACCGCATCAGCATCGGCGTGCAGTCTTTCGACGACAGCGAATCTGCCTCCATGGGCCGACCACAAGACCACCGCGAGTCGATGGCGGCGCTGGACCGCATCTCGGAGGAAGGGTTCGCCATCCGCAACATCGACTTGATCTACGGCGCCGCAGGCCAGACGCCCCGCGGCTTCGCGCGATCCATCGAAACCGCGCTGCGTTGGTCGCCGGAAGAATTGTACCTCTACCCGTTGTACGTTCGGCCCCTGACCGGGCTCGGGCGGCGCGGGGACTCGTGGGATGACGAGCGACTGCAGTGTTACCGCGCGGGCAGAGACACGTTGTTGTCCGCGGGCTACGAACAAGTCTCAATGCGAATGTTCCGCCGCATTGCCGGCCCCGGTCTCGCCTCCGGTGATGGCGCCCAACTTGGACATCCGGAAGCAAACTCGTCGCGGCGAACGCCTTCGTCCGAGTACGTCTGCCAGCGCGACGGCATGGTCGGGCTGGGCTGCGGAGCAAGAAGCTACACGCGGCGACTGCACTACTCCACCGAATACGCCGTTGGACGTTCCGGTGTCCATGAAATCCTCTCGGCCTACCTGGCGCGACCCGCGCATGAGTTTCGCTCGGCGCGCCACGGCATCGCCCTCGGCGAAGAGGACCAGCAGCGGCGATACCTAATCATGTCGCTGCTCCAGGCCGAGGGCTTGTCGCTCGCGGAATTTAGCTCGCGATTCCCTGACGTGATCGACGCTCGGGCCGCGTTTCCCGAATTGGGGGAACTGGAGTCGGCGGGCTTCGCGGTGGACGAGGGCGATCGCTTTCGACTCACCCCTGCCGGGCTGGAGCGATCGGATGCCATCGGACCGTGGTTGTACTCGGCTCATATCCGGTCGTTGATGGAGCAGTACACATGTCGCTGACCATTCTCTATCGCGGGCCGCTCAGCAGCTGCAACTACGAATGCCACTACTGCCCGTTCGCCAAACGGCACGAGTCTCGCGAGGAGCTTGCGGCAGATCAAACCGCGTTGGAACGATTTGTCGCCTGGTGTGCGAGGTCATGCGGTCCGACCGAGCCACTGCGGGTGTTCTTCACGCCGTGGGGCGAGGCGCTCGTCCGGCGTTGGTATCGCGACGCCTTTCGTAAACTGACCAACATGCGTCACGTCCAGCGGGTCGCGGCCCAAACCAACCTCTCCTGCCGTCTCGACTGGCTGTCCGACTGCGATGCAGACAAAGTCGGACTTTGGTGCACCTACCATCCGTCTCAGACGGATCGCGAACGATTTCTCCATCAAGTCGCTCGCCTCGCCGAACTCGGCGTCAGCCACTCGGTCGGGATGGTCGGCCTGCGCGAGGACCTGGACGAAATCGAACGCTTGCGAGAGCTGTTGCCGACGTCGACCTACCTGTGGGTGAACGCATTGAAACGCGAGCCCGACTATTATTCGTTAGAGGACCTGCGGCGGCTGACCGCGGTCGATCCGCAGTTCCCCGTCAACAACCGGCGCCACCCCAGCCTCGGCAAACACTGCCTAACGGGCGAGCAGGTCATCACCGTGGACGGCGCCGGCGACATTCGCCGCTGCCACTTTGTTCCCGAGGTGCTCGGCAACATCTATGACGACCACTGGAGCGAAGCGTTGCGGCCACGAAAGTGCACGAACGACTCGTGCGGGTGCCACATCGGCTACATTCACATGCCGTCGCTCGAGCTCTACTCAATTTACGGCGACGGCCTATTGGAACGCAGGCCCGCGACCGGAACGCTGACAGGCGCGCCAAGTTCGTGAGCGAGCAAACCATCGCATTCTGAACAATCGGATCAGCGTAGATCGTGCAGAGTGCTGGGCCGATTGCCGGATCCGGTGTTTATCAACGGCCGATTAACTCAAAAACTGACGACGAGGTCCCGATGATCCGCTCCCGATGCATCGCGCTGGCTGCTGTGCTCATCGCCACCCTATCTGCAACCTCGCTCCTCCGCGCGCAAGACGTGCGGCGAGCGGTGCACGTGGCCGCCGGCGAAGCGGCCGTGGCAAGCGAGTCGGCCGCGGCCTCGCTCGTGGGTCGTCGTGTGCTTGAAGAAGGTGGCAACGCTGTCGATGCCGCCGTGGCGGTCGCATTGTCGCTGGCGGTAACCTGGCCGGAGGCGGGCAACCTGGGCGGCGGAGGCTTCATGATGGTTCTGCCCGCGCCCGGCATGGCGGGCTCACAACAAGCGGGTGAGCAAGGCGGCAAACAGGCTCCTGCTGTGCGGGCCCAGCCAGTCTGCGTCGAGTATCGCGAGCGGGCGCCGCGTGCCGCCACCGCCACGATGTTCGACCGTGACGACTCGAAGCACAGCTGGAAGATTGTCGGCGTGCCGGGCACGGTTCGCGGACTGCAGTTGGCCCACAAGACATACGGGCGTCTGCCCTGGCGACGCGTGGCGCAGCCGGCGGCGGAGCTGGCGAAGGGCGGGTTTGAAGTCGATTCGCACCTCGCCGCGTCCATCAACTCCGTGCTGCGACAAACCGCCCAACAAGCTGACGAGTTTGCGCCGCTGCGCGCCGCCTACGGCCGACAGGATGGCAAGCCGTGGCAGGCTGGCGACCGACTTGTGCTGCCCGCCTTGGGCAACACGCTCGAGGCAATCGCCCGCGACCCCGATGCCTTCTATGAGGGACCGCTGGCACAGAAACTGGCTGACGCGATGGCGGCCGGCGACGGACTGATCACAACCGCCGACCTGCACGACTACCGCGCGAATGTGCGTGCGCCGATTCACGGCGTCTTCCGAGGCTACGATGTCTGGGGGCCGCCGCCGCCGAGCTCCGGGGGCATCTGCCTCATTGAGGCGTTGAACATTCTGGAGAACTTTCCGCTCGCGGCACGCCCCGTGTACGCCGAGCAAAACGTGCACCTCCGCGCTGAAACGATGCGTCGGGTATTCGCCGACCGCGCCCGCCACCTGGGAGATCCGGACTTTGTCTCGATTCCGCCACACTTGACCACCAAGGACTATGCGAAGCAGCTGGCCCGCGAGATCGATGCGCGGCGAGCAACCCCATCCGCGGAAGTTGCTGCTGACATCGCTCTGGCGCCGGAAAGCGACCACACCACTCACTTTTCCGTCGTCGATCGCGACGGCATGGCCGTGAGCAACACGTACACGCTCGAGGCCAGCTGGGGGTCGCGGCGCCTAGTCCCCGAACTCGGCTATGTGCTGAACAATGAGATGGGCGATTTCAACTGGCTGCCCGGAGTCACCGATCGACAGGGGCGAATCGGCACTCCACCGAACCTGATCGAACCGGGAAAGAGGATGCTCAGCTCCCAAACTCCCACACTGGTGACCAAGCAAGGGCGGTTCGCGTACGCAGTTGGCAGTCCCGGCGGCCGGACGATCATCAACACAGTGCTGGGTATCCTGGTCGACGTGCTCGAACACGGGCGTTCACTGCCCGAGGCGGTCGCGGCGCCCCGGATGCACCACCAGTGGTTCCCCGATGAGCTGAGTTTCGAAGGCGCCAACGATCCCAAGTACGCGCACTTGAAAGCTGCCCTGACAGAACGCGGGCATCGAGTCGCGAGCCGCCGCCAGGGCTCTGCCCACTGCATCGCCGCGCTCCCGAACGGCGAGGTGCTGGGCGTCGCTGACTTCCGACGCGGCGGTTCGGCCGAGGCCGTTCCACGCAAGCCCTAGAAAGCGTACTCGCCCATTCTACAACACATTTCAAAAGTTTCCCGTTCGGCAATCGGGTTGAAAAAGCCCAGCAGAAAAACTGCCTTCGATTGCGCCAGGGAAGGTTTTGAAATGCCCTCTAGAAGAACGGGAGAACATGCCCTTCCATGGATCTTGATTCCGAGTTTTTAAAGGCGATCCTCGCCGACCCGGACGACGACATGCCGCGGTTGGTCTATGCCGATTGGCTGCACGACCAGGGAGATCCTCGCGGCGAGTTTATTCAGCTGCAATGCGAGCTCGCCGAGATCCATCGCAACTTTTACGCCGTGGACCAGGAGCTCATCGACCGGCATGATGACCTGGTCGAACGCCAACAGGACATGCTGCTGGAACATGGCGACCGCTGGCGAGCCGCACTCGCGCCATTAGTGCAGGACTGCCAATTTCAACGAGGCTTGCTGCAGCTGGTTCGACTCTCCGGCGCCCAGCTTCGCGATTATGGCGATCGGATTATGGCGGCGGCGCCCATCTGCTTGATGTTCGTGACGGCAGCGCGAGGCTGCTTGCGGGAGGCCCTCCGACACCAGCGCTTGTCGCAATTGACGGGCCTTGCCATCGACGGCTCCTCGCTCCTGGACGAGGACGTCAGCGCAATCGTCGAACTGCTGCAGCGCGGGCGAATCAATCGGCTGGTGCTCACCTGGTGCTCCCTGACGGACACGAGCTTCGCGGCATTTGGCAATCTGACCAACGCCTCACTGCGTGACCTTGACCTGGCCAACAATTCATTGCGAAATGCGTCGGCCATGTTGCTTGCCACGACGCCCGGATTCGGCGCGTTGCAGAACCTCGTCTTGACCAGCAACATGATTCGCCTGCGGGGCGCCCAGGCGCTGGCCCGCTCGGAAGTGCTCACTCAGCTCGATTCACTCAGCATGGGCGGCAATCCGATCGACCAACGCGCGGTGTCCGAGCTGCGATCGAGGTTTCAGCAAGTGATGATGCAGTAGCTGCCCAAGTTCCTCCGCCTCCGGCATCTCCACAGCCAACTGCGTTCAAGCATCTCTCCGAGAGTTGCGTTGCTGCCGGACGGCCTCGTAGAGCAGCGCCGTCGCGGCTGCGGACACATTCAAGCTGTCGACATGCCCTCGCATCGGCAGCCGCACTGCGGGCACATCGTGCCAGAAGTCTGACAGGCCGCGAGCTTCGTTGCCGACCACAATCGCCGCGCCACGCGACAAATCCACATCCCATACGTCGCGCGATGTCTGCAATCGAGCGGCGTAGATCGGCGTGGCCCTGGACTCGAGAAACTCTCGCACCTCCGCGTTGGCGCCGCAGGCGATCGGCAGCGTAAAGATCGCGCCCAGGCTCGCGCGGATCACGTTGGGGCTCAACGGGTCGCCCAGCGGATCGGCCAGCAACACGGCATCCACGCCGGCCGCGTCCGCCGACCGCATCAGCGCGCCGAGATTGCCGGGCTTCTCGATCGCCTCCACAACCAACACCAATGGCTGCGCCGGCAAGTTCAAATTCGCAAACGACCAATTCGGCGGCTCCGCGACAGCGAGCAGCTCGGCGGCCTCGCCGCGCACCGTCAGCTTCTCCCAGACGCTTGGACTAACCTCCCAACGCTGCGTCTCCGCGGGCAACAGATCGCAAGCGTGCCGGCCGTCGCTCGAATCGATCGCGTCGGGTAGGTAGAGCACCTCTTCAATCACAACTCCCGCTTCGATGGCCCGAGTCAGTTCTCGAGCGCCCTCGATCAGAATCCGGCCGAGTTGACGTCGCGCACGCGATTGTCGCAGCTTGAGGGCGCGCTTGACGCGAGGATTATGCAGGCTGGAGATGACGGTCATGCGGCGACGCGGGGGCAACGGGGACAGTACTCACCATTTCTAGAACAAACGCATGCCTAGAATGGCGCGTGCAGTTCAAGCGGGAGGGGTGAGCAGCGGTGAGCAGCGCCCCTCAATATACTTTCCCGTCTTCCTATTTGGATGCCGACGATGCCGACTCGCGTCGGGCTTCGGAGACGTCGATGTATCCGTCTCGATTCGCGTCCAACTGCTGAAACTGCTCGCTGTCGCCGAGGAACTCCGGGGCGCTGAGCTCGTTGTCACGATTTCGATCCATCGCCTTGAACCACCGCGGCGCGGACTCGTCCACCGTCAAGGTCGCGCGAGGCGGCTGGAGCGAATTGTCGTCCTGCTGTGGATCGCCTCGCACCAACCCGACCAACATGCATTCGGGAATCTCGTTGACTCCCAACTTGCCATCGCCATTGCGGTCCAATCGTGCCACTAGCGCGGGGAAGTCGCCGAGTTCCCGCGACGTCAGTCGGCCGTCGCCGTTGGCATCCATCACATTGAACAACGCGTCCGCAAAAAAACCTACTCGCGAGCGGATCTGACCTGCGGCAGCGGATGTTTGCAGCTCGATGACGGCGGCCAATTCGTTCGGATAGATCTTGCCGTCGGCGTCCGCGTCGTAGTCGGAAAACGCCTGCCCGATCGGCGAGTCCTCGGGGGCCTCCAGCTTGTCGATATAGCCATCCTGGTTGGTGTCCAATTGGGCCAGCTGTTGCTCCGCGCGTTGCCGGATGTTGCCGTCAATCGCATCCACGGCAAACAGATCCACTCGAGCATCCCCCAGTTGGACGACGACGCGCGAGGCGTCATCGGCGAGATCCGCCGTGACGCCGGCCTCGCGGAGTTCGTCGCAGATCCAAATTTCGCCCACCAACGGCGCGTCGTTCTCGCCGAAGCGCAACTCAACACTGAGATGCTCCGGCAGCGTGGCCAGTTCGGCCACCTCCGTCTTCGAGAGCTTTTCGTCGCCATCCTGATCGAGTTGAGCAAACAACGTGGCGGGGAACCGGAAGGAATCGGGGAACAACGGTTGGCCAGCTTCATAACGCTCACGCAGAGAATAGAGCACGGACGTCCAATTCTCGACGTTGTCGAGCGCCACAGCGGAATCGGGATTCGTGCTGATGCGTCGCGACAACATCGGCACTTCCTCCGCGGCGCGATCCTCACGCAATTCATCTCGAGTGATCAAACCGTCCTCATTGGCGTCGCGACCATGCAGCACGGCCCTCGCGGCCAGCGCCTCCTCGGCGCTGATATTCCCATCCCGATTTCCATCGAGCAAACGGCGCACCGGCGAGTTCAGCCGGTTGTTCTCCAGGTAGTAGTTCGAACTACGGAGATTGAAGGGACGAGCGCGGCCCGCGTTGCGAGTCAAGACGCGCGGCAACTCGGACAAATCGACGATCCCGTCCAGGTCCGTGTCGTACATGCGCACAAAACTTTCGTCCTGCCCGTCCTCGATCTGCACGTTTCCATATTGACCCGCGCGAAAGCGCGGGTTCTCCAGCAGCTCCTTCCATGTGTGCTTGCCGTCATGATCCGCATCGGCAAGCAGCCAAGCACGCTTGGCGAGTCGCTGCATCGGCAGATCGTAGGGCGCGCCATCGATGGACATTCTGAGCGCGACAATCAGTGGTCCACGTGGCGCCAGCAACAGAAACCTGGCGGACGAGTAAGGCAGCTGCTCAAGCGGTGGCTGCTGTTCCGCGAGGCCTTCCCAGTCGATCGCCCGCAAGGCAGCGGTGCGTTGGGCATCTCGCTGCGCCGCGTCGAGTCGTGGGGCGTGGTTGGCTTCAGCCTGGCTGTCGGATGTGGCTTGGGCGCCCGGCGATGTGTTGGCAGCAGTGGCAGCTGGATCGGCGACAGAAGCATCGACCACGGCAGAGGCATCCGAGCGCGTTACGCCGGGCGAAGTGGCAGACGTGGCGTTCTTGGGCGAGCGCTTTTCCGGCGTTTCCCGTTTGCTCGTCGCGCCTTCATTGCGCCCGCCGCGATGACAGCCCGTAACCGCCACAAGCAACGCAGCGAGCACGAGAAAAAAAGCGACTGCCGAATGCGCGGCGGGTCGTGGCGTTCGCCTGCGCGCGCAATCGATTTTGTGCGGCACACCCGGGGCGGCGCTGTGCTTGCCCCGGGCTACGTTGAAGAAGGCCTTCAGCCTTCGGTGAAACGGTGGACGCGTGCTCGGGTGCATGGGACGACGCACCCGGGGCGACGCTTCGCTCTGCCCCGGGCTACGTTGAAGAAGGCCTTCGGCCTTCGGTGAAACGCGTCGAGGCCGGCGCGCGCCCAACCGGGCCTCACAAGGGTCGCCTGCGATGGAGGCCCGAACGTCCCACCGAGCTTCGGATCCAACCGGGTGTTTTGCCATTACTCGCCCGCAAGCAGTTCGGGAATCGGGGCGCCCTCCACGATTTTGATCGGTCGCCCGATGCGGGTCATGTTTTCGTGGGCGGGATCAACCTGCAGCGCCTTGCACAACGTGGCCAGCACCTCCGCTTCGTTGGTCTTTTTGTCCGTGACCTCGCGTCCGTCCTCGCTGGTCTGGCCGTAAACCTGGCCTCCTTGGATGCCGGCGCCGCCCAGCACGCAGGACCACGCCTGTGGAAAGTGATCTCGCCCGGTGTTGTCGTTGATCGTCGGCGTGCGACCGAATTCACCCATCCAAAGGAACGTCGTCGCATCGAGCAAACCGCGTTCGTCGAGTTCGCTCATCAGCGTCGCCCAGCCGGCGTCAAGCTGTTGGCACAGGCCGCGGACTTGATTGAAGTTGTCGTTGTGCGTGTCCCAGCCGCCAAGCACCACCTCGACCACGGAGACACCTTGCTCAATCAACCGTCGAGCCAGCAAGCAGCCCTGGCCAAACATCCCGGCCCCATACGCCTCACGAACTTTGTCGGGCTCTTGACCGAGATCGAAGGCTGACTTCGCCCGGCTCTGCATCATCCGAATGGCGCGTTGGTAGACCGTGTGCTGGGCGTTGAGATTCGCGGCCGTGCGGTAGGTGAGGAACTCGTCCTGCATCGCTTGCCAAATCTGCAACCGTCGCTCCACTTGAATCGGGTCCACTCCGGCGGTGGCTTCCAAGTAGTCGACGCCCAAATTGGCGAAGCTCGGCGGCGCGTTCGCATCCGGCGCCGGTGCGCCGTCCGTCTGTTCCCCGGGTCCGCCGCCCCGCACTCCCACCGTGGTCGCGGCATATTGTGGACCGAGAAACCCCGGCCCGAAGGCGGCGGCGTTGAACGCTTGATTCGAGCCCACGCTCACATAGCTCGGCAAATCATCTTCATGTCGGCCGAGTTGTTTGGCCAGTGAGGAGGTGATGGAAGGATATTGCACGGGGCCGCCGGGCTGTTTTCCGGTGCGCATCAGGAACGTGCCACGCCCGTGGTCGCCTTCCTTGGTGCTGAGACTGCGAATGATCGCAAGTCGCTCGGAGTGCTTGGCGAGCTTCGGCAGATGCTCGCTGATTTTGACGCCGGGAGTGGCGGTGGCAATCTCCTTGAACTCGCCGCCGTTGGCATGGCCCACCTTCATATCAAAGGTGTCCGTCTGCGTCGGTCCGCCGGCCATCCATAGCAGCACACAATGGCGTTTCGGCGAGTCAGCCTGCTGCGCCACCAAGTGCGGCAGCAGTGGGCTCGCGCCGGCGCCGATCATTCCCAATCCGCTGTATCGCAGCCAATCACGACGAGTGATGGCGTTGCTCGAATTTCGTCGCATAGGATTGCCTGGGTTGTTACAAGCATTTCAAAAACCTCCCGATCGGCAATCGGGTTGATAAAACCAGCAGAAAAACTGCCTTCGATTGCGCCAGGGAAGATTTTTGAAATGCCCTCTAGTGATTGAGACTATATTCGGCGCCGTTGAAGATCGCCCAAACGATATCGCTGAGCCTTCGTTGGCGCTCTGCCGCGTCGGCCGAGGAAGTAATGATCGGCATCAGGCGTTCGCGTTCCGACTCGGTGGGCGGCCGGGAAAGTGTCGCCAAAAACAGCGTCTCCAACCGCTGACGGTCGGTGAAGAAAGGCGCTTCCAACGAGCCAAGCAAGGCGCTTTGCTCGATGCTCGTCGCCTCGCCGGTCAGCGGGCC
>JAGQPF010000039.1 GCA_020426845.1 Planctomycetales bacterium
AGCTCGGGGATCCGTGGTGCGCCAACGCGCAAAAAGCCCCGACAGGGGCGACAGACGTTAGCCCCGAGCGCGAGCTCGGGGATCCGTGGTGCGCCAACGCGCAAAAAGCCCCGACAGGGGCGACAGACGTTAGCCCCGAGCGCAAGCTCGGGGATCCGTGGTGCGCCCACGCGCAAAAAGCCCCGACAGGGGCGACAGACGTTAGCCCCGAGCGCAAGCCCGGGGAACGGGGCTGGCCCGCGCATACACAGCCTCGCCAACTCGGAAAACACGCGTGAATTGCCCTTCCGAGCGCGCCGAGAAATCGTTACGATCCGCCGCCCGGCGCGCCCGTGCGCGGCAACTGCGCCAAATCCCAAACCCCTCCAAACGTCCTTTCGCCCCAACCGCAACGAGGATCGCAGCGTGAGACCATCGCTTCGAATCAGCCTGCCGGGAGGAGCTGACGGAACTGCACACCACCGCGCCGACCTGCTCTGGTTGCTGGCCACGTTGGCGCTGGTTGGCTGCCAGGGGCGCAACGACCAAGCCGCGGCGCCCACTGCGGCATCCGAAGAACAACACAGCTCGCGTAGCGAGCACCAACCGACAACCTCCGAGGCAGGGCAGGGCGACCGGCCGCCCACGATCGGAGCGAGCATGTCGACTGACAACATCGTGTCCGATGTGTTGGATCGCACACCGCTGGCGAGAACTCCGTTGGCACGTCCCTCCGTGGCCGAGTCGCCGCGGCTCGCTTTGCGTTCGCTGCACCTGACTCCGCAATCCGTATCGCCGCTGCGCAGCGCCGACACCGGCGAGCCCGCCATGATGCCGATGATGTCGATGGCGGCCATGCCTGCCGAGTCGAGCGCCACGCCGCTGATGCTGAGAGCGCCGGCTGCCAATCCGATGATGGAGATCGCGATGGCCGAAGTGGCGATGGCCCCGCCGCCCGCAGCCTCGCCCATTCTCGATCCGACTGCGGCGCCGATGCTCGAGCCGACGCTCGCGCCGATGGCCGAGACCGTTGGACCGGCGGCGGCGGACACGCCCCCGAACAACCCGGCGGCGCCCTCGACTTCCGTGGGATTGCCGGCTGACCCCAAGTCGCTGACGGCTGTCGAGCCAGCGAACGAGGGCAGCTCGGTGCAAAAGGACGACGGCACCGACAAGTACGACGTGGTGCATCTGTTCTATGCCACCGACCGCGCGGCGATTCCGGCCATGGCCATGCGGCCCGATCCGCTCTTCCCTCTGCTGGCCGCCGGCTTCGCGTTCGGCGCCTACCTAATGGCCTATCTGTTTTCGACGGGCTCCCGCAGTCTGTTCGCCTACATGGGCCACTTGGGCGTGGCGATGATGATCGTCGTCACTTGCTATGTCGCCATACAATGGCAGCGAGCGGACGAACTGCTGTTGAACGACCGAGTTGTCTACGGCAACGAGCGATCGCCGCAAGGACAAGTCGACCTGGGGAAGTGTCGCGTCACAGTGCCGAAGACACATCAGATCGGGGTCGTCGAATCGCCGAGCCTGCTGCGGATGGAGGTGCGCCACGACAAGGAGCGTCACATGGTGCTCGACCGGGTCGACCGGCTCCAGCGCGACGACTTCTATACCGAATTGAACTCGGCGATCCGGGCGGCCGAGATCCCCGAAGTGTTCGTCTTTATTCACGGGTACAACGTCGAGTTCGACGACGCCGCGTTGCGGACCGCGCAGCTCGCCTTCGACCTCCGCTACCGAGGCACGCCGATCTGTTACAGTTGGCCGTCGCAAGGTGGACTGCTGAAATACACGGTCGACGAGACAAATGTCGTTTGGACGACACCGCATCTCAAGCAGTTTTTGCTCGACATCGTCCGGCATTCGGGCGCCGAGGCCGTGAACCTGGTGGCCCACAGCATGGGCAATCGCGCGTTGACGGCGACCCTGCGTGAACTGCACCTCGAGTTGCAAGCGGATGCGAGGCTGTTCAAGAACGTCGTGCTCGCGGCGCCCGATGTCGACGCCGAGGTCTTCCGACAGATGGCCCCCTCGATGATCCAAACGGCCCGCCAAGTCACGCTTTATGCTTCCTCCAATGACAACGCGTTGATCGCCTCCAAGAAGGTCCACGGCTACCCGCGAGCCGGCGAGTCCGGCGACCACTTGGTCATTGTGCCGGGCATCGAGACCATCGATGTCACTTCGCAGGACACGAGCCTGCTGGGGCACTCCTACTATGGCAGCAGCGACTCGGTGCTCTCGGACCTTTACCACTTGGTCATCCAGTCACTGCCCGCGCGTGAGCGGCGCTGGCTCGAGCCGCGGTCGATGGACGGGCTGACCTATTGGGTCTTCCACCGCCGCGCGGCAACCGAATCGATCGGGCCCGACGCGGTGCCCTCGCTGGCCCCGATCGCTCGACAACCATCACCCGTGCTGGACCGTTAAGGTAACCCGAAGCGTCAGCGAGGGATCGATCTGTGCTGCCCGTCGTGATCACTCATTCGGAAGCACGTCCCCCAGCTCATCCAGGTCCAGCCGATACAACACTTGGTTGTAGTCGTGTCGCGGCGTTGGCTCGGCGCTCTTGGAGAACGTGTGGGTGTACGTCGCCTCGAAGAGCAACTGCGGAGAGTCCGGGGCCGTGAACTCGGGATGCAGCTGAGGGTTGTAGAACGTGTACCTGTTGTGGGTGACGACTTTCACGGCGCCCCGCCAGGGACCGGTCGGCGCATCGGCCTCGGCATACCACAGCTCGCCGAGCGTCGAGCTGTCACCCCGGAGCTGGGTGAACACCGTGACCCAGCGACCTCGATAGCGATTCCAGGCAATGGCGCCTCGGTGGGGTGTGACTGGCTCGGCCTGCGGCTTTCGAGTCGGCACCGCGCGTTGCGGCGTCAGCGCCTCCCAAGAACCGGGATCGGACCACGCCTCGAACATGGGCCGGCAGCGCAAGGCCGGAAACGGATCGCCGAACAACAACCACGTCCGCTGACCGGGCGCCTTGTCGGCCGTCTGGTCCGTCGCCTTGTCCGCCGACGGCTCTGTCCACATCACCGGGTGCCCCAGCGGAGCCGGGGAAGGCCGGTTCCGATCCGCACCGCTCCGTCCATCATCGCTCTGTCGCCACAAGACCTTCAGTCGCTCAAAGTTTCGCGTCTCTTCATTCCACACGCACAAGCCTCGCTCGTATTCCGACAGCGGCGGCTTGATCTTCGAGTAGGTGGCGCCCAGGCGCTGGCGGCCTTCTTGGTCGGGCAGGCTGACGAAGCCCGTCAGCCAAGTTGGCCCCGGGCCGGCGATCTCCGCGGTATTGCGCGGCAGTTGCGCTTCGTCCGTGAAGTAGTCGTAGCGCAGACGAATCGGTGGCTCCCATCGCTGTAGCGGGCGCGGCGCGGTGGTCGCGGCAATCATGTGAAAGCGCCCGAGCGGATAGCGAGCCAGCACCGTGTCTCCCCAGGCCCAAAACAGCTTGCCGTTGTGCAACACGTTCTGCACACTGTCACAGCCGAGAATGCCTTGCTCCTGCCAGTTCAGATCGCTGCCGAGCTTTTGGCTTTCGGCAAACAGGCCGCCACCCGTGATCCGCCCCAGGCGTTTGGCGGGCAGCTCGCGATGAACCTTGATCTCTTGCGACTCACCGGGGCGAGGCGTGATCCGCACGCCTCGATATCCGAAGCCATCGGCGGGAACGCGATAGCCATGGCCCTCGACGTGCAGCCAGGTCTCGACTCCCATCAGTTCGGGCAGATCAAACGCCACGACGCCGGTGTTGTCGGTCACAAAGCGAACGTGGTGTGTAGTTCGCAGCTCCACGAGCGGCACCGGCCAGCCGTTGCTGTCATCGACCACGCGAATCCGAAACGGCTCTGCGCCGTCGATCGGCGAAGTCTGCGCCAGCGCGTAGGCCACGACTGCCAACACTGCTAGCGCGTTCCATGTCAAATAGCCGGGCCCGCTCATTCCACCGCCTCGCGTCATGACAGATCTCGGTCAGTTCTTTTGGGGATCGCGGACGTGCGACTTGAGCCAGGCGATCGCGGCCGGCGCGATCCCTTCGTGCCCGCCTTCGAAGATCGTCACCCGCGCCGGCCCGGAGCGTCGACGGAGATGGATCTCGCGATTGAAGGTCGCATCCTCGACTTGGTCGCTCGGCAAGGGCCGTTCCAGCTTGCCGTTCTTGCGGCTGAGCTGCTGGATCTCGTCCTCCGTGATCAGCTTGTCCTCCCTCGCTTTGGCAATCGCGTTAAAAGCGTCGAGCGATTGTCGAATGGGAACGGACCCCGTGTGCCCATCGTGAACACCCGCGGCAATGTCGAGCGGCAGGTCCTTGGCAGCCGCCAGGAAGGGCAGGGGCGAGCGGTTGTGATACTCCCGATCGACCTCGGCGCTGTCGCCCGGAGCGCCGCCGCACGCGCTGCGCATCATCTGGCCATACCGGCCGCCCTTGTGCTTTGCATGCCACGCGGCCAAGTCGCTGATGCCCACCCACGCGCTGCAGGCAGTCCAATGCTCTGGATGGCGCGCGGCCATCAGCATGGTCATGTGGCCGCCGCCCGACACGCCGGTCAGATAGATCCGTTTCGGATCGCCGTGATACTGCTTGCGCGCCCAGGCCAGCGCATCGAGAATATCCTGCCGAGCCAATTCGGAGCCACAGGCGGCAGGAGTGCTGTTCTGCCCCCGAAAGTTCGGGTGAATGTAGTACCAGCCCTCGTCGACGCAAGCCTGCTCCAGCGCCTGATTCCGCTGTTGATAATCGCCGCTCCACGAGTGCAGTGCGATCAGCAACGGCACCGCGCCCTCCGCGTTGCGAACGGGCTTATCCGGTTCGATCACGAAGCAAGGCTGCTCGGTTCCATCAGCGCTGCTGCGAATCATGACCTGCTTGCGCTGGCCATGCTTGATCTGCTGCGCAGAAATTGGCGCCGTCGCCAACAGCCCGGCGACTAATGCGATCACCGTACAACATTGGGGCCTGAGTGCGGTCATGTGTCATTCAAGGTTCAGGAATTTGATGGAACGGAGGCGCCCGCCGTATGCGGGTTAAGCCATTTTACTAGGAGGCTGTTGAAAAACACCCCACCGGCAAACGGTCGAGCAGAGTCACCAGATCTGTTGGACGCGGACGATCTGCTGCGTGCCATGGACCATCGTGGCGCCTGTGGTTGTGAGGCCAACACGGGTGACGGCGCAGGCATCATGACGGTGCGGGCTGCCTGCAACCTGCGATGAAAGCCGGACTTTCGGCGAAATTCTCGCCCGATTCGCCTCTTCGCGCCTTTCATAGGTGCGGAGGTTGGCAACGCCAGTTGCTGACACTGGGATTGAATCATCCGAGGATGAGGAGCGAGAAATGTCAAACCATCCAAAGCTGCGGCGAGTCGGCGTCTGTACGATGGACCAGGTCAACGGTGCAATCGCAACGATGAAGTTGCTGCGTAGCGGGCATGTCCCTGTGTTGATTCAGACGCTTCGGGACTTGGAGCGTCACCGTCTGGACGCACTGGTGATTGACCACCATGGCCTGTTGATTCATGGCGATCCATTGAAGGGACAGGATCGGCTCCCTTGCCCCGTGACGGCGTTGGCATCGTACAGCGACTTGACCCTGGCCTCGTCGTGGCAAAGCGAAGGAGCATCGGTTCACCGCACCATTGATGCGGCGGTGGAGGCTGTCGTTGATCAGCTCGTCCAGGCCACTCGCGCGGAGGCGGCTTGCGCTCCGCTCTTGTTCGAACCCGCCAGTTCGGATGCCGTGTAACCGACGTTGTTGGGTTCGGCGGACTGAATGGAGTAAGCGTTCGTTCTGGCAGCGCCTGGCCTGGCACCCGGAAACCGGACTGCAGGCCGATGCCGCAACGGTAGCCCGCGATGACGCATGCAGTATCTGCAAGCCCCGGTCCGTCAACTGAACGGTTTGAGAAATCTTGGAAATCGGTCACCGGATCTTGGCGGTCGGCGCCTTTTAACGGTAGCAGGACAACGTTGGGCACTCCGGACCGCGGAGGCCGTGTTCTGCGTGATTGCTGAAGGCCCGTGTTGGACAGGGTGTATCCATGCAAAGGCAGCCGAAACTGTTTGCGGACGAAACGGATGGCGTTCGGCCCGCGAATGTGCGTTCCAAGCCATGCCCATTCAGCGAGAAGCTCGATATCGCCGAGCAAGATACGCGGCACAGGTGGACGTGGCCAGCACTTGGGTTTGCGTTTGGGTTGTTCGGCCTACTGGCGCTGCTCCCGTTGTTCTTACGCGGAAGCGTTTCGAGCGAGCCTGATGCGGTCGAGCAACTTGCCACTCCGGCAACCATTCACCGCGCGGATGTAAGGCCCACGGAGCGGCACTTCGCCGAGACGGCCGCTTTGCCGGCAGAGACTCCATCCGTTGAGCGGTGGACGTCGCCCGGCTGGACGTCACTCGAATGGAAGCTGTCGACCCAAGAGCTGGTCGTGCTTTGGCTGATGCTGGGTGCCACGTGGATCGTGCTGCGGGCGCTGCAATTTGTCGTGCGAGTGGCGATCGCCGTCTGCGCGGCTCTTGTTGTCCTGCGTTGTTGTTTCGGCGCCTGATCCTCGCCCTCTGCTGGACTTTTTTCACTTTTGTGGAGCCCTCGCGCCCATGCTGCGCGCCTTAAGCGCCCTAAGTAACACAACTTCGTCACCAACTTCTTCACCAATGTGCTCATCGTGAAAGGAAACTCGAATGAATTGGTCACCATTCTTTTGGAAGACTTCGTCGCCTCGCGCCGTCGCCGTGGCAGTGTTGGTGCTGACGTCGAACGTGCTCGCCCAAGCTCCTCCATCGGCCGCAACCGCTCCGCCCGCGGCGAGCCCCAAGGTCTGGGATACGTTTTCGTTTCTCGTCGTGCTCGACACGTCCGCCTCGATGAACGACGAACCGCAATCAGAGGGCAAGGCCCGTTGGCGCGGGACGAAGCTAGACGAGGTGAAGCGGCAGATCGGAGACTTCCTCAATCGCGTCCCCAACGAGACGACGATTGCCCTCTACGCGTTTGACGAGGTGCTGACAACGGGCCCGCGGATCACCGTGCTGAAGGAGGCCGATCGCAAGCAACTTGTGGATTACGTCGATGGGCTGCCGGCGCGGGGGAAGCAGACGAAGCTGTGGGACTCGCTGGCGCAAGTGCTGGAAGTGGGCCGCGAGCAGGCCACGCGTCAGCCGGGGCGACAGGTTCGCGTGTTGCTCTACACCGACATGCAGGATAACGACCCCGCAGGACCGAAGCCCGCTGAGGTGTTGGCGCGGTTCAAAGACGTGTTGCGCGAGCAGGTTCGGCTCAGCTATGTCAGCGTGGACTTCACGCTGAAGAAGGAGGTGCGGCAACTACTGGAGTCCTCTCACGTGTCGGTGGGCAACGCGGTCCAACCCGAGGACATGATGCCGCTGGTCGCAAGCTTCCAAGTTGCCGTGGAACAGCCGGTCGCTGGAGCCTCCGTTCAATTTGCGGACCAAAGCCTCGGCTTGGTGCGCGAGCAGTTCTTCGACTTCGGCGACGGTTCGCCCTACGCTCGAGCGAAGTCGCCCGCTCACGTTTATGCTCGACCCGGACGCTATGTCGCTCGGCAAGCGATCGTCGGGTTCAACGGGGAGCGGGTGGTCGCGAGTCGACAGGTGACCGTGCTGCCGCGCCCGTTGCCCGTGGCGGCGTTCGCCACATCCGCTCAGCAGATCGAGGTGGGTCAGCCGCTGTTGGCAGCGAATCTGTCCAAGCACTACGAGAGCTGCCAATGGGACTTCGGCGATGCCAACGTCTCCACGCAACCGCACGTGGTTCACCACTATTCGAAGCCGGGAAAGCAGCTGCTTCGACTGACGGTGAAGAATCACCGCGGTGATCAGAGCGAAAAGGCGGTGGAAGTCCTCGTCACGCCCCCGTCTCACTCCAAGCCTGTCGCGGAAATGCTGTTGCCGTCCAAGCCGGTGGAGCCAGGGGCGCCGGTTCGGATTGCCGACCGCAGCCAGGGACAAGTCACTCGTTGGTCGTGGCGAGTGAATGGCAAGGACGTCAGCGACCAACGCGACTTGGAATTTGCGTTCGAGCCAGGAGCACACTCGATTGAACTGGCGGTGGAGGGTCCTGGCGGAACCAGCACCGCGAGTCATGAGCTAGCAGTCGCAGCTATCGAGCGACCGCAAGCTGCGTTCGAGCTGGGCATGGACTCCGCAGTCGTCGGCGACGTGCTGAAACTGTTCGACACGTCGACGGGCGCCGAACGAGCCGAGTGGGTGGCGTCGGTCAAAACAGCCGAAGGCGATCGAGAAGTGGCAAGGGTCTCGGCTCGACCCGATTTGTCACGCCAACCGTCGATCACGCTGTCGACCGCGGGCGAGTGGACGATCGTGCAGTCCGTGAGCGGTCCCGGCGGCACGGCGACGGCGCAAAAGCAGTTGCATGTGTCGGCCACGGTTACTGCGCCGCAAGCGCGTCCCACACTCGAAACCAAAGCCTCGCGTGGCCCCACGTTGGCCGTCCTCCGCAATCGCTCGCTGGGCACAGTGTTGCGGACCGTGGCCGTGGTCAACAACGCTCCGCCCATCGAGGCGCCTGGCGCCGCGGATCTCAACGTGCCGCTGGCGGTGGGCGACAACCACATTCAGTTCACCGTTTACGGCCCGCCCAACGTTGAGCCGAGCACGCAACAGCTCAGCCACTTTCAACCGGGTCCGCTGCCCTGGTGGCGTCGCCACTTTGCCTGGTTGACGCTGGCCATCGTAACTCCGATCGCGCTGGCGACGCATGCCGTGCGCCGAAGGTCGATCCGGCGCGACAGGGCGAGAGAGGCCTGCTTGTCGGGTGTGCTCGCGATCCGACACCGCGATGAGTCGCAGTTTCACGAACACCGCTTGCCCGAGGACGACTCAACCTTCCGATTTGATCTGGACGAGCTCACCAGCGCGGAGCTGCACCGAGACATCGATCCAGACACGTGGGAGGCCACGACGACTCTCGAGATTCAACGTGAATCGCAGCTGTTCAGCGAGTCGCTGCCACCTCACCAGACTCGGCGAGTCGGTGAGTGGGTCGTCTGCTACTCACCGGACTAGTGGACATTTCAAAAATCTTCCCTGGCGCAATCGAAGGCAGTCTTTTTGTTGGTTTTATCAACCCGATTGCCGATCGGGAAGTTTTTGAAATGCGTGGACCGTCACTGGACCGTCACATCAATCACATCAACCTTTCTCATTCCTGATGGAGTTCAAAATGAACCGCCAACTTGAAAACAACTTGCGTGCTTCCACCTCCGATTTTGACGCCAACGTTCGCCAGAGCGCGTGGCTGGATTCCGAGCGAGACGTGCTTGCCCAAGTGGCGACGCCCACGGTGTACGTCGGGCTAGGTGGCGCCGGTGGCAATGTGTTGCGGCGAGTCAAGAGCCTGCTGTCGACGACGCACTGCAACCAACCGCCCGTCCACTTTCTGGTTGTGGACACCGACGATCAGACAAAATCGCCGCACGGTCACTTGCCAGGCTTTAGCGATCGCGAGTTTCTCCACCTCAACATGGCCCGAGCGCGAATGGTGCTGGAGAATCCCGACCGCCATCCGTTAATCGCCAAGCGGCTTGACCTGTTGGACGACCGTCGCCGCAACCGTCTGCTGGGCGCCATGGGAGGCGGATTGCAGCAGGCAGGCCAGATTCGCCCTCTCGGGCTGCTCGCCTTGCTGGCGAACATCGACAATCTCCGCAAGGCACTCGAGTCGATTCGCGCGGAGATGAACCAACGGTGGGGCGAGCTCGCCGAGGCCGGCCGCGTGCACTTTCGCAAGTCAGCGAACATCGGCCTGGTCTGCTCGACCGCGGGCGGCACCGGCGCGAGCATGCTGCTCGACGTCGGAGTGCTGATCTCCGATCTGTTTCGGCAAGACGGGAACTCCGTGCAACAGTCGGCCTATCTGCTGCTGGCCAACAATCTGCAAGGACCGCTCGGCGGCATGGCGGAGTCCGTACTGCGTGGCGGAGCGAACGAGCACAGTTTGCTGAAAGAGTTGCACGCACTGGACGATGGCTGGGCGGGCGCCAATGACGTCCGGATGGCCGGAAACCAACGCAACGCGATCTTGCCCGCCAGCGGGGTCTTTTCCCAGGTGTACGTCGTGGGCCGCAAGGACAGCTCCGGCGCGGACATGGGCAGTCTGGAGGCGACCTTCGACAACGTGGCGCTCCATTTGGCCACCAGCGCCATGCCCGAGTTTGGCGAAGTGATCGAGATGACCAACGCCGCCGAAGTCCACGGACAGGGACAAGTCGTGGATGCCGACACGGGCCTCAAACGCCTGTTGGGAACGATTGCCGGCAGCGCGGCCGTCATCCCGTCCGAACGCGTGTTGCGATACTGCGCCACGAATCAGATCGAGGAGTTCCTGAAATCGGTCGTGCTGGGCGGCGACGTCGACGGCAACGATTCCCGCGGTGAAGCACCGCCGGCGAGAACTTCCGATCGAGCTCAAGCCGGTCCGCATAAGGAGTCCGCGGATGCGCAGTCGCTTTTGGATGGCTGCAACTTGCTCGACGAGCGATTGCTGGCGTGCAGCATGCCCAGCCCCGATGTGTTCATCCGGCCACTCACTCCACCGCGCTCGTCTCGGTCGCGAACGCATTTCACCGACACGCAGTTCAAGGCCGAGGCGGAGATGCGTCGTCAGCACTTCAAGGACACGGACCTCCGCGACATCTGCCAGTTAATGGCCGACGAACAGAAGCGAATCTCCCGCGAACTGAATGAAGCATTCGGCCAGCACTTCCGCCGCTGTCTGGAGAGCGGCGCCCTGCGAGGGGCCCAGCGCCAACTGCGCGACTTGGAACACCGCCTCCAACGGATCGGACAGCAATACAAGGACGACGCCGACGGCTACTCTCAAGCGTCGGCCCGACTGGATCAGCAGACGCTCGAGTTGCTCAAACAGATGCGCAGGCGACTTCTCGGATCCACCAACAAAGACCTGCAGAACCGGATCATCTTGAGCGTTCGCCGCACGGTTGAGGCGGCGGGCAGCTGCCAGGCCAAGCTGGCGGCACATCGGGTGATTGGAGAACTGCGGGCGGACATTTCCCGGCGTCTCGCGAGCCTCGACCGTCAGGTCTCGGCGATTGAGCCGCTGATTCAACACGTCCACTCGGAGCGTCTGGCCGCTCGCCCTCGCGAGGGTGTGATCACGACCACGTCGCAGGCCGAGATCGACATGATGCCGCCGTCCGCCTATCGAGACTTTTACGCCACGCATCGTCTGGACAACGGCCAGTTGCTCGACGCGTTGGCGAAGCGACTCGGACGCAGCGCGGTCGAGGTGACGAGCAACATCACCAGCAAGCGCGTGCTCAACGAATTGCGGAACCACGTCGTGGAACACTACCGAAAGGCCGTTCACGGCATGAACGTCGCGGAGCTGATCGGAGACCAACTGGAGGCGGGCGGCGAGCGGGCACGACAAGTGCGCAGTCGCGTGGCCGCTCTGGTCGCCGCCAACCGCCCCATGTGGCAGGCGGACCCGCGGTGCGTCGACGTGCATTTCTCGGACATGCTGCTGCTGGGAGTGCCCGAAAACACCAGTGAAAAGGTTCGCGAACAGTTGGAGGCCATCGCCAACGAGGCGGCCGCGGGTCTCAATGACGGACCCTATCTTGGCGCCATCCACATGGTGAGCACTCGCGATCCCCATCGGATCTATGTGCTCCGCCGCTGCTATGGCGCCAGCGCGCACTACCTTCGCACCACTCGTGAAAGCCGACAGGCATACGAGCAGTGGCGTCAACTGGCGGGCTTGCCAACGCACATTTTCTCGCAAGAGCAGGTTGCGACGATGCCGCGAATCGACCCCATCAAGCCGGCAACTCGGGCGGAGTCGGCGTTCGCGATCGGATTGGCCTACGGCTGGATTGCCAAACGCGGTCCGGACTTCTACTTCAACTTGGAACGCAACGGCAACAACGGCTCGTCCTCGTTTGTCGCGTCGTTGACGAGTCACTGGGACTGCATCCCCTACCACAGCCAACAGCTGGCGCTGAAGGAGGGGGCAGTGCTGACGACGACTCAGGCGAGTCGCTTGACGTACTGCGACCGCAACGCGCCGAGCTCGGAGACGTGGCTGGGACGAGGCATCGAGGTGTCGCAACGGGCCCTCGCCAACTCGCCCGAACGGGTTGATGCCGTGCAGGACGCCTTTGTCACCATGCGAACGATCGCGGGCGACAAGGCCGTCGCCAGCGAGCTCGCCGCCTACTTGGCGACGATCGGCGCCGACCTCACTCCTCGTGACAAGATCTACGCCTCCGTCTCGCGAATCGCCGAGCTGCTCCAGCTGCAAGTCGAGCGATTGCGGCGCGGCGAGTAGCCCACTCGAGCTCGGGTCTGTTCCCTGTAGCTACGCTCGCCAAAGCGCGGTTTTCCGAAACTCTGTAGCTCCGGTCGCAAGAACGTGGGATTCCACCGTCTGGCGACGGCAGCTACTTCAAAATCGTTTCCAAGGACGACCACCATGTCCGAAAACGTACCAGTCTTTCAACAACAGCAACTGCGAGTGGCGCAAAGCCTCGTCGCCTTTGACCCTGAAAGTGAGTTGTGTGGCCAGGTCCTCTGTCAATTTGCGAGCCGAATGGCGAGTGTCGATCCGTTGCTCGGAGAACTCTTGTCGGGCCATCCGATCACTCCCGGCACGGACTGCTCCCTCGAAGCGCTGATGGCGGTGGATCACGGTCAGTGGACCTTGCTGAACCAACGGTTGGAGGTGTTTCTGCCGACCTGCTGTGACGGCGACTTGGCGCCCAGTTTGTACTTGGTGCTCGACGCCGCTTGGTTCGTGGATGCCGAGCGCCGCGATTTGTTCGCGGCGTGGCTTTTGGAGTTCATCAGCGATTGCAGCAGTTGTGTCGTGTTGTTGGTGGATGGCGATGGTCAATTGCTGCCACGGGGCGTGGGCCTCGAAACGCTGGAGCAATGGCTGAGACCGCTTGCAGGCGCCGGTGTGCCGATTCACTTGTACCTGGCTTCGACCGTCTTGGACGACGGCCGTCCTGTCGAGCCAGCCGAGTTGGCAGCCGCGCTGTCTCTGATGCTGCATGCGGACGTCTGTGTCCCGACACCGTACTCCGAACGATTGCTGAGCGGTACTCGCGATGGAGCGGTTGCCACGTTGTCCTGCTTGGGCGTGCGAGCCTCCGGGTTGCAAATGGAACGGGTGGATCGGCGGCTGTCCCCACGCTTGTTGGATGAATTGCTGCAATCGTCGTTGCTGCAGCGGCAGCCGGTTGTCAGTCCGTCGCTAAGTGGCGGGAAACGCGGAAACTCTTGGTCGGACGTACGCGGGCTGAGCGAACTGCTCCCGCTGGCGTTTCCCACCTCGCGCGAGCGAATCCTGTTCCACAGCGGACCACCGCAACAAGCGGAGCATTTCGACACGCCCTCGCTGCTGTTGGAGGACGGACGGTGCACGGTCGAATTGGGCGCCATTGCCGACGAAGTCGACTTGGACCAAGTCCCTCGCAAACTTTGGCCCGCCCGCCTGCTGGAGATGGACGGCTCGGCGCGGCAGGAACGGGTCTCGATGTTGATCGCTCAGACTACGGAGGAAGTGACGCGTTTGAGTCACGCGGATCTCGCAAGAGCCGAGCGGGAGTTTTGGGAAGTAGCCAGTCGCCATGGCCTGACTGCCGCGGCCGCGTCGTGCAGTCGCTGGCTGGAACACGTTCAACGCCGGTTCGACGTGAGCCTGCAGCGTGGACATCCGTCGGCATTTGACGAGCACGTTGAGCAGCTTCGTCAAGCGCTGACGACTTTGGATCGACTGCCACGTCTGTGGTTGGTAGCGTTGGGATTGCTGATCGGCGCGCTGTCGCTGCACGTGTTGGATTGGGGGGCGTTGGTCGCGCTGAAGGCCTTTGTCGTTCAGGCGGCAGCCTTTTGCGGTTTGGGAGTCGCGCTGTCGGCTATCACGTTGCAATGGTGGTGGCATCGTCGGGCTTTGCGCCTTCGCAACAAGGCACTTGAGCAAATCATCCGGCGCGGTCAAAGCCAGTTCTGTAACGAGATGTTGGCCAATCTGACAAGTTTGAAGGCCCAGCACCTTGCCAGACTCAGGCACGACGCTGTCGTCATGGAGCGGCTGGGAACGCTGCTCCACGACCGAGAACGGACAACGTTCGACGGCGCGTCCACTACTGCCTGGCGGTGCGTCGAAGATCCGTTCACGGCGGAGCGTTGGGACGAGGCGTACCGGTTGATGTTTCCCAGTCGATTCACGGGCGACGGGGCGTTGGAACGGCGATTTCAGGCAGAGCTTGTGGAATGGCTCGCCGAAGTCGCAGCTGGTGGAGACGCCGCTGAGCTCGCGCGACGTGCGAGGCAGTTCGCATTGGACGTCACGCGGCAGCTTGCCAGCATTCATCTCCGGCTGTGGAAGTTCTTTGCGTGCCGCTTGGCCGACGACGATCTCGATGATGACCAAGTCGAGCAGCGCCGAGCCGAGTTGGCGGAAGGCGCCGCGCTCCTGAAAGGCAAGCTAGTCCGGCACGCGTTGGGCGACCCGAGTCGCAAGTCGCGACTGTGGCTCGCGCCCGTTCCGCTGCAATCGACCACACCTCCGGCGATGGACCCGCAATTCGCCATTGCGGGCGACAACCTCTGGGCGTGCCTTCAACGCATCGAGCTCGTTCGTTGCGTTTCGGCAAACCAGCCATTCGTCGAAGAAAATCAGGCCAACGACCGAGTGTCCGCCTTTCAAGGGTAGAGACCCGATGCATGAGCAAGAGGCCAAGATCGTAACCCGACGCGTAGGCAGCGTCCCCATTCCGAGAGGAGCAACTCCATGTCACTTCTACTAGGCCGATGCAAGGCGACGAAGCCAGGCATGGGCTTCCCACTAAGCGAATCTTCCCATGGCAATCCGAAGCGTGACGACATGCTGGAGTACGACGGCGATGCGCACTTGGTGACCGTGGCGGCGACGGGCAGGGGCAAGGGCCGCAGCGTGATCGTGCCTAACGCGCTTACCTACCCGGGTCCCATGATCTTGATGGACTGCAAGTCCGAGCTACATCAGGTCACCGCGAGGCGACGCCGCGAACTGGGGCATCAAGTCGTGCGGTTGAGCCCGTTTCAAGACCAGTCCGACTCATTCAACCCCTTCGACATCTTCCAGCTGGCGGGCGCCGACTTGGCCAGTGACGCTCAGATGCTCGCGCAACTGCTCAGCCTGGGCAACGGCGGCGCCAAGGATCCGTTCTGGGAGATTTGGGGCACTGCGCTTTGCAGTGGCGTGATCGCGGCCGTGGCGTCAAGCCGCCCTCCTCAAGAGCAGAACTTGGTGGAGGCAGTCAAGATGCTCACGTGTGATGACGTCGTTTACAACTTGGCAGTGTTGCTCGACACCAAGGGCAAACAGATCACGCCGTTGGCTTACCGAGAGATCGCTTCGTTTCTCCAACTGCCCGACATCACTCGCGGAGGAATCCTGGCCACCGCTCAAAGCTACTTGAAACCTCTGATGAGCGACTGCGTCGAGCGAACGCTCGCCAGCTCCTCGTTCGATTTGCAGGACATCGTCGCCGGCCGCCCCGTCGACATTTATCTGGTCGTTCCCCCCGACAAGCTGCGGTCGCATCGCGGACTGATCAAGCTGTGGATCGGAGCCCTATTGAAGGCCATCACCAGCCGAATTCGGATCCCCGAGCAGCGCACCGTGTTCATGCTCGACGAATTGGGCCAGCTGGAAAAGTTCCACTTCCTGGAGAAGATCGTTACGCTCTGCCGAGGTTACGGAGCCCAGTGCTGGATGTTCTTCCAAGACCTCGGGCAGCTTCAAACCTGCTACCCCGGCTCATGGCGCACGATCCTCAACAACTGCGGGGTGCTGCAGGCGTTCGGGTTCAACAACCGCAGCATGGCCGCTGTGTGGTGTGAATTCTTGGACACTCCGCTGGCCCAGCTCCGCCAACTCGAGTCCGACGAGCAAGTCGTGCTGATTCAGGACGTTGGCGAGCTGCAGTGCCGACGGCTCGATTACCTGCGCGACCCCCAATTCCGAGGGCTGTTCGACGACAATGGGTTCTATGGCCCTGGCGACGAGGACAGCCCGTCGCGTTGATCGCGCAGGTTTCAGCTTTCACTTAGCAGGCGACGCAACCATGTCAGCTAAAATGGTGCACTGTTAAGACTGCTTTTCCCGCAAGAAAGTGCCTGGCGGGGTTTTTTCAACTTTTTTTTCCGATTTCTCCGTTCCAGGCCGAGGACCTTGCCTTTCAGATGGTAGGTGCTGGTCCCAAAATCGTTTGTGGGCATCAAAGTCGCGATTTACGTCAAGATGGCAACGGCTGACTTTTGTCATGATCACCGCAAATCCACCTCATCGTCCCCACTTGAGCCTCGGAGTCTATTGGCCAACTGCCCAATGGGGGGACTACGGAATCGAGAAGGCCACCAAATTGGCGATGGTGACGCAAGTGGTCGCCATCGTCCGCCGGTTTGGTCGAAACGTGCAGGGCGGCGTCCTCAGGGAGCGGCTGCGGACCTTGCTGGAGGGGCTGGAAGGGCCCCACTGTGCTGCACCGGTCGGGCCTCCATCGCAGGCGACCCTTGTGAGGCCCGGTGCGCCGCTTCGGCTGTCTTTCGGCACCCTTCCGCCAAGAGCCCTCTCGGATGCTGTGCGGAGCCAAATCGCCGTTGAGTTCGGCATCATGAAGGCCGAACTGGATTGCCACCTCTCCGAGTTGGAGAGAGATCACGTTGGCCACTTGTCTGCGGCAACCGTTGAGTTGGTGAACTACCGCTTCGAAATGCAGGTCTGCGAGCTTTACGCCCATTTGAGGTTCATCCTTGATGAGAGCCTGCGGGTCGCGCTCGTGAGCGGCAATTGCTTTATCGACCACCCCGTTGCCGTGAACGCGATTCAGACCGCCATTCGTCGCACCAACGTCCACACGTCGTTTGAGGCAACGAGGCGTCTATTGCAGGATCTGGTCGCCCACCTCGATGATCGTCTGGCAGAGTGCCAGGCGCTCAGAGAGGCAAATCGCAAGGCGATCTCCGAAGTACAGCGTGACAGGTAGGAAACGCCATCATGAGCATTGCATCGGTCAATAAGATGGACAAACACAATCACGCAACAGGCAGGCTCAACGTGAGAAGCAGCAAGAAATTCCTCCTCGTGGCGGCCGAGCCACTTGCGGCGGACAACTATATCGACCTTGTCATTCAAGAGTTTGAGGATCGCGAGTACCAGTACGACTACGTCAACCTGGGCGACACCGTTCGTTCGCGCTCGATTTGCGTGGACGAGGAGGTTCGTTCAGTTTTGGTGTTGATCCCAAGCGACTCATCCGCCCCCAGCCTGCCTGGAAATTTGGCCGACTTCGAGGGCCCCACGATCGGAGTCGCGCAGGTATCGAATGAAGAATACTTGGCAATCAAGTCGGGAGCGCGGGAGCGCGACGACTGCGAAGGCAACGCCTGGCAGCACGTCGTGGCGTACGTGGCGACCGTGGCGGGAGTCAAGACACTGGTCAACGACCTCGAGAGTTTGCTGTCACAACTCAGGCGCAGCGAGGCCTCCCGTGACGACCAAGTGAGTGACTACGGCAGTAGTTCCGCGCACTCCCGGCTTCGCGACACGATCTTGAAAGCAACGCTGGCTGCCGAGAACGAAAGTTTGCCATCGGAATTGATCGAAGCAGCAAAGAAGAAGGCCAGAGCTCGCCACAAAGGCGACCGAATCGAGTTTCTCGAGACGCTTAGTGTGTTCGCCCAGACCGATGACTTTCGGCCCTCGGACACCGAATACATGGCGATGCTCTACTACTGCGAGGAAGCGAAGATCGGAGCCTCGGTGATTACTGCGCTGGTTGAGGCTGCGTTGGAAATTCACCCACAAAGTGAGCAGCTCGCGCGGACGCAAGTTCGTTTGCTCGCTCATTCGCCTTTCCCGGAGCACCGGCTCGAGGCGAAGCGGTTGGTTTACGAGATGTTCGGCTGTGTGGGGGACGAGTTCAGCATTCCCAAAGATTTCGAGTTCACCAAGTACCAGCTGGACTGCCTGGTGTTCATGCTGGACGCGTACCATCGCGATGGCGAGCACCAGAAGGCGTTCGAGATCTCGAAGCAACTCGTCGAGACATTTTATGACTCGGACAAGCAGAGCCTGGTGTTGAGAAACTTTGCGCGCGCCTTGGAACGGCTCCCCGGCAGCCGGTCGAAGGAGGTGCGGGCCGCGTATCGCCGTGCGCTGCTCGGCAGGAACCCCGACGACACGGCGGCCAACTGGTACGCCATGGTGCTTCACGAGCAAGGCGAAACATTGGAGGCGATCGAAGCGAGAGTTGTGGCCTGCCTGCTCGACCTTGACGACCCGCTCAATTTCGCTCACCTGGCGAACGCCATGGCAGGCGCGTTGGAGCCTCAGAATGCCTGGTCCTCCATGATCTCCAACCCCACGGCCACCCAGCTTCCGTTTACGGACGAGCACATCAAGCAAGCCGTGGTGTTCGTGCGCGACTCGGCAGAATCGCACACGAACTATGAGGATGCCATGGAGGTCTGCCGGCGCGCACAACGACAGATTCACATCACAACGGGTGAAATCGAAGATTTTCAGGACGACTTTCACGAAACCGAAACGTCCAGGAAAGACCGGCGCGAATTCGCGCGACATCTCTATGACGACCTTCGCAGTGATGCGACAGCCCGCGGTACGGAGGAGGTCGAGGCAGCCTATTTCCATGAGCTGCCGCGGCAGCTGAGGGAGATCATTAACCGCAAACAGAACGGCGCCACGGCGTCAGCCTAGTAAGAGCGCGCGGGCGCCCTCAAACGCCCACGCTTCGCGTGGGCGCGACGAAATGGACTCTGAGTTTCCAGCAACAAATTCGAATTGATCATGTTGTCAACCACGCCTTCCCGAGCCTTGGCCATGCATGGAATTGTGCTGGGACAAGCCCGTTCGAGCCTGAAGCGAGCCGGGGGTGGTCGCAGCTCCTTCGACCCTGGACGCCGAGAGTCGCACACGCTGAATCGAAAACTAAAGTCGTTCAAGGGCGACGAGCCCTTGCAGTACGTCGGCGACAGCCACCTGTTGACTGTCGCGCCGACAGGATCGGGAAAAGGGCGGTCCGTCATCATCCCTAACTTGCTCGCCTATGACGGTCCCATCGTCGTCACCGACCCGAAAGGCGAGAACTTTGCCGTCACGGCGCGCGCTCGCGAACAAATGGGTCAACAGGTGTACCGCCTCGATCCGTTCAACATCGCTGGCGAACAGACGGACGCCCTGAACCCATTCGACATCTTCGATCTGGAGGGAACCGACATCGAATCGGACTCGCAAATGATCGCGGAGCTGTTGTCGCTGGAAAGCAGCGGCCTTGACGCCTTTTGGGACATCAGCGCTCGGGCGCTGCTGAGCGGAATCTTCGCGTACCTTGGCACTACCAAGCAAGGGGACGAGCGCAAGTTCTCCGAGATTGTGAACACGACCCATTCGGACGACGTCGTCTACAATCTGGCCGTCGTGCTCGACACGATCGGCAAGCAGCTACCCAAAATGGCTTACCAGGAGATCGCCTCATTCTTGCAGAAGGCCGACAAGGAGCGGAGCGGCGTGCTTTCGACAGCCAACTCCTACTTGAAGGCATTCGTCAGCGAGCGAGTGCAGCGATCCTTGGACTCCTCCAGCTTTCCGATCAACGACATCGTTGAAGGCAAACCGATCTCCATCTATTTGATCATTCCGCCCGACAAGCTCAAGAGTCATGCTGCGCTGCTGCGGCTGTGGGTCGGAACCATCATGCGCGCCATTACCTCGCGAAAGATCATCCCGAACAAGCGCACGCTCTTTGTGCTCGATGAGTGCGCACAGCTCGGGCGTGTCGGATTTCTGGAAAGCGCCATCACGCTGTGCCGCGGTTACGGGCTGCAGACATGGACGTTCTGGCAGGATCTGAGCCAAATCGAAAGCCTCTATGAAGTTGGCTGGAACACGATGGTCAACAATTGCGCCGTCGTGCAGGCTTTTGGAGCAAAGAACGATCGTGTCGCTCAGCAGATCGCCGACCTCATTGGCATCGAGCTCGACGATATTCGCGGCTTGCTGCCTGACGAGCAGGTCACGGCGATTGACGGCGACATCAAGAAGTCCAAAAAGTTGGACTACCTCTACGATTCCGCGTTTAACGGCTTGTTCGATGAGAATCCGTTCCACCGGAATTCGAAGCTGCATGGCTGAGGGAGCAGGAAGGCCTTGAACCGATGACGCCAGAGAATGCCCCGCTCCGCAGCGCGCATCTCCGTTGCCTACAGGATCGCGTCGAACGCGAGTTCGCCATCAGATTGGTCGTTGGGACGGAGATTGAGTTTTTTGCACACGATCGCAACGCGTTCCAATCGTCCGAGCTTGCAGAGATGCAACGCGATTTGCTGAGCCGGGAAATTCAAATCGACAGCATTGACCGCGAAATACATCCACAGCAGTGCGAGCTCGTCATTGCGCCGAACAATAACTTGAGCGAGATCGCCGGGGCGGTCGAGTTTGTCCGCGAGCATCTGTCACGCCACTACAGCGCATCCTTCGCCGCAAAGCCGCTTCCCGACGCGCCCGGCAACGGTTGCCACTTCCACCTCCACGTAGCGGATGGAAACGGTCGGAACCTCTTGGCCAGGGCGACGCGAGGTGCGCCGCAGACGGAGTGGCTGCGACAGACCATCGCGGGCCTTTGCAGCGTCATGCGCGAGTCGATGGTGTTCTTTTCCCCCCAACCGGCGGACTACCAGCGCTACATTCACCAACCAACGAGCGTTGAGCACCGTTTCAGCGGCGCGCCGACGACCGTTTCCTGGGGCGCCAACAATCGAACGTGCGCATTGCGAATTCCGGACGTCGAAAACCTGGCGGCGCAGAGAATCGAGCATCGACTGCCATGCGCGAGCTGCGATCCTTGGCTTAGTCTTGCCGCGATTGTGGCAGGCGTGGCCATCGGCCGTCGGGACAGCCTTGAATTGACACGGCCCCAGTCGTTTACGGACGCCCGAGTCATCGACGAAGGCCTGCCACCGCTGCCACGCACCTTTGCCGAGGCGGCAACGGCCTATGCCCATTCTCGGCTTCACGACGAACTCTTCGGCCAGACGCCCCTTCGATTTCTGCGACTGCTGGACGACCGCCTTGCGGGAGCTTGCCGTTGACCATGTCGCCTCGCTCCGCGTTCGACTCCAATTTCCGAAATCTTTCCGGAATTCCCGCCTGCTGCCCCACATCCGCGCCTTTTCGTTGTTGGATTCGTTGACAACGGACTTGGAGACCATTCGACATGTCGCGCTCTAACCAGACCCCGTGGAATCACGACTACTCGCTGCTGCTGCAGGTTGCCGACGATAGCAATCGGCTTGGAATGATTCTTGGCATCGCACCAGTGAAGCTACATGGAGAGCCAACCTGGCTGGGGCCCAACATCGCAGCCATCAATGCCGTTTTGGCGGCACTCAAGCGAATTCACGCCAACGAATTGCTGGACTCAATGAAGTCTGTTCCGGTGGAGCGCTTGGGTTGGCTCGCGGCCGATCCCGAGTCCGACGACAACGATTCAGATCGCGAGCCGCCTCCTGACGGTGTGCCTTTCACAGGCTCGGCGGGAACACCAGTTGGACCCGAGAATGCCTTGGTTGGGGTTACGCAGGAATGGATTGGGAATCGAATCGAACGTCTGACGGCCGAATCTGACTGGTTTTCCGCCCTGCATTTCGCTCCTTGGTCGTACGTCGAGTTAGCGGCCGCCATCTTCGAGGCGGACGTCTTCAACCGTATGACAAGGAAGGCTTGCCAGAGCTACGACATCCGCGACGACGACATTCATGACATCTATACCGACGCGGTCTGCATGGCCATCGGGACTACGCTCCGGCGGGCGCTGATTTGGTACCTCAATCGAAATCGAAGCGAAGACAACTGGTTTGGCAGAGTTTCCGCCACCATCGGGAACTCCGAGAAAGGATGGCTGAAACGCGCCATCAAAAAGCACAACAAGTATCGGCGTGCAGAACCATCAGGGTGGAACGATGCTGCGGAATGTGCGATAGCATCGAATGATTATTCCCCGCAAGAAGATCAACATGCCGAAATATCAGACACGATCAAGTCAGTGCTGACGCCTGAGGAACAGCGACGATTTGAGAAATGCCTGGAGCAACACCGCCAAGTATCAAACGCCATCTGGAACAAGATGAAACAGGCAGCGTCGCAATTGGTCGACGACTAGCGTCACTATTACCTGGCTCCCCGTCCAGAAACCCCGATCCTTTCAAAGAATGTCTCAAATGAATAATCATGACCTTGTTATGCTGCTGGCGTTGGACGAGCTCCCGGAGCCGACTCTGCGTGATCGAGCTTGTGATGCGATCGCGTCTGACGAGCGACTGCACAATCTCTACATGACCGTGTCTCGCCCAGGTCAATGCGAGCGCGATGGGGTGGCGCCCGAGTTCATTGGCGACGTTGAAATGGAGTACTTGCGGCAGCTGCTGCCGACGGCGCATCCGTCTCCACGGCAACTCGGAAGTGGGCGACAAGGGTATAGCGTGCCGTGGTCTCCGCCAGCGCTGGCCGGATGTGACGTCGACGCGGTGTCAGGATTTACCGTCTGCGGGCGCAACATCCACATGACCGTTCGGGTGTCTGCTGACGAGGCCAATCCTTGTGAATTTGGCGTTGCCGAGCTCTCGTATTCTTTCGGGGGCATGGAAGGCCACTTCTACGTTCTCGCCGAAGTCGTCGACGGCGTTGTTTCCGCAGACTTCGCGTTGAAGCTGCTCAACTTGACGGAGCACCAGATCCGAGACCGGGAGTCCCAGCTGAAACTGGAATGCGTCACTGATTCAGCGTCCATCATCGACCGGATGAGCCCAGAGCAAATTGCCGTCTTCAAGAGCTGGGACAAGTATCAGCACGCTACGTTTCGCGGTCAGATTGACGAGCTCGCCAGGAGGATGGGCGTTTGATGAACGAATTCATCAAATGGCTGCAGGGTGACTTTCAGCACGTAGATCTAGATGATGTTCATCGCCCCATCTTCTTTGGCGAGACGAGCGCGTGCGCAGAATTCTTCAGGACCCCGTCGAGCTCCGAATTCCACTTGCGAGCCCCGGAACTGATCAAGGCGGCCCGGATCGAGCAGGCATACGGGATTCACGAAGCGACCGTCTCGAAGCTAGTTGCCGCTTGGTGTGCAATTCACGAGGTCGCCCAAAAGCTGCCCAGGCCGGTAGATCAACATACTTTTGAAATCCTTCAGCAGTCGATGCGGAATCTCGACGTCGCGCTTGGCCATTGCAATTCGGCTGCGGACAGCGAGCTCGCCACTTTGAATGAAACTTTAGGAAGATCCACTTGCTCCTTGGACGAAGGACTCCACCAGCTTCTCGACCTGACGGGGCCCGGAATTGGGTATTGGGTGGTTCAGGACGTGCTGAAGCGACTGCGTGGCCTGGACGTGCCGTCCGGGAGGAACGCGACCGCTGCCGTCCTCTTCTACGACGAATCGTCAAGACGATCCTATGTGCAGTGGCTGACGATTGAGTTAATGGAACTGTCCAGCGGCTCGCGAGGCGCGATGTTTCCGGACCTGTTCTCACTTGGGTTGACGGACGTATCCGACATGAATCAGCCACTCCAAGAGGTTTGGGCGGCATCGCAGCTCTCGAACTTGTACCATGCTCGCTGGAAGCTGACGTCGAACGATCCGGACCATCGGCTGAACCGACCTCGCTACTTTTCCAAATTCAAAGGGAGGTCGATCCAGGCGGCGGCGCTGTCGGCACTTTGGGCAGCAGCGGGGCGGATTCCCCGATCGCATGTAACTGACACCGCGCCCTGCGACGGCTACTTTCAACTGAATGACGAGCGCATCCCATTTCGTCTCAACCCACGTGTGGTGGTCTCTGCAACATTGACCACCAACGCAGAAGACGGCGAATTCGGAACGGAGCAGATGAGACTTGGGCACGTCGGGCACGCGCTATCCAAAGTCGAGGCCGCTGAACTCTACTCGCGATCGCAGCGTCCCGAGAACTCGCTGTTCGACACGGTGATTATCAGCACGAACGACGAGCTGCCAAATGTCCCGTCCGCGCTCGAAGTGCGCACGGACGTGACAACGATCGGGGAAGTGCTCTCGTCATTGCTTGAGGTGAACGAGGCCCGCAATCAATGGAACCAGTATCATCAAGATTTGTGGGAGAAGGCATGGAGGTTGGCTCATGATGCGGATGGGAAGTTGCTAGACCACAACGGCATGCCAACGGACCGCGACACCAACGACGACGGGGGAATCAGCACTGGAAGCCGCGATTATCGGTTGAGTCCATGGGTTGAGCACGCAGGCGCCGTTGATCCGCCGAGGAACACGCAACAAACCAACACGCAACAAACCGAGTCCGCGGATTAGGAAGCGCGTTCATCGTATGAAGTCAGGGCACTCATGAACAACTCCACTCGGCCGTGGCACATACATGACCAATGCTGGTCGCGACTGAACATAGGTCCCAATGAGGACCCGCGCCCATTTCTCAATCGCAACGGCCAGGCCGCCATCGATCGGGACGACTCTGCCGGCTCACAGCACGGGTGGACCCCGATTGCGCGCGAAACGATGCTTCCCAACCTGTCCCGGAACGGACAGCCGTCGCACCCATTGCGCATTGTGCTGACGGGCGAAGCTTGTTTTGGCAAGACCGTCGCAACGCAGTGGTTTGAATATGAGTTGAACCACCCAGATCACCTTGGCCGCCAGTTGATGGCGTTCCGCTTTGAAGTGGGTGCGCTCCTCGAGGGTGTTCGCTCCGGCACAATCAAGTCGCACGTGATGACTCGCTTGTTCGAGCAGTGGAAGGCCACCGTTGAGTCGCGGCAGCCACAACTCTCGGAGCAGATGCTCTCCGAGATGAAGCGCCAGCTGGACAGTCACGCACGACGCGGCAGCCTGGTGCTCATCCTGGATGGACTCGATCAGTCCAATCGGGTGGAAGAGATGGGGACGCTGCTAAGCGAATTCCCTGACTGTCAGTTCATTGTCGCTGGTCGCCAACACTCGATCGTCGCCAACTACGAAGCGTTGTTTCGCCGCAGCGAATGGACATTCGTGAGGCTGAACGAATTCACTCGCGAGCAACAAATTCGCTTTCTGGGTTGGATGCCTGAAGGCAAATCACTTCGGTACTACGAGATTCCCTCTGAAGCAAGAGACTTGCTCAGAGTCCCGGGAGTGCTGTCGTTCTGCCAACGCACCAACAACTTCTCCAGTTCCCGCACGTTGTCCGACATCTTCTACCACTCCATGAAGAGCCAGCTACAGGACAGTGCGCGATTGAGGGAAGAGTACAATGACCGCGGCGCCGAGGTGGCCATGAAATTCCTGGCCATTTTGGCGTTCGAGTCGCTCGTTCATCACCAACGTGGCAGTGAGCCGGATAGGACGTTGCCTTATCTCTACGACTTGAGCAAGGACGACGTTGGCGCCAATGAGTTCTCGGATATCCAGGCTGAAATTGAAGCTAAGTGCAAGCAGGAAGGCATCAACGGCTTGGAGACGTGGGACAAGGTTCAACATCTGGGCGCTGAATTCATCGAACTTGGAGTCTTTGAAGACTCACAATGGCACTCGCAAATCGTTTGGCGAGAACGGGTCATCCACGAGTTCTTCCTGGCGTACTACTTTAGTTGCCTTGCCAAGGAGGAGGACTTTGACCTGCTTTCGCGATGGGTGCCCTGTCGCAATCGGCCCGAAACGGATGCCTATCATCAGTTCTGGCGATTCCTTTGCGAAATGCACAAGGACGTTCGGATTGGCGATGTCTGGCTGTCGGCAATCGCCCCTCTGTTTCGACGTCCCGCCATCACGCCCAATGGCGACGGCCGACGGCGCGGCCGACCAACGGAAATGATTGTGCGAGCACTTCGGACGCTGCGAGAGTACGCGTCGGCCAACAGCCGTGAAATGGACAGATCCCGTGCTCAACAGGTCTTGGCAACCTGGCATCACGAATTCAGAGATGCCCAAGTCGATGAAGATCGGAGCCGACGCGCCGCGGCATTATCATTGCTTTGGCAGCAGGAGCCAGACAAGGATTCGCAGTTCATTCCCGTTGAAATGCCGCAGGGCGCCGGCGGAAGACCATTTGCGCTCCATCGCTTCTGTGTGACCAACGAGCAGTTCGAGCTGTTCGATCCGAGTCACGTGGACTTTCGCGAGTCGCGCGAGAACGACCATCCCGTCGTTAACGTGACGTTGTTCGATGCACTCTGCTTTGCCGAATGGATCAACATCGTGGAACTCGACCACGTCGCGCACTCGGTGATCTTGCCCACCGGTGGGCAATGGGAATGCGCTTGTCGTTGCGGGGAGACGACGGCATATACCTGGCGAAGCCGCGCCAACGGCGACACCATACGATCCCCCTATTGCCACTGCGACTTTGCATACCACGGCAAAGTCGTGGAAGGGATGTTGCCACAGGGAACGATCCGCGTCGACGGAACTCACCCCTTGATCTCCGTGGCCCCCAACCCTTGGGGGTTTCATCAAATGCACGGAAACGTGTGGGAGCTATGTGTCGACCAGCGTGACCCTTGGTCTTACGACGTCGAACTGCGCGGTGGCTCATTCAACAGCGCACCTGAATCCTGCGCCTCTAGCAACGCAGGATGCATTGAGCCGAATGGGTATCGCCACGACGTCGGCTTTCGCTTGGCGGTGATCGCCACTTACGAAAATGAGGGGCCGCTGGAAGCCTGAGATTCAGACGCGATCAAGGTCAACAGAGAACGGCCGCGGAATGTTTCCGCGGCCGTTTTTTCTAGTGGGCTATCTTTGTGCTTCCGCGTCAGGCGGTAAAGCGGTTGCGCCTACTCGAAGCCTTCTTTCCGCATCACGGATGAGGCCTGGAGATTGACGCCGCCCAGGAACCAAGCGGACGGCAGCCAGCTGACGTCGTCGAAGTTGACGGAGACCGACACCGTGATGGAATCACCAGCGGTCGCCACGGTCGGAGATGGGTCCACCGTGACGGTGACGCCGGACACTCCCGAGCTCAGCGCGTAATTGGTCGCTGACGTCGTCACCTCGGCAGAGGTCGAGTTCGGCAGCGAGGCCTCTCGAGCGGCCACGCGTGAGGCGTTGGTGAGCACCTGCTTCACCAACATGCCGCGGCCAAATTCCACCGTGGCCATCACGACCAGCAGCAGGATCGGGGCCACCAGGGCAAATTCGACTGCCGCAGTGCCTCGCCGTTCCGACCGGCTGGAACGCGTCCGTCGAAGCGAGTGGACGCGGTTGAGATTGACGCGGTCGTGTTGATTCACGGTTGGCCCCTTTGCCAGTTTTGCCACGATTGCGAGGGAGTGGTAAGCCGAGTAGTTCTGTTTCGCATCCTGCCGCCAAGCCTGACCCTCCTGACTTGGCGGGTGGATCAGACCTGACGGCGCAATAAAACTCTAGGTCACGGTTTCGGACCGTGCGGCCCGCCTTGGCCTACTTGAGCATGAAAGCCGGAGAATAAACCGAGGACGAGTAGCTTTGGCTCGTGCCCGGAACGACGCCCTTCATTTCGATCGGTGCCTCCTGGACCATCAGCTTCTTGCCGCTCAGCTTGCCGGTCAGCTTCACGTCCATCACGCGAATGCCAACCCACTTGACGATGGTGAACTGAGCATTGTTGCCGGGGCCCTGCACCAAGTTGAAGATCGGAATCACGCGGCGTTGCCCAATGATCGAGGCGAGCTCGTCCTTGACGCCGGCGCTGATGCCGGTGTCGCCGTTCAGCTCCAGCTCGCCGTTGGCGTCGAGCTCCAGTGGCTTGCCAAGATCGTCCAAGTCATTCGGCGAGATGCCGTCGGTGATCTGCCGAGCGATGTCGTTGGTGCTGTTGTTCGAGCTGCCGATGTCAACCGTGCCACGATTGCCGGGCGAGCCAGTGCCTTGCGGGTACAAGTTGAACTCGAGCTTGCCGTCACAGCCGCAGGTGACCGTCTTGGTGGACTCGTTGTAGCAATAGTCGTCGGAGCCGACGCCAGCCTCGTAGCTGTTCCAAGTATCAATGTCGAGCGCGAAGGGCAGAATATCGAGATTGCCACCGCCCGATGGCTCCTTGAAGCCCTTCACGCTGGAGATCAGCATCGCGGTCGCCGAAGCGCTGGTGTCCTGTCCCGACTTCCCGAAGATCGGCCCGAGAAAGAACGGCACCTCGCCGTTGATGTCGTCCGTGCGGCGAACCCTCACGCGAACCGCGTTGTATTCGCTGGCGTTCGTCGTGAACGAGTTCGGATTGCTGGAGTCGCTCACGTAGCCGAAGACCACGTCTCCATCGGCGGAGTTCGCCGTCGCCAGCTGAGGAGCATCGTTGGTCACGTCGTTCAGGCCCGCATACGTGGAGGCCGTTTGGCGAGCCGAGGCCATCGCGTCCGAGACGCTTTGGCCGTTGGCCGTTTGGCTGGCGAGCTCCCAGCAGGCCGCCAAGGCGGCCGAGTCGCAGGAGCGTTGCAGCTCCTCGCGGGCAGACATGAGATAGCCGATGTCGATGGCGACGGCGGCCATGCCGAGCAGCCCGATGAGCATGAATGCCACAAGCACATTGATGACGCCGTGGCGGTCTTGCCGGTGTGGATGTTGTCGCATGTTAAGCCTCGCCCTGTTTCATTCTCTAGATCATGGTGCCTTGTCAATGGTCGAAAACCGGCGGCTGAGTCTCACGGTGGGGGCAAGCTCAACACGCTACGATGGCCGGTTGGCCGTCTCATGTCTGCCGAGGGCAAGCCCCTCGGCAGCTTCTCGTCACTTCATCAGT
This sequence comes from Planctomycetales bacterium, assembly GCA_020426845.1. Classification (GTDB taxonomy): domain Bacteria; phylum Planctomycetota; class Planctomycetia; order Pirellulales; family Pirellulaceae; genus JAGQPF01. The sequence goes on from JAGQPF010000039.1 coordinate 28,801, forward strand.
ACAATCGCAACGCGTTGGGACCGATCGGGTGAGGCCCGGTGGGCCGATCAAGCGATCAGGGATCCAAGTCGGCGTCGATGTCGATCGGCGCCACCAGTTGGTAGGACTGACCGGTCGACAGCTCCCAGACGATCTTCTCCATCTGCAATGAGCTGACGCGATTGCCGCCATAACCCACGCCCGACTCGGTCAGCGACAGATAGGGGCGGTAGGCATTCAAGTCGGTCACCAGCCCTTTGAAGGTCGTCTCTAGCGGTACGAACCAATAGGGACTTTGGTTCGTCTGGAGTACGTCGGTTGAGATGTTGCCAGAACGCACGGAGGTAATTGGAAATGACGAAGGATATCCCGGAGAAGTTGAAGCAAGAGTGCCCTGAGTCGGTTATGGTCCGGGTGATCCTCGAGAACGCACTCCCGGCGGAGGAAGTGGATAAGGTCTTTGAGGAGAATCGCAGCCAGCAGTACACACGCGAGCTACTGTTCTCCTCGGTGGTGAAGCTG
>JAGQPF010000328.1 GCA_020426845.1 Planctomycetales bacterium
AGGGCGACGACGGTGAGCCACATCGCCGCAGTGTTGGCGAGGTCCTGAGTTCGCGACTTGCTGTCCTGAGCCTGTTTGACCAGGTCGATGACCTGCGACAGGAACGAGTCCTTGCCGGTGCCCTTGACTGCCACCGTGAGCGAGCCCTCCCCGTTGATGGCCCCGCCAATGACTTTGCCGCCGGTCGTCTTGGCGACCGGGGTCGATTCACCCGTCAGCATGGCCTCGTCGACCGAGCTCTCGCCGGCCACGATGACACCGTCTGCGGGGATCTTCTCGCCGGGCTTGATCAGGACCTTGTCGTCCACCACCAGCTCGCCGAGCGGTACGTCCTTCACGCTGCCGTCGGGCATGAGCTTGTGCGCGTCGGACGGCATCAGCTTGGCCAGCTCCTCAAGTGCCTTTGACGCCCCCATCACCGACTTCATCTCGATCCAGTGCCCGAGCAGCATGATGTCGATGAGCGAGGCCAGCTCCCAGAAGAACATCTTGCCGGTCAGCCCGAACACCACGGCGCTGCTATAGAGATACGCGGTGGCAATGGCGACCGAGATGAGCGTCTTCATCCCGGGCCGGCGGGCTTTGGTCTCCTCGACCAAGCCCTTTAGAAACGGCCAGCCGCCATACGCGAAGACCGCGGAAGAAAAGCCGAAAAGTACGTAGATGTCGCCGGGGAAACGGATGGCTTCGCGCAGGCCGACCAGTGACTGGAGCATCGGCGAGAGCGCCAGAATCGGCAGGGTCAAGACCAGCGAAATCCAGAACCGGTTGCGGAAGTCCGCCGCCATGTGGGCATGATCGCCATGGTGAGCCGGATGCTTGGAGCCCGCATGCTTGGCCACTGTGCCCGGCATCGGCTTTGCTGCCGGTTCGTGGTTGGCGGTGTGCTCGGTTTCTTTCATGAGGCGTCTCCGGTTGCTTCGCTGTCGGCCACAAACGGCGGAATCGGACAATCCAGCGTGTCAGCGATGGCGCGCAGCAATTCGGCCTCGCGTTCCTGGAGCAAGCCGTCGGCGCCGACGATCTGCACGCCGGCTTCGATCAGATTCTTCTTGATTTGCGGCGCGCCCAACGCCAAGCGGTCGAGCGCGGTATCCAGTTGTTTCAACCCGGATTCTGTGCGCGGCAGGAGTTGCAGCGCATCGGCCTTCGCCCCCAGATGGGGCGCGCCGGCGCGGAATGCTCTTGCGACTTCGGCGGCGTTGCTGCTGCTGGCGTTCGCCAGTGCGGAAAGCACGACGGAGCAGTCCCGCACCAGTGGTTTGAGCGTGTGGAACTGAACCGAGGTCGGGCGGGTTGCGCCCGACTGCGACGCGAGGTGGCGCCGGACAATTTTCTGCAGGACGAACTCAAAAAGCTCGATCTGCCCATCGCTCTCAATGAGCCAATCCAAGGTTTGGCTGAACTGCTCGAACTCGTCGGGCCGAAGCTGGCGCAGCGCCGGCAAAGCGAGGTTCACCAGCGGCAGCCGGGCGCGCGAGGCGATCGGCGCGACTTCCGGCCAGAGCGTGGCGGTGGTTTCGCCAACATCCGCAGCGGCTTGCTGGGCCAGTTCCGTGAGTTGCTTCGCGCGCAAGGCATCATCCGGACTGAGGAGCATCGCGTAAACGAGCGCGATGGCGTCGAGCGGTTCGCGAGCGGCGGCCTGGACCTTTTCCGAGAATGAATTCCACAACGCCTTGGCGTAGTCCAAATGCAGCGGCGTTGGCTTGCCGACGCTCGGCAGCACGGCTCCCATCAGGACAGCGTTGGTGGCGAACCCGCCGTCAGTGGCCCCCGCGGCGGGCATCCCGGGAATCGTCGGAAACGGCGATCTTGAAGAGCCTGGATTCGCCCTAACACGTGAAGATTCTGCTGCAACTGGCTTGGAGCTGGCCGCCTTGAATTTACCGTCCCAAGCTGGATCAATGGCGCGGATACGCTCGCCGAGGGGTGGGTGGGTAGCCAGCGCGCCGAGGAACGGTTTGCCCATGCCGTTTTCAAAGAACATGTGGCTGGCTTCCCCGGCGTGAGCGGATTCGACCTGTGAGCCGACGCCGCCGATTTTTTGCAACGCACCAGAAAGCCCCACCGGATTGCGGGTGAATTGCACCGAAGAGGCATCGGCCAGAAATTCCCGTTGCCGGCTGAGGGCGGCCTGGATCAGCCGGCCAAAGAACACGCCGATCGCACCAATGACGATCAGAGCTAGCCCCAGGAACATCAGCGGATTCCGGTCGCGACCGCCGCGGGAGTAGATCAGAACCCGGCCGATCACCGCGAGGCACAGGATGCCGAAGAGGATGCCCATGATGCGCAGATTCAGGCGCATGTCGCCGTTGAGGATGTGGCTGAACTCGTGGCCGATGACGCCCTGCAATTCATCGCGGTTGAGCAAGGTCATGCAACCGCGGGTCACACCGATGGCCGCGTCCCCAGGCGCATGGCCGGCGGCAAAGGCGTTGATGCCCTGTTCGTCATCGAGCACGTAGATCTTGGGAACGGGCACGCCGGCGGCGATGGCCATCTCCTCGATCACGTTGCGCAACTTGCGTTCATCGGGATGGTTCGTGTTGGGATTGACCAGCCGTCCACCAAGCGATTCGGCGACGGCGCTACCGCCTTTGGACAAGGTGGCGGTCTTATAGAGGCTGCCAATGATGACGACGCCAAGCGTACCCAGCACGACGTACAGGAAAAGCTGGGGATCCCACAGGACGAGTTCTGGCGGCGGCGCGCCAGTCGCCTGTTTGGCGCCGGCACCGTAGAAAATCAGCAGACTGGCCACGTAGACCGACGCGATGATGCACAGGACGGCGATCACGAAGTAGATCACCAGCACCGTCGTGTGCTTCCTGGCCTTGTCCTGGTGCGCGAAGAAATCCATGGTCTATCTCGTCAAACAAACGACACCTTGGGCGCCTCCCGTTGCTCCAGATTCTCGATGGCAAACAACTCGGCGGCGCCGAAGTTGAAGGTGCCGGCGATGATGTTGCTGGGGAAAACCTCCCGCTGTGTGTTGTAGGCCATCACCGAGTCGTTGAACGCCTGGCGGGAGAAGGAGACTTTGTTTTCCGTCGAGGTCAGTTCCTCCATCAAGCCAATCATGGTCGTGTTCGCCTTGAGGTCCGGATAGGCCTCGGAGAGTGCAAACAAGCGACCGAGCGTGCCGCTGAGCGTGCCTTCGGCACTGGCGAGTCTCTTCATCGCAGCGGGGTCGCCTGGATTGGCGGCGGCGCCGGTATTGGCGGATGCTGCGGCATTGCGTGCAACGACGACGGCTTCTAGC
>JAGQPF010000329.1 GCA_020426845.1 Planctomycetales bacterium
CACGCACTCGTCGCAGCCGTTGCAGAAGCCGGTCTGATGGTAATGTTCGATGATGAAGTAATGGCCGGGCGAGTAGCCGTACTGCTCGGCGCCTTTGACCATCTGGACCGCCAGCGGAGAGCTGCAAATCGCAAGTCTGCTGATCGTCCTGAAGCATGTGCTCGCGACGATAACGCTTCAGCTTGTCGCCCAGCGAATTGCGACGTCCTCGCCGAGACTTCGGCGAGCGGGCCTCGTTCGCGTTGGCGTCCGCGGGCGACGGCGAGTCGGGGTCGTCATCTCCTTGGTCGTCCCCGTCCTCCTTCGCCAACTCCGGGAAGAGCAGGCCCTGCGCAGAGTCGGCATGGCGCTCGCTCTTGGGGCCACGGAACTGCCGGATCAGCTGGTCGATGGTCGACTCCAGCTTGGCGATCTTGAGTCGATCCGCCTCCGCGGCGGCCAGCAACTGAAGCACCAGCTGCTTGAGCGTCTCGACGTCGTCGGGCAGAGCGTCTTGTTGTTGACGAGCTTGTGTCATTCCCCGAGTCGCCGTGTCCGGTGAAGATTGGCCGCAGGCAGTGGGCGAATCTTAGCAATTCGAAGGCAGCGGCGCGATAGCGCAATCAAAAAATTTTTCAGGCGCCATGAACCTGTCACGACCGGCTCTCTACGAGCGACCGTCGGCAGTGTCCGCCAGCTCGAATCGCGGTCGTCGGCTGCGCCCTTCAAGGCGAATGCCGTCGAGAATCATCGCCAATTCGCTGGCACGGATTTCGACGCTGGCGGCGCCTTCGTCGGCTTGGGGGAACTCGAACGTTCCTCGCTCCAGCCGCTTGTAGAAGATGGCAAAGCCGTCCCCCTGCCATGCCAGGATCTTGATGCGGTCCCGGCGCCGGTTGCGAAACAGGAACAGGTGGCCGCTGAGCGGGTCCTGCTCTAGCACCTGCCGGACCTCGCCCGAAAGGCCCGCGAAGCCGCGCCGCATGTCGGTCGGCGCCAACGCCACGTGGACCTTGGTCTGCGCTGAGAGCTGCAGCATGGCCTACGCCTCACGGAGGGCGATGACGACCCGCCGCAGCGTCGCCGCGTCGGCCTGCTCGCGGACGCGAGCGATGATGCCGCATGGGAAAATCAGCTCGACGATGCCCCTCGGCGCCGCCGAGCCGACCGCAGAGTCGTCCACCACTTGAAGCGTCGCGAAACTGCCGCCCGTCACATTTGAAGAAGGTTGGCTCTCTTCCTTCAGCTTCTTCCGCCAGGCAAAAAACGTCGGCGCCTTGAGCCCCTCGCGCTCGCAAAATGCGACCACACTGAGCCTGCTTTCACGCTGCAGCTCCACTGCCGCACGCCAGAACTCCGGCTTCTCGTCCGCTCCACGTCCCATCAGAAACTCCAGGCAAGCGCACCAATCCACCATGCCTGGAGTCTAGCGGACACGAAAAGACGCTCTTTATGGAACGCTTACCCTTCAACGACCAAGAGCGCTTTACTGCGTATCGGTTTGTCTTGGATCTTTGGCGTGGTTTCCGTACCAGTGACTCACCTGCAAGTGAGTCTGAACGTATCGAGCGATCGTTGATTAAGGTGATCGCTGGGGACGACAATTTGTGGGCATTGGAGCGCAAGAAAACTAGACTTGAGGCATGGCTCAAGCGTGCTGGGCTCCCCAGCAACCGACAGTCGCTCATTGATCGGCAGCAATAGGTACATCATCGCACATGACCCTCATCTGGCGATCCACACGAGGCGCAAGCAGGATCAACGCCGAACTTGCGAACTACAGGGAATTGACGGCCTCGGGCTGGCGAGCCAGCGGATGCACGCCGCTGCCCACACCCCATCCCGCCAGCACGCTGGAAATCTTGACCGGTTGGAAGCCGACAGACTTTTTCTATGCAGGGCCGACATTCATTGTTGCTGAGCAGCTATGCGACATCTTGAAGAGCTTCGACGTCAACGCCGAATTCCTCCCGCTCAATGCAAATATGAAGGGCAAGCCGTACGAACGGATCATGAGATTCAGATCCTGACAAACCTGCCCAAGAACGTTTCGGCGCGCAAAGTGGCCGAGGCCTACTTGCAACGCTGGCAAATCGAGACGGCCTTCTACGAGCTGGATGCGTTGTTCGAAGGA
>JAGQPF010000330.1 GCA_020426845.1 Planctomycetales bacterium
CTCCTCATGGCCAACTCCTTGCTCAACTGCGCGGTCGTCGATGATCGATTCGGTCACAATCAACACCAAAGCGCGATCAGACCGCAGGCTGTAACACTTTAGGGGCAAGACGGACATGCATTTCAAAGTCATCATTGGAGCAATATTGGCATGGTTTCCGCTCACACAGCACTTCCGTGTGGTTGCGGAAGAGCCTCCAAAGCCTATTTCTGAAACTCCCTGGGAAACGTTTCGTTTGCCTGCCAATTCAGAACGCGAGTTCAGCGTTGAACAGCTGCCTGATAAAGTTAAGCATCTCGATGGGAAGAGGCTTCGTATTCGCGGATACATTCTACCATCAAGCGTTTTTGCTATTCAGGCAAGGGAATTCGTTCTGGCGGGGGAGGTCAAAGACGCAGCGGTAGTCAAACACAGTGGAGATAGAATTCCCCTGGATGCCTGCATGCACGTGCGAATGAACAACGGCGGCACAGTCAGATTTCATTTCGGGCCAATTGCGTTGACGGGCACTTTCCGTGTCCGGCCGATAAGGAACAAGAGCGGCGAGATAGTCCTGGTCTATTTCTTTGACGCTGACTCTGTTGAACGAGTTGAAAAGCGACCATCCCACGGTCCAGCAGTAATGTTTGACCTGTGAATTCACTCACCCTCCGACTCCTGGAATCGTGTTACTCTTCCGTTCTTATGCAGCTTCGATGAGTTCGCAGATTGCTTCATCGCGGGGCGCCCGGCGTCGTGTCGGATGTTGCGGCCGAATGGCCCTGCTAAGTCTTCGCTTTGACTTGACGCTCCCGGTGTTGTCGTAGCCACTCGGCGAGCAGCTCGACGGCGAAGAGGATGTCGTAGTCGAGACTGCGGATGGAAATACGTAACAGGCAGGTCGGCAAAACCAAGCTGCCCGGCGGCGAGACGTGCAGCGGCGCCAACCCGACTTTGTTACAATCGCCGCCATGCGGTCACGATGTCGGGCGACTCCAGTCCCCACGATTGAGTTTCCGCTGCATTGAAGCGAACGGGCTGCACCTGGGGCGTTGCCCAGGCTACGTTGAGGAAGGCCTTCAGCCTTCAATAAAATCACTCCTCGGCAACCCTGGGGGCTGCCGGCAACTGCACCCGGGGCGTTGCCCCGGGCTACGTTGAAGAAGGCCTTCAGCCTTCAATGATGTACCTCCGCAACCCTGGGGGTTGCCGGCAACTGCACCCGGGGCGTTGCCCCGGGCTACGTTGAAGAAGGCCTTCAGCCTTCAATGAATCTCGGGCAACCATGTGCTCGGTCGGCGCTCGTTAGGAGCCGTTCGGCACACACTGTCCTGCACCACGCCACTCACCACTCACCACTCACCACTCACCACTCACCACGCACCACGCCACGCACCTCGCACCACGCCACTCACCTCGCACCTCGCACCACGCCACTCACCTCGCACCACGCCACTCACCTCGCACTTCGCACCACACCACGCACCACGCCACGCAGGAGAATCACGATGAAGGTTGACTGGAGCGGCGTTTTTCCCGCCGTGCCGACCCAATTCCACGACGACTTTTCCATTGACCTGGAAACCACTCGCGAGCACGTCGAGGCGTTGATCGCCAATGGTGTCCATGGCCTGATCATGCTCGGCACGATCGGCGAGAATTGCTCGCTGTCGCTGGACGAGAAGGCCGAGGTGCTCAAGATGGCGGTGGAGACCGCCAAGGGGCGCGTGCCCGTTTTGAATGGGGTCGCGGAGTTCACCACTGCCGGCGCCTGCCAGACCGCGAAGTGCGCCGAGGAGATCGGCGTCGACGGCCTGATGGTGATGCCCGCGATGGTTTACAACTCGGACCGCCGCGAGACAGTGAATCATTTCCGAACGGTGGCCGCGGCCACCCGCTTGGGAATAATGTGCTACAACAACCCGCCGGTGTACCGAGTCGACATCACCCCCGAGATGCTCCAGGACCTCTCTGACGTCGACAATCTCGTCTGCGTGAAGGAGGCGTCCGGAGACGTGCGACGCATCACGGATCTGTTCAACGCGCTCGGCGACCGCTACCTGGTCTTCTCCGGACTCGACGACGTCGCCCTTGAGAGCATCATGCTTGGCTGCACGGGCTGGGTCTCGGGACTGGTCGACGCCTTCCCGAATGAAAATCGGATGCTGTGGGACGCCGCGGTTGCCGGCAATTATCAGCGGGCGCTGGAGATCTATCGGTGGTACATGCCGATGCTACACTTCGACAGCCATCCCAAGCTGGTGCAGTACATCAAACTAACGTGCGCCGAAGTGGGATACGGACGCGAAACCGTCCGCGCGCCTCGCATGACTCTGGTGGATGCCGAGCGGGACTATGTCCTCAACGTCGTCCGCAACTGCATCGCCAACCGTCCCGAAGCGGACTGAACTTCGGGCGAGCGTCTCACTTGGCGGCCTCGGCGGGGCTGGTCTGCAGCAGCACCATCTCACGATAACGACCGTCCCGCTCGGCCATCAGCGACGCGTGCGTGCCGACTTCCACCACACGTCCGCCCTCCAGCACCACGATGCGGTCCGCGTGCGTGATCGTGCTCAGGCGGTGCGCGATGACAAAGCATGTGCGGCCGGCCAGCAGTGCCGCGAGGCTATTCTGAATCAGCCGCTCGCTCTCGGTGTCCAGATTGCTGGTCGCCTCGTCGAGAATCAAGATTTTCGGATCCGCCAGCACGGCCCGAGCGATGGCCAGGCGCTGGCGCTGCCCGCCGGAGAGCTTCACTCCGCGCTCGCCGATAATCGTGTCGTAGCCGTCCGGCAGCGACTCCACGAACTCGGCGACATTGGCAATCTCCGCAGCGCGGCGAATGTCCTCCACAGACGCATCCCGGCCGCCGTAGGCAATGTTCTCTCCCACCGTGCCGTCGAACAAGAACACGTCCTGCTCCACGATGCCGATCAGCCGCCGGTAGCTTTCCAATTCGATCTCGCGCAGGTCGCGACCATCCAGGCGGATAGAACCCTCGGTCGGGTCGTAAAACCTAGCCACCAGATTGCACAGCGTCGTCTTTCCCGCACCGCTCGGCCCCACCAGCGCCACCGTCTCGCCCGGCAGCACCTCGAGCGTCACTTGCTCCAGTGCCTGGGCCTCGGCTTTTGGGTAAGCGAAACTGACCGAGTCGAAGTCGAGACGTCCACGGTACTCGTCGATGTTGACGCGGTGGGTCGGGCCGTCCGCCACCAACTCGCGGGGCTCGTCGAGCAGATCAAGCACCCGATCGAACCCCGACAAGCTGTTCTGAAACGTCGCGGCGCTCTGCGCTAGCGTCGCCAGCGGGCCCAACAACATCAGCAGGTAGACGAGAAACATGGTCAGGTCGCCGAGCGTCATCTGCCCCTCCAGGACGCGCCAACCGCCGTACAACAACAGCGCCGCGGACGCGGTCGGGATCAGCGTTTCCCAGACGATTTCCACCATCCTCATCCACCACCATGCGTACAGCTCCTGGCGACCCATCAAGTGATTGCCGCGCATGATGCGATTCGTCTCGGCGCGTTGGCGGCTGAAGGCGCGAACGACTCGCATGCCACCGAACGACTCCGTCGCCAGCGCATCGACCTCCTCGCGCTGAGCGCGGACTTGGCGAAATTGCGGACGGATGCGGCTGATCCAGGTCCGATGCGTCAGGTAGACGGTCGGGATCAACACGGTGGCCCCCAGCAACAATCGCCAGTCAACCCACATCAGCACCACCATCGAGCCGAGCAGCTGAATCACCGCTCGCCACGGGTTGTAGAGCATGCCAAACACGAGGTCGCCGACGCTGCCGGCGTCCTGCCGCAGAATGCTCGCCGTGCCGCCGGACTTCAATTCCTGCACGCGATGCAACGGCAGGCGGATCGCTTGGTCAAACACGCGTTTGCGCACGGACATCTGAATCAACTTGGTCACTCGAGTCGCATGCCAACGTCCCCAGATGTGCAAGGCGCTTTTGACCAAAGAGACGACCAGCACGAAGCTGGCGATCGCCACCAGCAGCGGCCACGGCTCCCGAGGCAGCCAAGCGGGAAACCACTCGGGCAGCGGATGCTTGGTCAAGACATAGTCGACGACGAACTTCGACGCGGCCGGTGGCGCCAACGCCATTACCGTGGCGACCGTCAGCGTCCCCAGCGAGAATATCATCGAAGTCCGGTAGGGGCGGAGCAAACCAATGAAGGCGCGGATCAGCTGCAAGGAGGAGCGGTCGCGTGGCTTCGACGGGCCTCGATGGGCGCTGTGGGGATGCCCGCCGCCCGGGGGTGTCTTCTCTTTCCCCAGCTCGCGCTTGTATGTGTCAAACTTCTGGCGGCTCGAGTGGTCGGGGGTCAGCTCTGTCGACATCGGCATCGGCATCGGGAGGGACTGAGGTGCAGCAATGGACTATGGAATCAGGTTCATCATTGGCGCCGGATCGCTCCACGCCAAGGCCCCGGCAGCCGCCGTCATCGGACATCTTCCAATCGGAAACGCCTCAAGACCGCACTCGTTGCAGCCATTGGATGCCGGGGCCGTTCACCGCTGCTGTCTTTCGAGACCGCTTTTTGCCGCAGGAATGCGTCGGAGTGCGCCCGCGTCGATCGCCTCCGGCCGGCGCGGGAAAGTTTCCCGCCTACGACGATTGTGGGGCCGGAATCCGGGTAATTTGTCTCGGCAGAGACCTGTGGACTCCCGTTTCCCAAGGCGCGAGTTATGCTAACAATCAGTTGAAAAAGGCCCCAACGGTGTTTTCCAACGGCTACGCACAACGGACTCCCAGTGACTTCCAACCCGTCGTTGCGACTAGAAGGCTGTCGACGGACTGGAAGTCCGTCGTACCTACGACCGCCCCTTTAACCTTTCGGCATCACGGCAGCTTCATGGCAGATAGCGAACTCGTCTCCCGACTCCACGGAGTCATTCCGCCTCTGGCCACCCCGCTTCGCAATGGGCGACTCGACACGCTGGGGTTGGAGCGACTGATCGAATATGTGCTCTGTGCGCCGGTCAACGGGCTGTTTGTGCTCGGCACCACCGGCGAGGGCCCAGCGCTGCCTAGCCGAGTGCGACGCCAAGTGGTTCAGGAATCCGTGCCGATCGTCAATGGACGCCTTCCCGTGATTGTCGGCGTCAGCGACTCGTCGCTCGCCGATGCGATCGAGTCTGCGGAGTTCGCGGCAGCCGTCGGCGCCGACGCAATCGCGGCCACGCCTCCGTATTACTTTCCCTTGAGCCAGGCGGGGCTTGTGCAGTGGTACTCGGAGTTGGCCAACGGCTCTCCGCTGCCGCTGTTGCTATACAACTTTCCGTTCCTGGCCAAGTCGCACCTCGAACTCGAGACCGTCGCGCGACTGATGGACGTCGACAACATCATTGGCATTAAGGACAGCCACGGAGATCTCGACACGTTTGCCAAATTCTGTGAGCAATCGCGCCAGCGAGAAGACTGGCGGGTGTTCATTGGCCCCGAGGAAAAACTGGCGGACGCAATCGCGCTCGGCGCCGACGGCGGTGTCTGCGGTGGCGCCAATCTTCGCCCGCAGTTGTTCGTCGATTTCTATGAAGCTGCGCTCGCCGCGCGACAAGCCGAGGCCGGTGGCAAAGACGCGGCCCAAAAGCGTGTTGAGGATGTCCGTCGCGCCGTGCTGCAGCTAGCCGCCGACACCTATGGCAGCCCCATCAGTTGCGAGTCCGTGATTCGTGGACTGAAGCGGAAGTTGGCGGAAGCGGGGATCTGCAGTGCCGAGTCCACTTGGGACGCGCCGTTTGCCTCGCGGGTCACTTCGACACAGTAGGGATTCTTGCACACGGACGATCGTTGCGGCTGCTCATTGCTCGCGGGCGAGGACACCCACGCTACGGACGATCATTGCGGCTGCTCGCGGACGTCCACAGGACGAGTCAAGAACTGGCCGCCGCCTTTTCCAACGCGAGAATCAATTTTTGGACTTGCTCATCGCGGTCCTTGGCGATGGCGTCCCCAGGCGCCGAGCGAAGGTACTGCCGAAGGAGTTCTCGACAAGCGCGAGCGTGTTCGAGCATGGCCCCGCGATCGTCCAGCATGCCGGCTGCCTGAGCCAAATAGAATTCAACACCCGACTTCAGCCAGAGGATTTCCGTATCCTCAGCCGGCAGGTCCTTAAGTGTCGCCGCGCAACGGCCAAGAATGTCGCGTCCGGCGGCGACGTCGCCAGCCTCCAGCCGGGCCTCCGCATGGGACTGCAGCGACAATGCCAGTTCGATCTGAAACTGCTTGACTCGAGGGTGTTCCGACACCAACTCCTCGGCAAGTTCCGTCGCCCGTCGATACACTCGGTCGGCCTCGACGGGATCCTCGATCAGCCAGGCCTCACGGCGTTGGCATTCAATGAGGCGGCGTCGCATGGATAGATCGGCCGGCTGCAGCTTGGCCAATGCAGAGAACTCCTCACCCACACGTCGCAAACGCTTCAACGCATCGGCGCGGCTGGCCGCCGACATCTGCTGACGATCTTTCTCCGCAAACGCGGAAAGCACCACCAAATTGAACTCGGCCTGCGCCCAGTCGCGACGAAGTCGTTCGTTCTCGCGAAACGGCGGATAGGTTAGCAGCCCGTTGCGAATTTCCTGAGCTGCATTCTGTCGCGCGAGCGCGTCCGCGAAATCGCCGCGCTGCTTGGCCAGCACGCCCAGATTCATCATGGTATTGGCCAGCTGCCGGCCGGCCTGCAGATGCGCCGCCGAACGTGGCTCCTGCGCATCGAACCAAGCGCGACGGGACTCGATCGCGTGTCGAAAGGACACGGCAGCCTGCTTCGAATCGCCCATATCCAATTGACAAGCGCCAAGCCCGTTCCAAGCTTCGCCCAGATGCACTGCCAGGTCCGCGGGCGACTCACTGGCCGCGATCTCGGCCATGGCGTCAATGGCTGCTTGAAACTGGGGCGCCGCCTCGGCGGGCGTCTCCAATTCCTTCACCAACGCTCCGATTCGATTGCGTGTTGAGGCGATGTCCAAGCGGGAGGCGCCGTCCTGCCGGTCCTTCAGGAATCCGCGATAGTATGCCAGAGCTTGCTCGAGAAATCGCCGCCGAGTTGGTGTCATTCCGGGCTGGGCAAACACCGGCTCGTCGCTGAAGCTGATAAAGAAATCATCCACGGCGCCTCGCGCCTGTTCGTACATCCGTTCGTAGCGAGTGCGTTCGGCACGCGCCGACAGCAAGCCGACGCTCAACGCCGTCGCGCCAATTGCCAACGCCATGATCGCGGTGGCAAGCGACGCCGCAGCGAGTCGGTTCCGCCGGGACCAGCGCAGTGCGCGGGCGGCCCATGACACGGGCCGCGAACGCACCGGAACTCCGTCGATGAATCGTTGCAGGTCGTCCCGCAGCTCCTGCGCCGAGGGAAACCTGCGGGCGGGCTCCTTCTGTAGGCAACGGAGGCAGATCGTTTCCAGATCCTTGGGGACACTGGGATTCAGCCGGCGCGGTGACACGGGCTCGTCATGCATCACCTGACGCAGCTGCTCAACCAGCGAGGCCGCTTGAAACGGCGGCCGTCCCGTTAGCAAACAATACAACGTCGCCCCTGCGGAATAGATATCCGATCTCGCATCCGCCCGCCGCGCATCTCGCGCCTGTTCGGGCGCCATGTAGGCCGGAGTGCCCATCATCTGCCCGGTCTTGGTCAGCTCTGTCGTGTCGCGATCGTTGACGCTGTCGCGGACCAGCCCAAAGTCGGCCACTTTCACGGCGCCCGACCGCTCGTCCACCAACACATTCGCGGGCTTGACGTCGCGATGCAGCAATCCCGCCTCGTGCGCTGCCACCAAGGCTTCGGCGACATCCTTCATATTTCGAGCGGCTCGCTCGGGAGGCAGCGGCTGCTCGCGAACCGCATCAGCCAGCGTGCCGCCCCTTAGCAGCTGCATCGTGTAGTACGGCACGCCCTGCCAGTGTCCGACGTCGTAGACGGCCACGACACAAGGATGCTGCAGATTCGCCGCAGCCTTGGCCTCCGTCTCGAAACGTGTCAGCAAGTCATCGCCATCCCGTGCAGTGAGCAAACGGGAGTCGATCCGCTTGAGCGCCACCTCGCGACGCGAATGGAGGTGCAGAGCCCGATAGACGACGCCCATGGCGCCGACGCCCAACGACTCCAGCAACTCATAATCGCCCCATCGGCAGGGCAGCGTCTCTTGACGGCTGGCGGAGCCGCCGGTGAGCGCGGTCCACACCTGCCTCACCGTGTCCTGCATCGATTGATCGGACAGGTTGCCGACGACATCCTCTGCCTTCGCCTCGACGCCGTGCCGGGACGCGAGCGCCAAATACTCGCTTACCAATGTCTTGAGACGCTCCGGCTCGCACAACACCGGGTAACGATTCAGGTAGTCGGCGAGCGATGGCGGAGCACTTTGGATCTCTACCGCTCCCGGGCTTTGCCTGGACTCTGCCCAGCGGCTCCAACGAAACTCCTGCTCAATCAACACCAGCTCTTGCAGGGTTGGCAAATAGTCAGGCTCGGCCGTGTCCGCGAGATATCGCTCCAGCGATCCTCCCTGGCCGCGCGACCAATCCTCCTCGAGCCGACGTCTCGCATCCTCATTGATCCTGCCGGTCATTGAAAATGGCTGTCCGACTTCAGCTGTTCGCGAATAGCGGCCACGATGCGGCGCACCGTGCGTTCGGCGCAACCCATTTGACGAGCGATCTCGACCTGCGTATGCCCCTCGAGCAACATGCGGATGACTTGTTGTTGTTCGGGACCGAGACTCGCCAGATACTCTTCCACGGAATCCTGCCAAGCGACAATCCAAGCTGGATCGTCAAGCCCGCGCGATTCGTCGACGCCGTCGTGAAGCGCCTCTTGGCGCCCCGAATCTCGCCGTTGCCTGCCATGAAACCGAGATTGGTTGCGCGTCTTGTTCAGCGTGATCGCGCATAGCAGTCGCCAGAGGTCGTTCTCCTCCTCGAATTCGAACCGGCCGCCCTCCATGCCGCGAAAGAAGCTGCGGCAAGCGGATTGCACGATGTCATCGGGATCGAGACGCTGACGAAGCCGAGGCCCCATGTTGCGGGACGCCAATTGGCGCATTGCCTCGCCGTAACGTTGGAAGAATTCGGCCGCGGCGACAGGGTCTCCGTCGGCCAAACGACGGATCCATTCGGGTGACAGATCGTCGTCCATTGAGTCATCAGCCATTTGACACGCCATGCGCCGGGATCGGATGCGGATCGCGGCTGCCTGGCCGTGGATGCTGGCTGGCCGCCCGGATCAGTCGACGGTCTCGAGCTCGTTCTGATATCGCTCGATCACTTCGACCGGGTTCAAATTGTAACGCGGGCGGCCGTCGGTTTTCCATTCACCGTCTTCGTGTCGAAAGACCGCCGTCGCCGCGCGCAGATTCGAGACGGCCTCGACATCCTCCATACCCCCGCCTTCGATCGCCTCGAACGCGATCGTGATCGCCACCAGCGCCCGCAGTCCGCCGCTGTTGCGGTCGCGAGCGAAACAGACCTCGTCCGCAAAGTCGCAAGACTTCCAGGCCAAGCCACGCGGCTTGCCGCTTTGCGTGCCGAGTGTGACAAAGCGAGCCTCGAGCCATTCACGTCGCAAGCTGAACTGGGCTCTTGCTGCCTCGTCACGGCTCGCCACATCGGCACGTTGCCGACGACGACTATAGAACCACATGCCGACAGGCAGGACGACGATCGGAATCAACCACCAGTTTCCCATCGCTAGGCCTCGTCAAAAAGTTGGAGTTGGGGTAACTCCGTGGAAGGAAGGGCATTGAGGGAGGGAGGGCAAGGAGGCCGACCGTTCCACGAGAAGTGAATGGCCGCTATGAGGCGGGAATGTGGTTGGGGTGGATTGCCCCTTCCACACCCGCCATTCTATTCGGAGCGAGAGCCCGGATGCAAGAGACTGCCTGCCAGCGGAGTTTCCTCGTTTCCTCGCTTTTAAGACCCCGTCTGGCGCCGAATCACGTTCAGAGCGCTGCCCGCGCGGAACCACTCGATCTGCTCGGGGCTCATCGTGTGTCGGGCAACCACCTCGTCGCTGGTGCCGTCGACATGCTTCAGCACGACCTGAACCGGGCGGTCCGGGGACAGTTTGGCCAGCCCGAGCACCGAGACGCGATCGTCCTCTCGCACCTTGTCGTAGTCGGCGGGGTTGTCGAATGTCAGCGGGAGCACGCCTTGCTTCTTGAGATTCGTTTCGTGAATGCGGGCGAACGACCGCGCGATGATCATTTTGGCGCCGCGGAAACGAGGCTCCATGGCCGCGTGCTCTCGCGACGAGCCCTCGCCCATATTCTCGTCGCCCACCGCGACCCAGCCGACGCCGGCCTCATGGTAGTGCTTGGCAATTTCGGGAAACGATTTGGTAGCGCCGTCGAGCTGATCCTTGCCCTCGCCCACCGCATCGGTGAACGCGTTCACGGCGCCGATGTAGAGGTTGCCCGAAATGTTCTCGAGGTGGCCCCGGTACTTAAGCCACGGACCGGCCATGGAAATGTGGTCGGTCGTGCACTTGCCCTTGGCCTTGAGCAGCACGGGCAAGTCGTCGAAGTCCTGCCCATCCCATTCGGGGAACGGCGTCAACAATTGCAAGCGGTCGGACGTCGGCGACACCTTGACGACAATCTCTTCGTCCGAAGGTGGAATGAAGCCGCTCTCGCCTTCGTCGAATCCGCCGGGTGGCAGCTCCACGCCTTGCGGCTCGTCCAACGACACCTGCTCGCCGCTTTCATTGGTGAGCGTGCCGTTGACGGGATCGAAGTCCACGTTGCCCGCCAACGCCAAGGCGACCACCGTCTCTGGCGAGGTCACGAATGCCAAGGTCGAGGCGAAGCCGTCGTTTCGCTTCGGGAAGTTTCGGTTGTAGGAAGTGACGATCACGTTTGGCGTGCCGTCTTTCATATCCTGTCGCGCCCACTGGCCAATGCAGGGGCCGCAAGCGTTCGCCAGCACGTTGGCGCCCACCTTCTCGAACTCCGCGAGCAACCCGTCCCGCTCGATGGTGGCTCGCACCTGCTCGGAGCCGGGAGTGATCAGCAGCGGCGTCTTCACTTTCAATCCCTTGGCGGCCGCGTCGCGCAAGATCGAAGCCGCTCGGGTAATGTCCTCATAGCTGGAGTTGGTGCACGAGCCAACCAGCGCGGAGCTGACCTCCAAAGGCCAGCCTTCTCGGCGAGCCTCCGCCCCAAGGTCCTTTACCTCACGAGCTCGATCGGGCGTGTGGGGACCGTTGATGTGCGGAGTCAATGTGGACAGATCGATCTCGATCACCCGATCGAAGAACTTGCCGGGGTCGGTGAGCACTTCGTCGTCCGCCCGCAGGTCCTTAGCCACCGCGTCGGCTGCCGCGACGATGTCACTTCGCTTGGTGGCGTGGAGGTAGCGCGCCGTCGCCTCGTCGTAGGGAAAGATCGAAGTCGTGGCGCCGATCTCCGCGCCCATATTGCAAATGGTCGCCTTGCCGGTGGCGCTCAACGTCTCGGCGCCGGGGCCGAAGTACTCGACAATCGCGCCCGTGCCGCCTTTGACGGTGAGAATCTCGGCGACCTTCAGAATCACGTCTTTGGGCGAAGCCCAGCCGCTGAGCTTGCCCGTCAGATGGACGCCGATCAGCTTGGGCCAGCGAACGTTCCAAGGAAAGCCGGTCATCACATCCACCGCATCGGCGCCGCCGACGCCGATGGCGATCATGCCCAGGCCGCCGGCGTTGGGCGTGTGGCTGTCCGTGCCGATCATCATGCCGCCCGGGAAGGCATAGTTCTCCAACACGACCTGATGAATAATGCCGCTGCCAGGCTTCCAGAAGCCAGCGCCATAGCGGCTGCAAACCGACTCCAGGAAGTCGTACACTTCTTGGTTGGTGTCCAGGGCGACCAGCAAATCCTGCTTGCCGTCGACCTTGGCCTGAATCAGATGGTCGCAATGCGTGGTGGTGGGCACTCGCACTTCGTCGAGGCCGGCGGTCATAAATTGCAGCCACGCCATCTGGGCTGTGGCGTCCTGCATCGCCACGCGGTCGGGCCGCAAATCCACATACGACTCGCCTCGCTGCAGCGTCTGGTCCTCGCGGTCCAAATGGTTGATCAGCACCTTTTCGGCCAGCGTCAGTGGTCGCCCCAACCGCTCCCGAGCGGCCTCCAACCGCGTTCCCAACGTGGCATAGACACGGGAGATCAACTCGATTGGCGTATTGGCGAAAACAGCCATGACTTTCCTCAAATTTAGGCGTTGCCCGGTGACGCGGACGCATGTGCGTTAATTGACCGTTGAAATGCACCTGTGCCAGCTCGGCACCGCGTATTTCCGCAGCGCAAAGCGGTTCCGATTGGCGGCGAGGTGTCTTTCAACAGGGGCGGCGTCCGACTCGTCGTTTCAACATTGACGGAGAAATAGTCTATCCCATCCCGCGAGGTTCTCCGAGGGGGGCCACCGTGGCAGTTCACAACAACCAACGCAGCAAATAGGGCTCGAAAAGCGTCGCCGTCCAGGTCAGCACGGCCGCCAGCGAAGCACTAGCCACGATCACCGCGACGCACTCACAGGCCACGATCGCCGCCAGACGTCGCGCGCTGGCGCCGATCCGCCGCAACGTCTGAAACTCACCCCGCCGCAAGCGAAACGTCAGGCCGAACACCAGCACCACCAAAGCGAAGGCCGAC
>JAGQPF010000331.1 GCA_020426845.1 Planctomycetales bacterium
AGGGTCGCCTGCGATGGAGGCCCGACCGGCCACCGGGCCTCACAAGGGTCGCCTGCGATGGAGGCCCGACCGGCCACACGCGCCGAGGTTGCGTGCCGACCTTGCTCGCCCGACTGCAGGTTTTCAGCGGGTTACTCGTCTCGCGACGCGAACGGGAAGGACGCGTCGATGGGCGACTCGGACAGCTCGGTCAGAAAGCCGGCGAGACGCTCCACCAGCAGCTCCATGAGCCGGCGGCCCTTTTCGGCGGTGGCCTGGTGAGGGTTGCCCGAGCCGCCGTTGGTCGTCAGCAGGTGCCAGGGGCGTGTCATCGAAACCCAGCCTTGCCGCAGCGCCTCGAATCGCAGCGGCGCCACTTGCCCGTCGTCGGCCGCCAGCCCCCCGTCGGCTTGCATCGCCACGAGCTCGGGGAAATACGCCAAGGCAAAACTCGTCTCCATCTCCCCGGCATGATCCTCCGTCGCCGCAAAGAGGTCGTGATAGACATCTTTGACCGACTGGTACCAATTGCAGAGGAACAGCTGCGCGTTGAGCTGCCCGTAGAGCTCCCGCAGCAGCGGCTTGAAGTCGTTGCCGCCGTGGCTGTTCAGCAACAGCACTTTGCGGATGCCGTTGTGCACGAGCGTCTCGACCAGGTCCCGGATCACGAGCCCCAGCGTGGACGGGTTGAGATTCATCGCCAGCGGGAGCTCGCGCAGATTCGTCTCGGTGCCGTAGGGAATCGTCGGCAGCAACACGACCTTGGCGCCTCGTCGATGCGCCTCCTCGCAAATGTGCTCCCCGAGGATCGTGGCTTCAAACAGATCGGTGCCGTAAGGCAGGTGCAAGTTGTGCGGCTCGGTGGCGCCGAGCGGCAGGACGGCGACCTCGTACTGCGCCGACTTGGTGTGCGCGTAGTTCGTCTCGACGAGGATCCAGTTTCGCATGCGCGGCTCTCCGTTGCTCGATTCTTACTGGTGAATAGCTTCCAAATGAGGCAAGTCCCGCTTGAGCCGCTCCACATCCTGCCCGTCGATCGGCAGCCCCGCCACGCCCAGCGTGCGGAGCGACTGCAACTGCCCCAGTTGGCGGCAGCCAGCGGCGGTCAAGCGAGTCTGATTCAGCCACAGCACGTCCAGGCTGAGCATTGTCAGCCGCTGAACGGCCGCGTCCGTGACCGCAGTTGCGGATAGGTCGAGCTCTCGCAAGGCAGGCCAGCGTTGCTGCAACAAGGGCCCGTTCACCAGCAATGCGTCGGTCACTTGAGTGGCCTCCACATTGAGCTGTTCGAGTTGTTTCGCCTTTCCGAGCGCTGCGAGCAGATCGTCATCTCCATACGGCCGGCCGGCAACGTCGAGCCACTTCAGCCGACTCGCATCCAATTGCCTCAACCCGGCGGCCGTGACCGCTGTGCCTCGCAGACAGAGATTGCGGACCGGCCCCAACTGCGCCATGTCCGCGTCAGTCATGTCGGCGAGGAACTCGTGGTAGGCAGCGACGAAGGAGTCGACGTCGTGACCGCTGAGCTGCAGCAAACTGTCATCGTCGTCGCGTCCTTGATAGGTAAGCTCGAGCAATTTGACACAAGACTTGCGCAGCTGACCTCGCTGCCCGTCCATGAGAAAGCAAGTGACGCCCGCGGCGTTGGAGTACAGCTCGCTCAAGTCTTGCCGCCGCTGCATGTCGCCGCGGCCCATTTTGATCAACTCGAGCAACGCGGCGCGGTCCGGCGCCCGACGAAGGCGAGCGAACTGCAGGCGATCGACGCCGGGGCCGCCAAGTTGCAGCCATTGCGGCTCGGAGGCCGAGTCGGCAGACAACTGCAGCGACTCCATGTACATCGCGATTCCCTCCAGCAGCCAGTAGTTGCGGCGCAGCCCGGCATTGGGCGCCGTTCTCCGCACCTCGGCAAACAACTGGTGGGTCAGCTCATGGCGCCAAGTCCGGGATGCATCCTCCTTGTCCGCGTAAAAGTACGACGTGCGATCAGCGGGCAGATAGAGTCCCACCGAGACCTCAATGCGAGGCTCCTTGGGGCGCAGCGCTGCCAAGTAACGCTCGCGGTCCTGGAACAACACCACCCGCAGCCTGCCGGTCGACGGCATAATCGAGGCGGGCGAGTCCAACCGTCGCTGCAACGTTTCTCCATCGCTCCACCACTCGAAAAACAGCTGGGACCAAGCGGCAAACAGCGCCTCGGCCTCGCGGGCCAGCTCGCGCCCTGCGGTTTCCCCAGCCTCGGAAAGAATTTCGAAGTGGGGCGTGCGGATTCGATAGTGCTCGCGAATTCCCGCTTTGGCCAAGGGCGGCCGCCGAACCGCAGCGTCTCTGGCCAGGTTGGCACGCTGTCCCAGCAAGGCGCGAGCGACCGGATGCTCGGGGTCGAGTTGCAGGGCCTCGTGGCAAAGCTGGAAGCCAAGATCGCCATGTTGCTTGGCAACCGACTTGGCCACGACCAGCAGTTCGGAAGCCCGTTCCTTGCGCAGATGCTCGATTCGTTGTTGCCAGAACGCTGCCACTTGGTCGCCCGCTTGCGGCTGCGACATCGGCTCGTCGGTGTGCAAGTAGATTCGCGTCGCCTTGCCCTGCCGGTCGGTTCGCCAGGCGTCGGTGCGAGTTGCCAGGTCCGCGCGGTTAAGCTGTCGACAGCGTTCGGCGAGTTCGAGCAGGCTCGCGTTCCAGGCCGAATCCAGCGGCGCCAAGGTCTCGGCCGCCAGTTGTGGCAAAGGGGCGCCCCGGGCCTGACCTGCGAAGGACAGCCATACGAACGGGGCAATCAACACGAGCGAACGGGCCGCAGCGCGGACCCGGGCTCGACGCGAGCAGCTGCAGAATTCGGTCAATGTTTCAGCCCGCGCAAGACCAAAACCAACCCGACGCCCAGTCCAAGAAACAAGCCCGCATACAAGGTCGGCCAGCGTTTGGCGGGTTTGACAGCCGTGGACGGTGCGGCGGCGGAGTTTGGCGTCTCCTCGGAACGGAGATAGGTCTTGCGATACATCTCGTCGGGATCGACCTTCGAGTCGCGAATCCAGCGAGCTTCATTCTGCTCGAGTTGGCGATGCCATTGCGCCGCCTCCTTGAGCTCGCGCTTCAATTGCGCGGACACTTTGGCGGCGTCAAGGTTTTCGTGCATGCGGAGCACCTCGTCGCCGCGTTGACGCAGCCGTTGCTTCTCTTCGCTCGAAGTCACGCGCTGGCCCGCGTGCAAGTAAGCGCGCGCTGCCAACTGGCGAGCGTCGACGCGCGGATCCGGATCGGCGACCAACAAGTCGCCCAGCGCCTCGAGCAACACCGGCGAATCGTAACTCCCGAACCGCATCATGCCCTGCACGCCACGCAACGCCTCGCGAATCACTGCGGCGCGATCGTCGTCGGGGCGCAATGCGAGCACATGGACAGCAAAGCCACGCGGAACGCTCATCTCGGGAGAGCTCGCTTCCGGCTCGCTCTTGGCGGCGCCTCCACGCTGTTTCAAAAGGAAACGCACCAGTTCGAGCTGATAGACCTCGCGTCCAAAATGGGCGTCGGGATTCACTTCGATGGCCTTCTCGATCCAACGAGCCCCTTCTTCAAGCTCCCCGTGATGGATGTGAAAAGTGCCTCGATTTGCCAGTGTTTCATACAGCCCCGGAAAGAGCTTCTCCTTGGCTTGCATGGTTTCAATCGCCTCGGCGTGGCGGCCCAATTTGTCCAAGGCGACGCCGAGGTCATCGTAGATGGCAGCCGTCGACTCGCCCGCCGCGAGCCGAGCTTGGCGATCCTTGACCCGCCACTCGTAGTAGGCCCGACTATGGCGAGGAAATCTGCCGATAATCAGTTCGAGCGTATCGGGAAAGCGGCTGCGTTCTTGGTCCAGAGTGTCGACATCCCAGAGGCACGCGCTGGCCACTGCAGCGAGGGGAAGGAGGAACAAGGCAATGGGGATTGAGCGGCGCATCAGAGACTCCGCAGGCGCAAGGGTGCGATGGATGTTCCGATAGCTGCAAACAGCGTGAGGCTGCTGAAGCGGCGGTCTAGTTCCATTGTAGCCGGTGACTTACCGATTCCGTATCGCAGCGGAATTTTGAAGCGTCGAGGGAGCGATCCGGCACGCTTCACAGCGGTTTTCCGTATTGTAAAGGTTATTCCGGGTGGTTTTTCGATTCGATCCCTCGCGCTTCGGGATTCCTTCTCTGGTGGCCCGGTGATGGGCGATTCGATCCTCGCTTACGCTGGGGATTTCCTTCTCTGGTAGCCCGGTGATGGGCGGTTCAATCCCTCGCTTACGCTGCGGGTTTCCTTCCCTACTGACAGACAGCGGGCCGAGCTGCCCCATAGGGGGGTGTTCGCCCCATCCCAATGTATCTAATCTAGTGGGTTTGGGTGCAGATTCCCTCATAGATGGCACTCAAGATCCATCAAGTTTTCATTGCAGATTAATTTTGAATTTTCACATTTGAATTGATTGGGAGTTAATGATGCCGCAACGCATGGGGCGTGGCTCTGCTCGTGGCTTCACCTTGGTGGAGTTGCTGGTGGTGATCGCCATTATCGGGGTGTTGGTGGCGCTGCTGTTGCCTGCCGTCCAGGCCGCGCGGGAAGCGGCACGACGCATGAGTTGCTCCAACAATCTCAAGCAGATTGGCCTGGCGATTCACAATTTTCACGACACGCGCCGGCGGTTTCCGGCGGGTTCGATCGGCGGAAACGCGCCGGGAATGCCCGATGAGATTCCCTACTGGGACGGCATGAAGACCGACAAACATGGATTTCAGGCAATCGGGTTGATCCCCCAGATCATGCCGTTCATGGAGTTGGACAACATCCACGACCAATTCGAGCTGTTTTTGACGGACCCCGAAAAGGTCACTCAGGAATGGTTCATGAACGCCAACACGTGGAACTTGGCGAAGACAAAACTGTCCGTGACCGTATGTCCCTCGGCGAATCTCGCCACGGCCGACGGGGTTTGCGTGTTCCTGCAACTGTATGATGACGTCGACTTGACGCAATTCGGCGCTCAAGCGCTTTGGGTCTCCAATGGCTCTGCGGGCGCCGTCGAGCTGGGACGCACCAACTATCTCCCGATTGGCGGCGGTTTCGGAAACGTGCGGTTCTCCAATCCCTGGAGCGAATACCAGGGCATCTTCGGCAACCGCACCATGAACAGCATGGAAGACATCCAAGACGGCACCACCAACACCCTGATGCTCGGCGAGGCGTTGGGCGGACCCAAAGTCGGTCTCTACGCCAACAGTATCAACTGGAGTTGGATGGGTGGCGGGCCGCTGCCCGGCGTATACGGGCTCGACAAACGCCCCGATTGGGTGCAGTTTGGCAGCGAGCATGCCGGGGGCACGGTTCAGTTCTGCAACGCAGACGCCTCCGTGCACGCCGTGCCGGTGACGGTCGAAGACGTTGAGCTCATCTTCGCCACTTCGATGGCCGAGGGGCGTCCGACGGACGAAGTGTTCCATCACTAGACCGGTTCCCGCGACAATTCTCTGCATCCCATCAGCGCGTGATCGCGGGACCGCAGCCCGCGATGTCTTTTCGCTCGGCAATCCCGATCGTCGGCAATCCCGATCGTCGTAATCGTCGGTTATCCGAGAAATCCAAGCTCAAACAACAGGCAAACTCAATGCGACTTACCTTGATGTTGATGGCGTTGTGGGCAGCCGCGCTCGCCGGGTGCGGGGGCAGCAGTGTGGAGCCACCGCCGGCCAATCCCACCGATGCGCCAACCACCACGAATTCGATGGAATCCCCGCCTCCGCCCCCGGTTCCGCCGCCGCCGTCCAACTGACCTCGGGCCATCGGCATTCCTGGAAACCTCTGGCCGCAAGGGCGCAAGACAACGGGGACGCACCATGCGTCCCCGTTGACTTGCGCCCTTGCGCTTTTCGCTGCTTCACGAAACCGTTGCGGCCGTTGAGTTACTGCGGCAGTCGGCCTTCTTCCACCTTCGGCAGCGGCCCGGTCAACGCCTCCATAAATGCCACGAGATCCTGCTCTTCCTGTTCGCTGAGATCGAGCTTCACGATCTTCTTGCTCAGCGTCGGGTTGGCGTGACCGCCCTTGTTGTACCACTTCACGACTTCAAGCAACGTCTTTTGGCTGCCATCGTGCATGTAGGGGCCGGTCAAGGCGATGTTGCGGCAAGTCGGCGTCTTGAAGGCGCCCTTGTCCTCTTCTTTCTTGGTCACCTCGTAGCGGCCCAGGTCGGGAGTCTCCGCATCCATGCCGACACCGAGATTGTGGTATTTCTCGTCGGTGAAATTGGCGCCCGCGTGACATTCCGTGCACTTGGCCTTGCCGAAGAACAACTCCCGGCCCCGCTTGGCTTCCGCCGAGATCGGCAGCGCGTCACTGGCCGCCTTCAAGGAAACATACTTCTCGTACAACCGCGGTTCGTCCTCTTTGAACGCATCCAAGTCTTCCAGATCATCGGCGAATTGCTTCTCGAACGCTCGCAGCGGCTCATAGGCATCGTAGGGCGAGGGGCCGGTAATCAGCGTCCGCTCGAACGTCGCAATCGCCTTGCCGATGTTGTCGATGTTCACACCGTCCGGAAAGATCTTCTCGAATTGCATCCGATAGCCGGGAATGCCGGCGACCGTTTTAACGGCCGCCTCGTGCGTATTGCCCATTTCGATCGGATTGGCAATCGGACCGACCGCTTGTGCCTCAAGCGACTCGGCGCGACCGTCCCAAAACTGGGGGCCGCTGAAGATCCGGTTGAATGCAACCGGTGAGTTCCGACCGCCCTCCTGTCCGTTGATGCCAATGCCGAACTGGGAGGCAAACGCATAGCTGTGCTTGGGGTGATGGCAGCTGGCACAGCTCACGGTGTTGTCGGCGGACAAGCGGGTGTCAAAGTAAAGCTGGCGACCGAGCTCGATCTTGGCGCGCGTCATCGGGTTGGCCTCCAGGCCTTGGACCGTGCCCCAACCGACGCCGGCGGGGAGCGACACATCAAGCGTTTCGTGCACGCCCTCGCTGTTCAGCCACTTTTCAATCGCCTCCTCGGTCAAGGGGCCCGTCCCCGGGATCCCGGCCGTGAGAGCGGGATCCCCCAACGTCGCCGCCGCAGCGGTCTTGGCGGGCTCGATCGGCGCCGGCGCCGGCGGAGTGGTTGGTTCCGGAGTTGGTTGCGGGGTTGGTTCGTTAGGCTCGGGTGCTGGCTCGGCGTCCGGCGCCTGCGGCGTGGTTGGCTCGGCCGGGGTCGTTGGCTCGGTCGGCTGAGGTGAATCGGTTGGAGTTTGAGCGACGGGCTTGGGGCCGCAGCCGACGGCGAGCGCCAAGGTCAGCAGCAGGCAAAGGCGAAACATGGGATGGCTCCCTGCAAGAGGAGGTGTCGGGCATGAGCGTTCATCTTCCGCGTCGGAGACACGTCGTGAACACCGTGAGACGTGGTGGGGAAAGTCATTCAGCTGCACGCCCAAAACGACTCACCTCGAGGGTGAGCGCGATCTGCGTGGAGAGCTTCTGGCGCCGCGCGTCTCCCTGCGCAACACTCACTTCATGATAGCGCGACGTTCGCCCACCGACCACCACCTCACGAGGCGAGGACGCCGTTGAAAAACACGGCCGCCGCCCAAAGCTCGTGGCTCGCCACGACTTCGCGACTTTTCCAACCCTCAAAACATATCGGGCCAAATCGTCGCAGGCTGTCAGGGCCGCACTTCCTGCAACCGCTTCGCCAGCTCGCGCTGCTTGTCCGCCTCTGCGATATCTCCCCGTCGCTCCAACGCTTGGATCAGAAACTCGCGCGGCTCAACTGCCAATGGGTTCTCGGCCAGCAGCTTCTCGGCGCCGTCGATCACCATCTCGACATCTTGCAAACGCAAGCCGAGCTCGATGCGCAGCTGCCAATAGTCGGGAGGGGGTGGCGACAGCTCACCGAGCTTGCCGATCCAGTGGCGGAACTGCTCCAAGTCGCGTCGCCCCCAGGCGATGTTCGCCAGTCCCAGCATCGAGTTCTGGTTGAGCGGCTGAAGCTCCAGCACACGGGTCCAGCACACCTCAGCCATGGGGCCGTCGTCCAGCAGGTAGTAGCCGGACGCGAGCTCCTCCAGTGTTTGCACGTCCATGGATTTGCCGAGTCGCTCTTTGATTGGCTCGGGGCTGACCGGCATCGACTTCAGCAACAACTTGACAGCGCTGGTGGCCAATTCCTTGTCGCGGGCCTGCCAAGCCGCAGTCATCGCGGCAACTCCCTTGGCCCGCTCGATCTCCATCGAGGGAATATTCTTCTCGCTGTCGCCGAACACGAGCGGATCGGAATCCGCCGCACTGGAGCCATGCGCAGTCCGCTCCGAACGACGGCGAAGAATTTGGTGCTGAGTCAGGCTGGTATGCGGCACATCGGAAGTGGCGCCCTTGGGCATGTGACAGGCAATGCAGGAGTTGTTTTCGGCCTGCCGCGCCGTCTCCGTTTCGGAGCAGCCGCGATCCTGGTGACACTGCAGACAGCGGTCCCGGAAAAACTCCACACGCGACTCGGGCGTCGGCGTGCTGTGTGGGTCGTGGCAACTGACGCAGCTCATGGCGTCAGCGCTCTCTTGGTAACAGCGGCTGGATTGCATCTGCTCAACCTGGCTGACCGCCTTCATGCCGTCGTCACCCAGCGTGTCAATGCGGTTCAGCATCACGAACACATTCTCCAACGACTCTCCGGGCCGAAAACTAAAGAACTCCTTGCCGCGCCGACGAATGACCGCCTGCCCCAGCACGTGGCATTGATTGCAAATGCTGTCGCGCAAGTGCGACTCGAGCTTGGCGGGATTGACGAGGTCATCGACGGCGTCTTTGCCCTTGTTGGCGCCGGAATGAAAGGCGACATGCCGCTCTCCGGGGCCATGGCACCGTTCGCAGCCGATCGCGAGCTCGTGGAAGACGGGTGACTGATAGCGGTCACGCGCACCGGGCAGCGGATTCGTGCGTCCCGCATGGCAGTAGAGACAACCGTCGCCAATCATGCGCGAGAAGCGGTCATGGTCGCTAGGATTGTAGCCCGGCGAGAGGTCCCACTTGTTGCCGTTGGCATACCAGCCAACCGACGACTGAAACAACGATGAACCCTCGTGAATCAGATAGCTCCGGCCGCGTTTCCCCGAGCCGAGCACATACTCAATGCGTTTCTCCTGCTCGCAGATCGGCTCGCCAGCCGCGTCGAATGTCGTCTCCCGATGCGTCATGCCTTCGTCGGTCTTTGCAATCGTGTAGCGCTGGTACGGAACCGGAGCAAAACTGGCGTTCTCGAAGGACTCCATCCAGTGGGCCGCGTCGACAGTGGTCAACGACCTGCCCATCGAGCTCTGCTGGTACTTCGCGAAGATCTCTTCATGGCAGCTCTTGCAGGCCTGGCTGCCGACGAACGCGCTCTCTTGAGAAGCCGAAACCGAGGTGGCACCAGCGCGTCTCGCCTCGTCCGCTCGCTTGGAGCGTGGAGGCGAACTGCCGTTTCGAAGGTAGGGAACCGCGATGGCAAGGGCGGCAAGCAACACCAGCGCCGTGACGGCAAGTGAACGTGTCATGAATCCTCGTGTGTAACAGCCACGCAACTTCCTCGCGAAAAGTCTCGTTGGGATGTGGCGAGCTGTTAAAATAAGTCGCAAATCAGGTGTTCTTCACCGACCCGTCACACGGCGTTCCGCTCCAGGTGCCTAGCGACACCTTCGCCTCGGTCAGCTTGTTTCCCCTCATTCTACCAGCTACCTCGATATTCTTCGTCTCTCATTCGCGGGGGTTCTTCATGACTTGGCGCCTCAGTCACTCGTCGAGCTGCTCCAACGGCCTTCCGGGCATGGCTCGGGGATCGCGTCATTCGCGCCATCCCCGTCACCTCCACTTTCCAGGAAATTGCCGCGGCTTCCGGGGACTGATGGTGGCAGCGTTGCTATTCGCCGCCTGGGCGGCCCCGGCAATGGCCCGTGAAGCGGAGACTCGACGGCCGAACGTGCTGGTGTTGGTCAGCGACGATCAGCGGCCGGACTCGATCGCCGCGTTGGGGAATCCGCACATTCGCACGCCGAACCTCGATTCCCTGGCCCGCCATGGCATGGTGATGCGACGCGCCGTCTGTGCCAATCCCATCTGCACGCCCAGCCGCGCCGAGATACTCACGGGATGCTCCAGCTACCGCAACGGCGTGCTCGACTTTGGGGGCGCGATCGACTCCCAGCTGACTCCCTGGCCGCGCGCCATGCGCGAGGGCGGCTACCAGACCTGGTATGTCGGCAAGTGGCACAACAACGGCCGCCCCGCGCTGCACGGCTACGAGGATGTCGCCGGGCTGTTTTCGAGCGGGGGCAGCAAGTGGTGGACCCCGCAGCGCGATTGGCGCGGCAATGAAGTGACAGGCTACCGCGGCTGGATTTTTCAGTCGGCCGACGGCCGCGAGAAATATCCCGATCGCGGTGTGGGCCTGCGGGCCGACATCAGCCGCGACTTTGCCGACGCCGCCATTCAGATCTTAGAACAGCGTGATCGTGATCGCCCCTTCTTTATCCATGTCAACTTCACCGCGCCACACGATCCGCTGTTGATTCCCGAGGGCGAGAAGTATCGGTACCAAGCGGAGAGCTTGCCGCTGCCACCCAATTACCTTCCCGAGCATCCTTTCGATCACGGCAATCTGCGCGGTCGCGACGAACTGCTGCTGCCTTGGCCGCGCACCGAGCTGCTAGTGCGGCAG
>JAGQPF010000332.1 GCA_020426845.1 Planctomycetales bacterium
AATCGAAGGCAGTTTTTCTGCTGGTTTTGTCAACCCGATTGCCGTTCGGGAAGCTTTTGAAATGAGTTTTAAGTCAGGATGTCGCGCACCACGCGGTGCCCAAACGGCGCGAGCGGTATCGGACGCACACCGGAAAAATTCTCCGCTTTCGGGTCAATGCCCAATGTCGTGTAGATCGTGGTGAAGAACGCGCCATCAAAAACAAAATCGGATTTGACGTCGACGCCATCGTCGTCGGACTCGCCATACACAAGTCCGCCTTTGACACCGCCACCCGCCAATGCGGTAGTCCAAGAGCGAACATAGTGATCCCGCCCGCTGCGATTGTTGATGTTGGGTGTGCGGCCGATCTCACCCATCCACACCACCAACGTGTCCTGCAACAGCCCTCGCTCCTCCAGGTCGTCCAGCAGTGCGCCCCAGGCATGTTCCATCGGAGGCACCAGTGACTTGTGACCTTCAAAGTTGTCCGCGTGAGTGTCGTAACCGCTTTGGCCCACTTCGACGAACGCCACCCCGGCCTCCACCAGCCGCGCGGCAATCATCATGCGTCGCCCAATCTTCGAATTGCCATACCGTTCGCGGTAGCGTTCCCATTCGGCGTCGAGTTGAAAGGTGTCTCGCACGTGATGGAGCCGTCGGGCGCGCTCGTAGCTCTCTCGGTGCATCCGCACGGGATCCGCATGATGGTGCTTCGCATACTCGCCTTCAACGAAGTCTCTGAGCTCATGGCGCCGCAGTTCGGCCTGCGGTTGCAGTGGCGAGGTGGAGAACGTGGGGAGATCGCCGTCACGCCCCAGCTGGAACGGCTGATAGCGGGGACCAAGGATTCCTGCGCCAGCGTCCCCGTTGGACGAAATCTTGACGAAGTTGGGCAGGTCCGACTCGGCGGCCCCGCAATACTTGGCAACGATGGCGCCGACTTCGGGGAATTGCGTGTTGGCAGCTTGCGACCAGCCGGTGTGCATCAAGTAGATGCCACCAGGATGGTCGATCTGCGAGGTCCGCATGGAGCGAATCACGGTCAGCTTGTCCATCCGCTGAGCCATCCGAGGCATCAACTCGCAGATTCGCGTCCCTGGCAGGTTCGTCGAAATCTCGCGGAACAAGCCACCCGTGGAGCGGCCGACCTTCATGTCGAACGTCTCGAATTGACTGCAACCGCCGTTGAGCCAAATCAGGATGCAGCGTTTGCCTTGTTGCCGCGCGGTGGCCGCGTGGGCATCCGAGCTAAACAGACCGCCCCAGTTCATCAGCGCGCCACCACTGGAGGCGAGTGCGCCTTTCAGCAGCGATCGACGACTGACGTGCTCGTGTGGCTGGCAAGAATTCGGTTGCATCGCGATGTTCCGGGGAGCCTGGGAGGGGACGGCCGAACTTGTGTGGCGGCGGAGCAAATCAGTGGATCGATTTTGGATCGAGGGAAAAACAACTTCCCGAATTGCGGATTGGCACTTGGACGTTCTCAGCTGCGATTGGTCCGAAAGCCAATCCGCCGGGGGAATTTGTTGTTTCCGTTTTCCTTAGTGGTTAAAGCGAAATTCGCTGCAAGTGAGCAGTGTCCAGATGGCGTCGTGCAGGCGGCCGCGGGGATCCTGGTCACTGTCGAGAAACTCCACGAATTTCTTCGTCTCGTCATCGCTGGGGCGGCGAGAGAGCGTTTGCAGAAACAGCTGCTCGACGCGTTGCTCCCACGACTGGTCCGATTGGGTCAGCGCATGATGCAAGCTCCCCGGACGATCCGAAATCAGCTGCCGCACCTGTCCATTGTTTAAGTAAAGGTGCTCGTGAAGTCCTCCCTGAAAGTTGCCGACCCCATCGTTCGGCTCGCCGAAGGCGCCGATCAAATATCCCCAGGTGACGCCGCGAACGTTAAGCCGCTCCGGGGAGTCTTGCTTCGAAGCCTCCAGCACGCGGTCGTATCCGCTGGCAATGACCCAAGATTCGAGCAGCTCTTCGGCCGACAGCGGGCGGTAGCGAGCTCGCTCGTACCACAACGGCTTGGCCTCGGCATTCGCGCCTGCAGAAGAGAGTTGATACGTTTGGCTGTTCAGCAACTCGGCAATGAACCACTTCAAGTCGAAGTCGTGCTCGGCCAGGCTCGTCGCCAATGCTTCCAGCAACTCGGGATGGCTGGGCGGATTCGCCGGGCTAAGATTGTCGACCGGCTCAACAATGCCCTTGCCCATGAATTGTGCCCAAATTCGATTGGCTGCGGCGCGGGCGAAATAGGGGTTCTCCTTGCTGGCGATCCAGTTCGCCAAAGCGTCCTTGCGGGAGAACTGAGGTTTGGGAGGCGACTTGCCGTTGGGGAAGTTGCGAGGCTCCTTGAAGTCGCTCGGCAGTGACGGCTCCTCCAACGCCTCAGCGCCCAGAAACTTGGGCTGGATCGGCTCGCCCTTTTTGCCCGGCGTCTGTTGCGCGGCAGGGCCGGTGAATAGCACGTCGCCGAGATTCTTCTCGCCGATCTCAAACGCCTTTTGCTTGTTTCGCGTGCCGACATCAACCACCTCGAGGCGAGCAAGAAAGGCGGCCACGCCATAGAAATCCTGCTGGGTCCATTGGTCGAACGGGTGGTCGTGGCATCGGGCACACTGCAGCTGCACGCCCAGGAATTTCTGCGTGACCGCTTGAGTCGCATCCTCCGGGGCGTTCTTATACTGCACGTAAAACATCGGCGCGCCTTGCTCGACCGTATTGCCCTCGGCCTGCAATAGTTGTCGCGCCCAGCGATCGTAGGGCACGTTGTCGCGAAACTGCTGCTGCAGCCAACGCTGGAATCCCTCCCGCTCGCGCGTGCCGAAGCCCGGCGGGTTGCGGCCGAAGTAAACCTGATCCCAGATGTCGGATTGGTGCACGGCGAAGCGAGGATGCTCCAGCAACCGGGCAATCAAAACGCCGCGTTTGTCGGCAGACTCGTCATCGAGAAAATTCACCGCCTCATCAGGGGTCGGGATGAGGCCGAGCAAATCCAAATACACTCGACGGAGGAACTCCGCGTCGTCACACAGCTCCGCTGGCGCGATCTGCTGCTGCGCCCGCGCGGCCTGCACGTGCTGGTCGACCAGATCGCGTAGCGGCGGCGCTGCCTCAACAACGCTCGGCAAGCAACTCATCGCCACGGCCAACAGCGACAATCGGGCATGCAGGTTCACCGGAGACTCCGATGCGGGCGGAAGGCGAGGGGAAGGCGGGAGGAAAGCGGGGCGAGCCGGATCGGCGGGTACCCAGTGATTGTGAAACAGCCACGGCAGCCCGTCAAACGGCAATCGGCCCAACACATTCCGGCAACAGGAAAGCGGTCGCCGTCGCCGGCGGGGTGTCTTACTTCACCGCCTCCCTGCCGCTTGCTTGAACCTTGGGGCGATTGTGGGTCTGTTCCGGGAGTTCGAGGCTTCCGGGAGCTGTTCCGTGTCGCTCTGGACATCGCGTCGGTGAATCCCGCAGAATGGCAACGAATGATCGCGGCAACCGCAGCCTTCGCATAGCGTTTGGAGTCGCAGGCAACTGGAATGGATGAACCTCGAGGCCCGAGTCCCGTGGCGCGCCTGCTGGCATGGCTGTGCCTGAGGTCGATCCGGCGTCCTTGGTGGACCGTAGTGCTCGCTGGACTCGCTGCGGTCGGCGGTGGGCTCATTGCTGCGTTCGGGTTGTCCTTCAAAACCGACCGACTCGATCTGCTGGACCCGGCCTCGCAGTACAACCAACGCTGGCTGGCCTATCAGGACGAATTTGGCGACGGCGACGACGCTGTGCTCGCCGTCAGCGGGCCGGCGCATCAGGTGCCGGTGGTGCTGGACGAGCTCGTTGAGCTGCTTCGCGCGGAAGGAGTGCCCGAGCCGGATCTGCTCGGCGGCTTGGATTTCGACCCAATTAAGAGCAGCACGCTCCAACTGCTCGACTCCCGACAGCTGGGGGAACTGGAAAACACGATCCGGGGCCTGCCCCAGACCATGGAACAGTGGCAGATGGTTGGCGCCGCTTCCTTGTTGGCAGAATCGACTCGACGATTGCAAGCACACGGAACCGATGATTGGGACGCTGACTCCACCACACGCGCGCTGACGACGGTGCATGGAGTTGCCGAGTCTCTACGAACTCCACCCACCTTCCTCTCACCGTGGCGTCAGTTGGCGTTGGATCAGCTGCTCGGCGCCTTTCCTCGCTACGTGCTCAACGCGGAGGGAACACTCGGACTCATTATGGTGCGAGTCCCTCGTCTCGCGGGTGTGCCAGACGGGCAGCGGATCGAGGTGGTGCGCAACGCTCAGCAGATCGCGCGGGACCGTCACCCCGGTGTAGCCATCGGGACGACGGGTGCGCCGATCCTTGTATATGACGAAATGCAATCGAGCCGGCAGGACATGGGCAAGTCGGCGATGCTGAGTCTGCTTGGAGTCACCATCTTGTTCGCCGCGGGCTTCGGCGGTCTGCGTCTGCCGCTGATGGCCGTGCTGACTTTAGTGATCGGCCTGGGGTGGACCATGGCCTACATCACTCTGGCTATTGGCCACTTGAACATTCTCAGCGTGGCCTTCGGCGCAATCCTGATCGGCTTGGGAGTGGACTTCGGGATACATCTGGTCGCCGCCTATGCCCACTGCCGCCACGATGAGCCGGACGTTCAGCGGGCATTGGTGCTTGCCGTGATGCGCGCCGGTCCTGGCATACTAACGTGTGGCCTGACGTCGGCTCTGGCCTTCTCGACAGCCGCCCTGACACGTTTCCGAGGCGTTGCCGAACTCGGGGTGATTGCTGGCGGCGGCATGGTGCTCTGCATGCTGGCGGCATTGATTGTGCTGCCTGCCTTGATCCGGCTTGCCGAGCACGGCCGCGAATTGGCGGCATTGGCGCCGCCGCTGCCGACCGGGGTGTTGGCACGAGGCCCAGCTTCGCTGCCCAGGCTAAGCTTGGCGGCGATGCTGCTGGTGAGTGCGGTCTTGGCGTGGCAACTGCCTCGCGTGCAATACGACCACAATTTGCAGAATCTGCAACCCATTGGGACAGAAGGCGTTGTTTGGGAACGCAAGTTGGTGCAGCAGTCGGGACGCAGCGGCTGGCACGTGTTGTCAATCTGCTCCGACTTGGATGAGCTGCGACAGCGACGTGCTCGTTTGTTGGCGATGCCGAATGTAGCGGGAGCGGAGTCGATTGAGCCGTTGTTATCTCACACTGATCCCGATCGCGATGCGGCGCTGGGCCGAATGCGACAGTGGGGCCGGACCCTGCCGCCATTTCTGACGCCGGTGGAGGATCCAGCTCGAGCCGAGCGAGTTCGCCAGCGTCTGTTGGAGTTGGAGCAAGTCGCCGGACAGCATGCCGAGCTGGCGGCAGCGGCATCCGAAGCGTTGACACTGCTAAGCAGGCTGAATCCGCTAGAGGGACAGCTGCGGCTCGCGACTTACGATGAGAATGTGGCAGTCGACTTGTTGCGTCATATGCAGGCCTTGGCAATCGCCGCTGCACAGCCGCCGCCCCGGCAGGCGGACTTGCCGCCTGCGCTGGTGACACGATTTGTGGGTCGGAGCGGCAAGTTCCTGTTGAGAATCTCCGCCCGCGGGGACGCGAGAGACATGGAGCAGCTCGAAGCGTTCGTCAAGCAGGTTGAGCAAGTAGACCCCCGTTGCACGGGGCATCCGGTGCAGGCCTACTATGCATCGCGGCAGATGCAGCAGAGCTACATTCACGCCGGGATCTATTCCCTGCTGGCGGTTGCTGCGGTGCTGATGTTGGATCTGCGTTCGATACGGCTGACACTGTTGGCGATGTTGCCGATGGCAATGGGGTTGGTGCAGTTAATGAGCCTGCTGGGGTGGCTGGGAATTCCGCTCAATCCTGCGAACATGGTCGTGTTGCCGCTGATGATCGGGATCGGCATTGACGCCGGCGTGCATCTGTTGCACGACTACCGACGTCGCTCCGGCGGTTATCGCCCGTCGGATAGCACGGCCACAGCGATACTGGTCACTTCGGCGACGACCATGATCGGATTTGGCAGCATGATGGTCTCACGTCACCAAGGATTGATTGGCTTGGGGCAAGCACTGACGCTGGGGGTGTTCTGTTGCCTGGTGAACTCCCTGGTGGTTCTGCCTGCCCTGCTTGCCTGGAGCGATCGCCACGTTGTGAGCGACGATATCATCGACGTTGCGAGCGATGTGACAGCTAGCTGACATCTCTGGCCAGCTCACCCGACATGGACCGCGCACGGCGCCTCGGACTCGATGCGGTCCATCGCAACCATCAACTGATTCCACTCGATCAGCACGTCGTACGTGTCAAACAATTCCGCCTCGACACCGTCGATGCGGAGCACCCGAATGCGGCGCCCGAGCCGCCCCGCAGGCGGCGCGATGCGATTGGTCGGTGCGATGCGATTCCGGGGCGTCGGATCGTCGTCCAACGGCATCACTTGCTCCATGGCGAGATGAGTCGCCCATAACGCCGCTTTGCGAGGATCGTCGGCGCCGACGGTCATGCGGAGCGTCCCGGATTGAACGAGGTAGTGAGCCATAGGAGTCCTGCTGAATAGGGAAAAACTCGGAGACATTCCGTCGACGCGGTGACGGGAAGTCTGGCCCAACCCTTGAGCCGCCGTCAGGCATGTTATCGCCCGGGGGCCGGACACCTTCGGTCACGCTCCGCGACGACTGACGGAAAAACTCCAAATCGCCGCCGCCAGCAGCAACGCCATCGCAATGGGCATGGTGACCATCATCCCGTAAAAGTCGCGCGACCAATGCAGGCCCACGGCCTCTCCATTCACCATCAGCGTGCGATCGCCGGCGCCCTTGGAAACCGTCGCTCCGGGAGAGAGCTGCTTGGCCAGCTCGGCGTCCAACTCGACAACGTCGCCGGACTCGAGGTGGACTAAATAGACATCATCCTTCCCCGGATGCTTTTCGGGCCGCACTTCGACGCGTGTCACCGTGCCCTGGAG
This sequence comes from Planctomycetales bacterium, assembly GCA_020426845.1. Classification (GTDB taxonomy): domain Bacteria; phylum Planctomycetota; class Planctomycetia; order Pirellulales; family Pirellulaceae; genus JAGQPF01. The sequence continues at coordinate 6,941 of JAGQPF010000332.1, forward strand.
CGGCAGCGGAATCGCCGATCGCCGCGCCGTTATCAACAGATTGCCCGCCGCCAAGGCGACGGCCAACGCCAACAACATCACGAGCGCGATCAGGTCACGCAAAGGCACGACTGCCTCCCAGAACAAGCAGCACCAGCCCGGCAATCAACGCGGCGTCAAATTCAAGATCCGCAGGACGCGAGATGGTCGCGATATTGGCGCACGCGGAGCCATCGCGACGCTCCCCGCCGACGCTGAGGCCGTCGCCCCGGCCCAGCAACGGGACCGCCACCACGCAAGCCAACACGGCCCCGAGGCTCTGGTTGAAGAAATCGACCTCGTCGAACTTGGCGAGGCGAAAAATCGTCAGCTCCGCGATCGCGCCGGCGGCAATCAACAGAACACAGGCGACCGGCAACAGCCACCACGTTCCGGCTCGGCGGCGAGTGTGCTGCTTGAGGAAGAATGCCAATGCCGACAAAGAAGCGCCGTACCCCGCCGCAAAGTGACCTGCGTAGTCGTGGCGATGTCCGAGCCAGATTTCAAAGGCAACCGTGAGCAAGCCGGCCGGCAACAGACAAAGCCACTGCAGCGATCGGTCGTGCGAGGATGCCATGATCTCGGTGGTGGGTTACGGGGGAGATTGAAATGCCCTCATCGTATTCGACTTGGACACCAACATCGTGGCGCCACGCCATCGCGAAGTGTAACATCCAATGCGAACGATCGGTTGACACTTCGATGATTGGGCTGAGATATGCAGATGTATGTGCTTGCGTTGGATCAGGGAACCACCTCAAGTCGTGCGATTCTGTTCACGCATGACGGGCGAATCGCCGGTGTGCAGCAGCGAGAATTCCCGCAAATCCTCCCGCATCCGGGACACGTCGAGCACGATCCGGAACAGATCTGGGAGAGCCAGCTGGCCGTTGGCCGAGAGGTCATTGCCGCCACCGGGATCACGCCCGAACAGATTGCCGCCATCGGGATCACCAACCAGCGCGAGACCACCGTGCTCTGGGACAGACACACCGGCGCACCGGTCGGCAATGCGATCGTGTGGCAAAGCCGCGTGTCGGCGCCGATTTGCGATCGGTTGCTCGCTGACGGGCTGCAACCGCTGTTCCGTCGCAAAACGGGCCTCGTCATCGACGCCTACTTCTCGGGAACAAAGATCAAGCATCTGCTCGACTCACAGCCGGGGCTTCGCGATCGGGCCGAGCGTGGCGATGTGCTGTTCGGCACCGTCGATAGCTTTCTGAATTGGCGCCTGACGGGCCGACACGTCACCGACTATAGCAACGCAAGCCGCACGCTGATCTACGACATCCACCAACTCGACTGGGATGACGAGCTGCTTGGTTTGCTCGACATCCCGCGCGCGATGCTGCCCGAAGTCGTCAACTCCAGCGAGGTCATCGGCGTGGCCGATCCCCAATGGTTTGGGGCGCCCATCCCGATCGCGGGCATCGCAGGCGACCAGCAGGCGGCAACGTTCGGACAGGCGTGCTTCGACGAAGGCGATGCCAAGAACACCTACGGCACCGGCTGCTTCATGCTGTTGAACACAGGCAGCGAGCCCGTGGAGTCGCGACACCAACTGTTGACCACCATCGGCTGGGGGCTCGATGGCAAGATCACCTACTGCCTCGAGGGCTCGGTGTTTATCGCCGGCGCCATCGTGCAATGGCTGCGCGACGGCCTTGGGGTGATCGAGAATTCGGCTCAGGTGGAAGAGCTGGCCGCCACGGTGGAGGACTCGCAAGGCGTGATTGTCGTCCCGGCGCTGGTGGGGCTGGGAGCGCCGCACTGGGACCCGCATGCGCGTGGCGCAATCTTCGGCATCACCCGAGGCACCACGGCTGGACACTTGGCCCGCGCCGCCGTGGAGTCGATGGCCTACCAGAGCCTCGATCTGCTGGACGCCATGCGCAAGGACGCGGAGCTCGATCTCCACACCCTCAAGGTCGATGGCGGCGCCGCCGTCAACGACTCGCTGCTACAATTCCAGGCCGATATTCTCGGCGCCACCGTGCGGCGACCTGTCGTTCATGAAACCACGGCACTGGGCGCTGCCTATCTCGCCGGACTCGCGACCGGCTTCTGGAGCGGGCTCGACGAAATTCGCCGAAACTGGGTGCTCGACCGGGAATTCGTGCCGCAAATGCCCGCAGCAGAGCGAAACTCGCGGCACGCTCGCTGGACCAAAGCCGTCCAGCGTAGCATGCACTGGGAAGAGGATTGAATCGCGTCGTAGTGCAGGCTGCCAGCCAGCCTGCAAGCTCAATTCATCACAGGCTAGCAGCCTGTGCTACGACACACAGGCTGGCAGCCTGTGCCACGACAAACCCTGCCAGCCTGCAAGCTCAAATCATCACAGGCGGGCAGCCTGTGTGGCACGACTTAGTCCCACCACCAACGGTCGTTCTTCGGCAGCTGAATGGCCTGGCGAGCCTCGGCGACCTCGCCGGCTTGGTCGACCTTGACGAATTGCTCGCTAACGGCCTTGCGAGGCTGGATGTTCACGCCGCCTCCGATCGGAGTCATCAGCGTGTGACCTTTCCAGATCGCATTCACCGCCGTCTCGACTTGGACCGGAGCGACCAGGGTCTGCACTGGATACTCTGCCTCGTTGGCGAACACGCCCAGATCCCAGCCCGATTGAGCATAGAAGTCCTGCTGCTGGATGTAGGCCGAGGCAATCAGCAAGTCGATGCAGTTCCGCATCTGAGCGTACACCGGGGACTCCTTGGCCAGCGCACCGTAGTTGTTCGTGAAGGACTGTGCGAACGCCTCGGCGGCCGCGTCCTTGAGCTTCGAGTCGACGCGAACGCCGCCCGCTTGCACCAATTCGTTCTCGCTCACCAGCTTCACGCCGTCGCCACGCAGCTCCATGGCCAAATGGTCGTCGCTAACAACCACCGTGTCGTAATTGGGTGTGAAGTACCAACGCTGCATGGCATTGCGAGCCACCGATCGCGGATTCGCCCGCGAAACGTAGCTGGTGATCTTCGTTCGCGGTCGCTCCAGCTCGATGCCGATCAGCTTCATGCGGTAATCCGCTTCGACCAGGACTTGAGCAAAGTGGGTCTCGGGAGAGATGCCCTTGATCGTGACGGTCTGCAAACCCAAGGCTTCCTTCATGCCCGCAGTCAACCGCCGCTCCATGCCGGGACGAGCCGCGCCGCCCACTTGAGCCAGGTACTGCTGGAAGTTCGCCAGGCCCTGCTTCGTGGGATCAATCGAGACGCTGACCACATTGGTCGCCTCGCCCGTGGGCGAAAATGCTCGCAATGCCACGATCAGATCCTGCAATTCCAAGATGGCTTGTCCGGTCTTCACGCCAACAGCTCGCCCGGACAGGTCCTCCATAAAGCCTTCGGCCGGCCCGGCGACCACGATGTCCTTCGACTCGGGATAGTAGAAAACGTGAGTGATGCGAGTCAGGCCCGCCAGATACTTCATCTCGCGAGTCTCCGCCTGGCCGGCATCCAGCAGCGCCTTCAAATGCGCTTCGAGCCGATTCAGCGACACCTTGCGTAGCTTGCTGTCCTTGGCGACATCCGCATTGAGCGCGGCGATCGCCTCTTGGCGCCGTTGCCGAGTCAGCCGCCCGCCCGGATCACTGAAGGTACGCGTCCGCAGCACCCCCGTGGCGTCCACCAACACACCCGCCGGCGTATTGAACAGACCGCCCATCACCCCCGTGCCCTGAATCAACAACGCGGCAGCTGCCATGCAGATGAAGGCTCGTCGAACTGATTTTCCCCAACGCATGTGTGTGGCTCCTCTCTGCCTCGAAACGATCGGCAGGTGGTGTTGGCGCAGAATGATCCCGAAAGTTGGTAGCCTGGAGGCACCTTCCTCCTGATCTTAATTTGGTAAAATGGGGAAGGCAAGGAAGAGGGGTCAACTGAATCTAGCTGCCTTGAGTTTTTCCCGCGCCAGACCGCATAATCGGACCGAACTCGTCCTCACTCGAGCCATGGAGCGGCTCCCTCATGCACATTGTACTTTATCAGCCCGAAATCCCCCAAAATACGGGCAATATCGGTCGGACGTGCGTGGCGCTCGGCGCCACGCTCTGGCTCGTTCGCCCGTTGGGATTTCGACTCGATCACGCCCGATTGAAGCGAGCGGGGCTGGATTACTGGGATGCCCTGGATGTGCGAGACGTCGCCGATTGGGACGACTTAAACCAGCGGTTAGGCGCCGAAAATCCGGGGCGTTGGTGGTACTTCACCAAGCGAGGGGAGCTGCTCTACGACGAGATCGAATATGGCGGCGACGACGTGCTGGTGTTCGGCAGCGAGACGCAAGGGCTGCCCAGCGGTCTGTTGGCAGGACAAGCGACCGTGCAGATCCCGATTTTGCCACCGGTTCGCAGCCTGAATCTATCCAATGCGGTTGCGATTGCCGCCTATCAAGCTCGCCCGAGGTCGTAGCACAGGCCGTCGTGGTAGTACACCTGCACTAACTACGCAGGACGGACTTCCGTCCGAGGTTGCGACCAGGCTGTTGTGGAACAGGCTGCCAGCCTGTGATTGAATCGAATCACTGGCTGGCAACGCTGGCAACCTGTGCCACGACGAAGCGCCGCGAGAAATCGAGATGCCGAACAGGACTTCAAGACAGTGTTTGACTTTGCCGTGGGACAGCCCAAGTTCCTTGTTGAGGACCGCGATTGCCGCATGCACTCCAGGACCCAATTGAGAGGCCGCGGCGCCAACCGCATCAACTAACCGGTCGAGTATATTTCGTCCGCCAGCCGAAGAAGCGACTCCCATTTCGCTGCCTTTTCCTCATTTAGGGTCATACCGCTCGCCGTTCTATCAAAAAACACCCAGGGACTGTGCGTGAACCCAACCCGAGCCCATGCCGCAAGGAACGAATCTAAGCTTCCGCCGTCGACTATCGGGGCGTTCCATGTCAATTGGCCATCCAGTCCGGGCTCAGCGTAAGCCTCCCCTTCAAACACTACGTGCGGGCCATCATCTTTAGTCATGTGAAGTGCCAGAAAGCACCGCACCCCACAGCTGGCATTAAAGACTCGAACACTCGAATGACTGGCAGCAATTACCCGCTCTCTGATGTCCGCTGGCGCATCTGCAACCCAGTCCTCCCACACCCGAAAGGCCGTCACGCTCCCCGGGCATACGCCGATGCCACCCGACACCCACTCCTGCGAAGTCAGTCGCAAAAGCTCGTCTCGCAGGACCGCAGGGCGAGGGGACCATAAGTACTCAAGGTACACCGTGCCATACTTCAAGAAAACCTCGCGAACGGACTGGGGGTACTTAAACCCAAGCGTGCCTTCGAGCCCAGCAAGTGCCGCACCACTCAATGGCTCCTTGGTAACATCTAGTATGCTAACCTCGTCGTCACGGCTCATCCCCCACTTCGGCACCGAGAAATACCGGATTGTCTCCGGTCGCCACCGCTCAAAGCGTTGCAGCAACCGATGCAGATTGTCTAGCGCATCACTCAAGTCCATCTCAACAAACCACTCTACGCACACCACCTTGCACCCGCATCCTGTATCTAACAGGAACGACGATATGGCCGAGGGATCTTAAATCGCCTTGGGCGAGTGATGTAGTGGCGCTTATTGGGAATTACCACCCTGCGTGTCACGCCCTTTTGGGGCGCGGCCCCCCTCGCGGCATGGCCAATCAACCCCTTGGCTAGGTAGGCAGGAGATTATCGACACAATAATAAACTCGTCACCCGATGGCACGAGCCCATGGCCGGGTATAGTCGTTACACGACGACAACCTGAGCGACAACCTGAGCGACGTAACTGCAGCGAAGGCCGCTACTCGCCGTTGGGCTCCGACGACGGCGGAATCACAACGGGAATCACGCCGGTCAACTCGTTTGGAGTCGGACTGGTAGCGGGCGTGTTCTCCACCCGATCCGCGGTGGGGCGGTGAGGCGGAGTGCGCAGTGAGATCATCAGCACGAGGGCAAAACCGAGCATGCCAAACAGGATGGTCGCCCAAGTCGCGAGACGTTGCGAGCGATCGGCGGGGCGTCGGTGCAGCGATTTCCAATGGTGCCGGCATTGCCGACACTGCTTGAGGTGATCGTGCAAGTCGTGCATCAACGCACGGTCCTCGCCGAAATGATCGAGCGTTTGTGGCTCGAAGTCGGCCCAGACGTCGGTTGGAGGACACGATCCGTCAAACATGATAAGAGAATCCGATTCGATGTGATGGCTGTTCGAGAGGAGCGATCCCGACAGCTTTCCGCATTGTAGCGGTTGGTGAAGTGACGCCAAGCGTTTGCGCACGGTTTTCCGGTTGTTACCCACCTAGCTGCGGCTCGGTTTGATTTCGAGATGACGATGCGATCCATCGCCACCGATACAACGCGGAGCGAGTTGTTGGCAGAAGCTGGCCGCAAAGGCTCCGGCAGTGAGGTTCCGCCCGGCGAGTGGAGAGGTATAATCCACTTCCCACTTTCACGCAACCGCAAATCATCCAACCACTTACGGCTTACGATGTCCCGTCTGTCCGGCTCCGCGACCGCCACCTCCGGCTCAATTCGCGTGGGGGCTGTCTCGTATCTCAATACGGTGCCCTTGGTCGACGGGCTCACGGAAATTTCCGGCATTTCGCTGTCATTTGATTTGCCGAGTCGTTTGGCGGACAATTTGTCGGCAGGACACTTGGACGTCGCGCTAATCCCATGCGTCGAGTTCTTTCAGAACCCCGATTATGTGGTCGTTTCCGACGCCTGCATCGCCTGTCGCGGCCCCGTGCTGAGTGTCAAGCTGCTGAGTCGCCGGCCGTTCGAGGAAATGGAAAGTTTGGCGTTGGATGAAGGATCGCGAACGAGCGCCGCGCTGGTGCGGATCCTCTTGCGGCAGCGTTTTGGGATCTCGCCGCAACTGCGGAGTTTGCCGCTGGGCGAGCCCTACGAGCAGGCCGACGCCGACGCGGTGTTGATTATCGGCGACCGGGCGATGCACCCCGCTGCCGGCTTCCCGCACCAGTGGGATCTGGGGGCCGAGTGGTGCGAATGGTCCGGGCTGCCATTTGTGTTCGCCATGTGGGTCGCGCGGCGCGGAATCGATACCTGTGTTGTGGAGCGAGAGTTGTCAGCGGCTCGCGATCGTGGCGTAGGCCGGCTCGAGACGCTTGCGAAAGAGCATGCTGACTCCGTCGGTCTCAGCGAGGCGGATTGCCTGGCCTATCTGCGCGACAACCTTTATTTCTACCTGGGCGACAAAGAGCTCCAGGGGATGCGTCGTTTTCGCGATCTGGCCCACGAGTTCGGTTTGGCGCCACCTCCCGAAGAGCCTCCTTGGATCCCCGCCGCTTGTGCGTTCGGCGACTCGGAAGACACCCGGAATTTCAACCATGCCTGACATTCAATCCATTTTGGACAAGGCCGTCGGTGGCGAGCGAATCTCACCCGACGAGGGGCTGCGTCTGCTCGAGTCGCACGACCTGACGGCCATCGGGGCCGCCGCCAACGCCGTGTCGCAACGTCTGCATCCCGAGCCCTACCGCACTTACAACATCGACCGGAACATCAACTACACCAACGTTTGCACGGCCGTGTGCGACTTCTGCGCGTTCTATCGCAGCCCCAAAAGCGACGAGGGGTACGTGCTGCCTCGTGAGACGTTGCTCAAGAAAGTGGAGGAGACCGTTGCCCTGGGCGGCAACCAGATCCTGATTCAGGGCGGGTTGCATCCCGAGTTCAAGCTCGAGTGGTACGAGGAGATGCTGCGCGACATTCGCGAGGCGTTTCCCCAGGTGAACATTCACGGCTTTAGCCCTCCGGAGCTTTACCACTTCACCAAGGTTTCAAAGCTCCCGATTCGCACCGTGCTCGAGCGGCTCAAGGACGCCGGACTGGGCAGCGTGCCCGGCGGCGGCGCGGAGATTCTCGTCGACCGCGTTCGCGCCGAAATCACTCGCGGCAAGGTGATGACCGACGACTGGCTGAACGTGATGCGAGTCTGGCACGAATTGGGCGGCGCAAGCTCGGCCACGATGATGTTCGGCCATGTCGAGACGGTGCCCGAGCGCATCGAACATCTCGAGCGAGTCCGCCAGCTGCAAGATGAAACGGGAGGCTTCACGGCGTTCATCTGCTGGACGTTTCAACCCGAGCACACGGACCTGTCGCATCTGCAGCCCCGGGGCGCGTACGAGTATCTGAAAACGCAGGCCGTCTCCCGACTGTATCTCGACAATGTCCGCAACATTCAGTCCAGCTGGGTCACGCAAGGGCTGAAAATTGGCCAACTCGCCATGCTCTACGGCGCCAACGACATGGGCAGCCTGATGATCGAGGAGAATGTGGTCGCGGAGGCGGGCACCGTCCACTACCTGACGCTCGATGAGATTCGCGCCGCCATTGCGGAATTAGGCTACGAACCGCGGCAGCGAGACGTGCACTATCAACTGGTCGGCGAGGAGTTGGAGCAGTTTGCCGTCGAGGCAAACCGCCGCATGTTGCAGTCCGATGGCGGTTTGCTGCAGATTGCGACCTGACGTGGCGACTCGGAAGTTGCGCGGCGCGCGAGTCCTGGTCACCGGAGCTTCCTCGGGCATCGGCCGCGCTCTCGCCGTGCAACTCGTGGCCGCCGGTGCCCGCGTGATTGTCACCGCACGGCGCGAAGCGGAGCTCCAACAATTGGCCGCAGACTTGGAGGCCGGCACCGATTGTCTCGCCATCGCCGGCGACATCACATCCCCCGAGCACCGACTACAGTTGCTCCGCGGATGCGAATCTTGGGGCGGGTTGGATCTGCTCATCAACAACGCGGGCATCGGCGCGATCGGCCCGTTTCGAGAGTCCGATGCCGAGCGGCTGCGGCAGGTGATGGAAGTGAACTTCTTCGCGCCGATCGAGTTAACGCGATTGTTGTTGCCGATCTTGCAACGTGGCGACCGGCCCACAGTTGTCCTGATCGGGTCGGTGCTGGCGCTGGCCGCCGTGCCTTTGAAGAGCGAATACTGCGCGAGCAAACACGCGCTGCATGGGTGGGCCGAGTCGGTCGGACCCGAGCTGCGCCAGGCTGGCATTGAACTGCTGGAAGTGCATCCCAGCACGACAGCGAGCGAATTCTTCACCAAGGTGTTGGGAGACCCGTCCCAACAACGAAGTTTAGGCGCCATGACTCCCGAGGTCGCGGCCACCCATATCCTCCGTGCGATCCGGCGGGGCAGGCGACAGGCTGTGTTTCCGCTGGCTGGTCAGGCGCTGGTCGCACTGCGTCGCTGGTGCCCGCCGCTGTTTCGCTGGGTCACCCGGCCACAATAACGGTTGCTCCCGGCGTGTCGTTGGCGGCTACAATGCAGAGGCGGAAAGGACGCATTTCCCCCGACGACGCGCGAGCCACTGGAGTTTGAGAATGAGGACGAACTGTCCCGATTGCGAAGGGCGACTCGAGCCCGTCATGATCATCGACGCGACGGATCGCGGCATGGGAGGCGGGGTTGGCCATGTCGAATTGTCTTATGCGCCCTCAAACTCGGTCGCCAGCTCGATCACGCAAACCATCACGAGCGCCGGGCAAGTCAAAGCCATGATGTGTGTGGAATGCGGTCGCATCTTGCTCTACGGAACTGGCACCGTGGGCGGCCTCCGCCGCGAGTAGAACCACGGCGCCAAGTCGCGGCAACGTCGCGGCAACGTCGCGGCAACCTCGCACCAACAGTCACCCTCTTTCACGGTAGCCCGATCATGACTCGCTTTGCCAAGCCTCGCGTCGCCCCCGAGCCACTGTGGACCTCACCCACCGCCTCGCCGGCCGCCGCGAATCGTCGACGATTTCTCGGCCAGTTGGCGGTCGGAGCCACGGCACTCGGGTTTGCGACGCGACTAACGGCCGAGCCGCCGAAGGTGGCGAACCCTCGCGCGACCGACGGCGACGATCGCTTTGAGCCCGACTGGGAGCAGCGGCTGACGTTGACCGTCGGAGTCTCCGGACGCGAGGCAGATCTCGTCGGCAACAGTGACAAAGTGTTGCAGGCCGCCGTCGACTACGTCGCGCGTCGAGGCGGCGGAACCGTGAAGGTGCTGCCGGGAACTTACACGCTGCGCAGCGCCGTGAATTTGGCCTCGGGTGTGCGACTGCTGGGCAGCGGCCCCGAGACGATCATCACGAAGATCGCCAGCCAAACCGTCCAACTAGCCGCCGACTCCGACTGGTACGACCAGGAGATCACGCTGGCGGCGCCCGGCGACTTCCGTGTGGGGGACTCGATCGTGCTGCGGGCCCACAATCCACACAACGGCGGCGCCGAAGTCATCAAGCGGACCTTGATCGCCAAGCGTGGCCTGCGGTTCAAATTGGACGACGGACTGCGCAAGAATCTCTGGCTGTCGGGCAAGCCGACCTGCGCATCGTTGTTTCCACTGCTGACCGCGGAGCGCGAGGCGGACATCGCAATCGAATCCCTGACGCTCGACGGCAATCGCGAGAACAACGAGAATCTGGACGGCAACCACGCCGGCTGTGTGTTTCTTCAGGATTGCAATCGCGTCGCCCTCCGAGACGTCGTCGCTCGCAACTACAACGGCGACGGGATCAGTTTTCAGATCTGCCATGACGTGCGCGTGCAGCGCTGCGACAGCCACGGACACGCCGGGCTGGGGCTTCATCCCGGGTCGGGCTCCCAACGCCCGGTCCTGCTGGATAACCACCTGCACGGGAACCAGATTGGCCTGTTCTGGTGCTGGGGCGTCAAGTTCGGATTGGCAGAACGAAACCGAATCGAAAACAATCAAAACTACGGCATCTCGATCGGGCACAACGACACCGACAATGTGATGCGCGACAACGATGTCCTGCGCAGCGGCAAGGTCGGTGTCCTGTTTCGCGATGACGCGCGCGGCGTCGATTTCTGGGCCAATCGCAACGTGCTGGAAAACAACCGGATTGTCGATAGCGGAGGAGAGGATGGCGTGGCGATCGACGTCACGGGAAAGACGCGCGAAATCCGTCTTTCCGGCAACCAAATCTCCGAGACTCGCAAGCCGGGGCAACGCATCGCCATTCGGCTCGGCAAACAGGTGGGACAAGTTGACCTGAGTGACAATCGGATCGCCGGCTTTGCTCGCGACTTGGACGACCGCCGCGCCTAGTGCCCCGTCAACACTAAAACGTTGGGGTGGTCGCCGCCCTAACCTCGTGGCTCGCCACGACTTCGCGAGTTCTCCAACCCCAATACGAAGGCTTGACGGTCTACTAGCCGCAGATAGCTTGGCGACGGAGGAAAAAGCCGCAGGCGATCGGCACAACGTCCTTTTCGTGGACCTACTTCCATTGCCAGATGTCAGCTGCCTTAAGCTTCGCCCCTTGCCGGCACTGTTGCTCGGACTGCAGCCACTGCTTCGCCTTGGCATCGCCCTTGAGATAGGCGTCCCAGAACTTCAGCGAAATGGTCTGAATCGCGGGATGATGCGCCGGATCGCGATTGCGCAGCAGACGCAGGTCGGTGTCCCCAAACGTGAAGTGGTGACCATCGTCAAAGACTAACTCGAATTTGTCGCCAGTCGGCAAGGCCTTATAGACTTCTCGCCGAACCTCGGGAGTCACACTGCGATCAATCGGGCTGTCATCCTTTGTGCCGGTCATGCAAAGCATGGGCGACGAGATTTTCCCTAGCGCCCGCGCGGCATCACCCTTTCCTGGCTGAGGACTGAAAGCAACGAAAGCATCGATGCGTGGTTCCTGAAAATTCTTGCCCAGTGGCAGCCGGCGGCCCGCGACGGCCAGAGTGGTGACGGCGCCAAAGCTATGGCCGCTCATGCCGATATGCTCCAAATCCATCCGCCCTTGCAGCGGATGCTTCTCGTCGCGGTTCCATCGCTCAAGCTGGTCGATCACGAACGACACATCCTGATTGCGGTCCGTAAAGCTGCGGAGTCCCGCGGCCTGCGTGAGCGCGGCAAGCCGCTCGCGGGCCGGCAACTCGCGCCACACGGACTCGTCGCTGCCGGGATGTTGCATGAAGACGCACAGGTATCCGTGACGAGCCCAATGATTGCCGAGGTACGCGTTGTTCTCACGTGACCCGCCCAGCCCGTGTGAAAACAAGACTACGGGACACGGCTGCGATTTAGCGGGCAGATAAACTCGCAGCGGCACTTCGCGCTCGCGCTTGCCATCCTTGGGTTCGAAGTCCAGCGTCTTGATCACCTTGCCTTCGTCGGCCAGCGAGATCGTGGCGAGCGCCAACCCCAACGCCACGCTCGCCAAACAGACTACGGCACGCAATGGGTGGCGAACAGCCTGTCGACGGTTGCGCACACTCTCAGGCGAGCAGCTTGGGGCGCATGTGCCGGTGGCGTCGAGTTGAGCAGCGCGGGGAGTGGACGCCATCGATGTTCTCCTGGTCACGTCAATGCTGAGGTGGGTGTAGCGAGCTTACCCGTGCTTACCCCTCGGTGGACGCCGTGGTTTCACACGCAGCCCTCAAACTGCTGGCCGCGAATCTGAGGGTAGGACGGCTGCGGATGCGACGGGTGTGTCCACCGCGAACGCGCGGACATGTAGTGGATCGCGAGCCCCCGCCGCGGCCGCAGCGAGCGATTGGGGCCGGAGCGGTGCAGCAACTTGCTGTGGTGAAACGAGCAACTCCCCGCCGGCATGGTGATGGGTGTCTCCCGCAAGCGGTCAATTCTGGCCTCGGGAACCTGCATGTCCACACGGTCTCCCACTTGCCAGGGCTCACTGTGCTCATGCAGCTCGCCAAGATGGCTGCCGGGAATCACCCAAAGGCAGCCGTTATCGAGCGTCACGTCGTCCAAGGCAATCCAGCAGGTGACCAGCGCGAGCGGCTCGATGGTGAAATAGGCGGAGTCCTGGTGATAGGGCTTCTCGATGCCGCCGGCGGGCTTCATGAAGCACTGGCTTCCGTACAGCTTGATGTCAGGCCCGAGCAGCATCGCCACGACATCCACAATGCGAGGATCTTGGGCAACCTGCATGAACACCTCGTCACGCTCGGCGCATTGATTGATCTTGCGCACGGCGGGTCCCCCGGGACTCACAAGGGTCGCCTGCGATGGAGGCCCGACTGGTTGAGTCGCTGGCTCGGGATCGCCGTAGCCGGGCTCGTATTCGACATTGGCGGCGGGAAAGCCGGCCACTTGGCCAGCGGCAATTGCGGTGATTCGCTCGCTCATTCGCTCGATGTCGCTCGGCGCAAGCAACCGCTCGAGCACGAGATATCCGTCACGTTGATAACGTTCCGGCAACGTCAACTCCGGATCCATGTCGCGCCTCGCGCCTCGCGTTTATCGAAATTCAGCAGCTCGTCAGGCCGGAGGAGTCTGCGTGACGGCCGCATGGTAAGCCGCTTGCCATTGCTGGTGAATCTCGGTGTGAGCTCCTCGGTAGACCAGCAGCAACCCGAGCCGAGCATGGTCGGTGCCGTTGGGCGCCGAATGGTGGATCGTTTCGCAATGGTGAATGGTCGCGTCGCCGGGCTCAAGCAGCGCACAAAACTGCTCGGAGTCGGGAGTCATGGGCGGATTGGCCATCCCCATCGAGTTGCCTCGCACTCCCGAGGGCCGCGTCGGCAGCAGCCCTGCTTTGTGCGAACCCTTCAGAAAACAAACCGGACCGTTTTCGGCAGTGACGCGGTCAATAGCGATCCAGACCGTCAGCATGTCGGGTGGCGTGCGACAGAAATAGGCGTTGTCTTGATGATAGGGGACGCCCGACCCAACTCGAGCCGGCTTGTTGAACGTCTCCACTCCCGATAACACCGGCTCACCGCGCACAAGCGGGCCAATCAATTCCAGAATGTCCGCTCGCTGTCCCAGCTGGCGAAAGTACTCGCAATGCTGCTCCAAGCGCCACAAGTTGCGAACGGTGCATCCATCCGCTTCGACGGTCTTGGCATCCGCGGGCCGGGTTGCCAGATCCTCTCGGATATACCGTTCCAACTCCACCTTCACTTCGTCGACCGTTTCCGGCGAGAGAAATCCGGGGATCCGCACGACGCCGTCACGTTCGTAGTCGGCGACAATTTGCTGTTGGTTGAACATGGTTGGAGTTCCGCCCCGGTTGTCCACAATCATGGCGGGCCGCCGGATTGCGACGCTCGGTTATTTCTCTCGGTTATTTGGAATCGAAGTAGTCCGCAGGCAGATGGAGCGCCCAGACCTCGTTGCTCAGCGGCTGCGCATGGCCGCCGGCAACCCAAAGTTGGTCTCGGAACACAAAGGCGGAGAGCTCATGGCGCTCCTTCCAGCCAGGCGCCTTCAGCTGCAACTGTTCCCAATGCTTGCCATCGCTTGAATACCAGGCATCGCCCCAGTTTCGCGCAGGCTGATTGGACCAGCCGCCCAGCACCCACATGCGGTCACGATAGACAGCGGAGGAGAACCAAAGGCGTGGACTCCACGGCGCGGCTGCCGTCTCGCGACGCCAGTTCTCGCCATCGTCGGTGCTCCAAACGTCGTTGAACGCTTGGTAGCGCGGCACGTAGTTGCCTCCGCCGAAGACGTAAAGCCGATTGCCTAGCACGGCAGCTTGGTGGTAGGCACGGGGCGACCATGGCGCCGCCGCGGTGGCTTGCTTCCATTGATTGCCGTCGGCGGAGTGCCAGACGTCGTTGCGCAAACTGTTGTCGTCGCCGAAGTAGTAGTTCTCTGTGCCGCCAAGGATCCAAATCCGGTCGCGAAACACGGCCACCGCGGCCGCGATCCGTGGCGTCCAACCCGCGGCGGACGTCGCGAGCTCCCAATCCTTGCCATTCGTGGAGTGCCAAACCTGATTGGTCGCCGAATGGCCCTCGAGCCTCCCGTTGTACCAACCGCCCATCATCCACATTCGGTCTTTGAACGTGACAGACATGGGCAGGTCACTATGTTTCCAGGGCGCCTGCTTGGTGGCGAGCGTCCAGTCTTTTCCGTTGGCCGAGCTCCATACGTCGCGTGGCGGCGCCTCGTAGGAGCTCTGCCAGCCGCCGAAAATCCACAGCTTGTCGCCAAACACAAGCTCGCCCTGCGAGTCCCGGGGCGACCAGCCGGCATGCTCGGCGACCCGCTCCCACCGCGGCGCGTCTTGTCCGCTTGCCTGTGGAGCCACTGACGCCAGCGTGACGGCCACGGCGCCCAACGTCATTCCGAAGCTCGGGTTGTAACGGCTAGCGAACATGTCCGTCACCGTAGACGACATACTTGTAGCTCGTCAGCTCCTTGAGCCCGCATGGGCCGCGCGCGTGAAACTTGTCGGTGCTAATGCCAATCTCGGCGCCCAGTCCAAACTCGCCACCGTCATTGAATCGGGTGCTGGCGTTGATCATCACGGCGGCGCTATCCACGCAGGCCGCAAAGCGTCGCGCCGCATTGAGATCCGTGGTGACAATCGCGTCCGTATGGTGCGACCCGACTCGATTGATATGCTCCACCGCCTCCAACAGGGAGCCGACGACTTTGCAGGAGATCACCGGGCCCAGGAATTCGGTGGCGTAGTCGGCATCGGTCGCGGCAATCGCATTGGGGATCAGCCGCATCGCCGTCGCGTCGCCGCGCACCTCCACGCCGTTGGCAGTCAATTCCGCTCCGATGACAGGCAGGAATTGCTCGGCCACCGCCTCATGGACCAATAGAGACTCGGCGGCGTTGCACACCCCCATCCGCTGACACTTGGAGTTGATCAGGATCCGCTTGGCCACCTCCAGGTCGGCCGCGGCGTCGACGTAGACGTGGCAATTGCCGTGAAAGTGCTTGATGACTGGCATTCGCGCTTCTTCGCTTACTCGCCGGATCAGGCCTTCGCCTCCGCGAGGAATGGCCAGGTCGATCAAGTCGTTCATTCGCAGCAAGTGACCGACTGCTGCCCGGTCGGGAGTTTCAATCAACTGCACCGCGTCGTAGGGCAGTCCCAACTCGGCGGCCACGGTGCGGAGGATGCCGACAATCGCCTGGCTCGAGTGCGCCGCCTCCTTGCCGCCGCGAAGAATCACGGCATTGCCACTTTTGACGCAGATGGCGGCGGCGTCGGCTGTCACGTTGGGCCGCGATTCGTACACAAAAAACACGACGCCCAACGGGACGCGAACCTTGGAAATCTCCAGCCCATTGGGACGCCGGGTTGACTCGAACACCTCTCCCACCGGATCGGACAACGCGGCGACCTGCTCCAGCCCCGCGGCAATGCCGTCGATCCGAGCGCTGTCGAGCTTCAAGCGATCCGTTTGAGCCTCGGTGAGGCCGTAGGACGGGGCGGCATCGAGGTCCTTTTGGTTGGCCGCGAGCAATTCTGCCTCGCTAGTGCGCAGCCGGGTCGCCGAAGTGCGGAGCCAATCGTTCTTGAGCGAGCCCGGCAAGCCGGCGAGTTGGTCGGCGGCGGCGCGGGCCGCTAACGCGATCTCGCGACAGTAGGCTTCGAGGTCGGTGGCCGCGTCAATGGACATGATGCACTCGCAACTGCTCGTGGCTAAAGATTGGTTGCCCCGGCGATCGGAGGCGCCAAGAGACGCCGTGGGATCGACGGGGAACGATGGAATCAGGCGACTCTTCCCATCCTACCCCGGCAGTGGGTCACCGGGAAACACGGTCGGTTGCCCTCGGCATGCGCGAAAGAGCCGGATCGCGTCGCGCGCGGGCGCGATGTCATGAACTCGGATGACCTGCACACCCTGCTCCACCAGTGCCAGCGTGACACCGATGGTCCCCGCCATGCGATCCGCCTCGCGGTCTCCGATCAGGTGCCCGATGAAGCCCTTGCGGCTGTGGCCGACGAGCAGCGGCTGACCAAGCTCGTGGAAGCGGCGGCAAGCGCCGAGCAATGTCAGATTGTGGTCATGAGTCTTGCCGAAGCCGATGCCCGGGTCCAAACAGATTTTGGCAGGCTCGATGCCGCTCGCCAGCAATGTGTCGCGACGCTGTCGCAAGTAATCGTGGATGTCCGTGACCACGTTGGCGTAGACGGGATTGTCTTGCATGTCGCGCGGAGTCCCTTGCATGTGCATGACACAAATGCCTGCGCCGCTGCGCCGCGCGACGTCCAGCATCCGCGGATCGCCGGCAAGCCCCGTGACGTCGTTGATGATCTCCGCGCCTGCGTCCAACGCTTGCTCGGCGACAGACGCCTTCGAAGTGTCGATCGAGAGCGGACGGTCCGTCTGCTTCGCCAGCGCGCGAATGACCGGGATCACGCGACGAAGCTCCTCCTGCTCGTCAACCAAAGCCGCGTAGGGCCGAGTGCTCTCGCCGCCGATGTCCAAAACGCCGGCGCCCTCGTCTGCCAGCCGCAACGCATGTTCGACGGCGAGCTCCGCCAATCGAAAGCGGCCGCCGTCGGAAAAGCTGTCCGGGGTGACGTTGATAATGCCCATCAAACGAGGGCCGTGCTCAAAACGGAGCTGCTGCGTCCGCAGCTGCCATAGCACCGCCGGAACCGGTTCGGTGGGGAAATTCATCGCGATGACCGCTGAGCGTCTTTCGTGCGTGGACAAGCCCGGACTATTCGGGCTCGCGACTATTCGGGCTCGCGATAGGGCTTCCGCTTGCTCGGCCGCGCGATGACAAGCACTCCCAATGCGACGCAAAGAATCACCAAGCCGTACATCAGCAGCCAAAGTTTGCCGATCAAAATCAGAGAGGCTATCGACGGCGAAATACTCATGGTGCGTTGTGCAAAGTGGCGGGATTCGAGAAGAGATTTCTTCTATCCAGGATAGATGCCGCCTTGGGTGATGGCAAGAACGACCGACGGCTCGGGGCTTTTGCGCTGGCTTTTGCGCATGGTTGTTGGGCTCGCGGCATCCACGGGCTCGCGCCCGTGGCTAACATCTGTCGCCCCTGTCGGGGCTTTGCGCTTGGTTGTTGGGCTTGCGCCGACGCGATCCACGGGCTCGCGTCATCCACGGGCTCGCGCCCGTGGCTAACATCTGTCGCCCCTGCCGGGGCTTTGCGCTTGGTTGCGGGGCTCGTGCCGACGCCATCCACGAGCTCGCGGCATCCACGGGCTCGCGCCCGTGGCTAACGTCTGTCGCCCCTGCCGGGGCTTTGCGCTTGGTTGCGAGGCTCGTGCCGACGCCATCCACGGGCTCGCGCCATCCACGGGCTCGCGCCCGTGGCTAACGTCTGTCGCCCCTGCCGGGGCTTTGCGCTTGGTTGCG
>JAGQPF010000333.1 GCA_020426845.1 Planctomycetales bacterium
CAATGAGTAATAAGGACAATGATGCAGGTGTGATCGAGTCCGAATTCATCCCGACTGTTGAAGAAAAAGCCGGAGATCCGCTGACAGCAACAGGTGGTGCGGCGGAATCCATGGACGAGGCAAGTGGATGCGGCGGTTGTGCATGGAGTCGAAGGGATTTCCTGCGGGCAGCCGGCGTCGCGGGCGCGGCACTGGGAGCCATATCGCTGGCTCCGAGCCTGGCATGCAATTCCAGCACGCCGGGAGGAATGCCGCATGTCGAAAATCCGACCGATCTCCTCAAGGACAAAGCCTTCGTTCGAACGGCATTCGATCGCTACCGGGACAAATGGACTTGGGATAACACGGTCCGTGGAACTCACAACATCAATTGTGGAGCTCAACAGAATTGTCTGTTTCAGATCTACGTCAAAGACGGCCGGGTAATTCGCGAAGAGCAGGCCGGTGTGTATCCACAGAGCAACGAAGATGTTCCCGACTTTAATCCCCGAGGCTGCCAAAAAGGTTGCAGCTATAGCGAGCTGATGTACAGCCCTCCGCGTATCAAGACTCCCCTGAAGCGAAAGGGCGAGCGGGGTGAGGGCAAGTGGGAGGAAATCTCCTGGGATCAGGCGGTCGATGAAATCGCGGGAAGACTCTTCAAGACAATGACCGAGCATGGCACAAACGCCGTGGTCTGCGATCTGGGCAGCGACATGTTCTCGATGAACCTGGTTTCGGCATGGATCCGGTTCTTCGTCGGGGGAATCGACGCGGTCATTCTGGATTCGGGTTCCGAAGTGGGTGACGAGCAACAGGGCGCCGCCATCACGTACGGCGACGCTGCGATCGGTCGAACCTCCGACGACTATTTCAATGCGGATGTGATCGTGATGTGGGGTGGCAATCCCGCCTATACGGCCATCCCATATTATCACTTCATCAGTGAGGCCCGATACAACGGGACTAAGGTGATCGGAGTCAGCCCCGACCTGAGCGCGTCCATGATCCATGCTGACCAATGGATTCCCATCGAACCGGGAACCGATGCCGCGCTCGCCCTGTCGATGGCCAAGGTCATCATCGATGAAAACATCTACAACGAGAGTTTTTTGCGCGAACAGACAGACCTGGCCTGCCTGATTCGCATGGATAACGACAAGCTTCTGCGAGAGTCGGATCTTGTCGAAGGTGGGTCAGAGAAAACGCTGTATCGTTACGACTTGAACTCCCGGAAAATTCAGCCAGCAAATGTTCTCACGTTGGAACTGAAGGGAGAGAAACCCGCGCTAAGGGGGGCCTACGAAGTCGATACCTTGCTGGGCAAGGTGAAGGTGCGTCCTGTCTTCGAGGCGGTGAGGGACAATCTCGAAGGTTTCGAGCCGGAGGAGGCTGCAAAAATCTGCGGCGTGCCGGCGGAAACCATTCGGGAATTCGCGCGCACCATGGCAAACGCCAAAGCCGCGTGCAACGTGCTCACGACGATGTTCGGCAAATGGTATCACGGTGACCTTGCGGTGCGGACGCAGATCCTAGTGTGGACGCTGTGTGGCCATATCGGTCGCAAGGGGGCCGGCTGGGATGTTGCGCCTTACTTCTTCCCCAGCGGTCTCTACGACATCTTCATGGGTACAAACCTGGTGAACGATCTGCGTTGGCCGCTGCTGAAGAAATACGGACCCCGGGCCATCAAGCAACTCTTTTCCAAGGGCTCGCTCAAGCGCTTCGTGGAAGAAGCGGTTTACGAAGCTTATGGAGAGATGCCCCTCACCACCACGGCCTCCCTGTTCTGGAATGTTCATGCGGGCGTCATGGAAACCAGCAGCAAGACCTGGGATCTCAAGTTCAAGCGACCGATCAAAGAGTATGTACAGGAAGCAATCGACAAGCAGTGGACGCTTCTTGAGCCGGGGCCGGATATGCAGCCCAAGATGATGTTCGGCTTGTGTGGCAATTTCCTCCGCCGCGTGCGTCAGGGCGACAAGATTCGAGACACCTTACTGCCGAAATTGGACACGCTTGTTACCTTCGACTTACGGATGAGTTCCACAACCATGTATTCAGACTATGTGCTGCCCGTGCTCGGGGCTTACGAATCCACGTGGATGGTCCCAGGGTTCAGTCCGGGAACCCATCCCTTCCATCACATGAACAATCAGGCGGTCGAACCGGTCGGTGAC
>JAGQPF010000334.1 GCA_020426845.1 Planctomycetales bacterium
AGCAGCACCGCCGCCGAACGGATCGGCGCCAGCCGGAGGAGTCGCGGGAGCAGCACCGCCGCCGAACGGATCAGCGCCAGCCGGAGGAGTCGCGGGAGCAGCACCGCCGCCGAACGGATCGGCGCCGGCCGGAGGAGTCGCAGGAGCAGCACCGCCGCCGAACGGATCGGCGCCGGCCGGAGGAGTCACGGGAGCCTCCGGCATAGGAGCAGGCATGGGCTCGGTGGCGCCGCCGCCGCCAAATGGATCGGTGTTGTCTTGCGGCGCGGTCCGCGGCGGTGTCGACGGCGAAGCGCTGCCACGCAGCGCTTCCTGGTCAAGCTCGTCAATCCGATCGGCGCGGGTCTTCACTTTGCGGCGGCCATCTCGAAGCACTTGCAACCGCGCATCGGAACGAGCCGACTCGATCTTCAGCCGAGCGCCGCCCTGCACGCGTTGCAGAGCCATGCCCACGTTGTATTGGCCGTCACCCTCGGCCTCCAGCATCGCGGCTTTCTTGTAATCATCCTCCGCCTCGTAAGGACGGCCCAGTCGCTCCAGGGCCATCGCGCGGAAGTAGTACACGCGCGGATCCGGCGAGTCCTGAGCCACTGCCCAAGACAGGTACTCATACGCCTTGGTGTAGTTGTGTGAGTTGAACGCGTGCACACCGCGTCCATAAAGCTCGGAAAGCGAGTCCTGGGCAGCGAGGAATCCGGCGCTGCACGTGCAGAGCCATGCCGCCACCAAAGCATGCCTTACCATGAACTTAGACATTGAGTTGATCTCTCCTGTACGGGTCGGGGCGCCGTCGCTCGGCGATTCCGCCAATGAAGCATCGGGCCTTGGCAGCCTGCAGAGAAGAAGTCGGAAGACGACATGGTGATCGCGACAAAATCGCAAACGCTGTACGTCATTCCAACCCAGCCTGACAAACCACTCGTCCGCAAACGCTGCTCGGTGGGGTTAGTGCGAATCCGTTCGGAAGGTTAACGGGCAATCAAAGCGCCATTGCCCGGGGGGGTCCGCATTGTTGGAGTGTACCCGGAAGGGCCGGTTAAACCAAAGTTTTCATCGTAATTGCCATGTTTTTCGCTGACAAGCTGCGACGGACACGTGCTGCATCCCAACGAACCTCCCGCGGGGTGACAGCTCCCGGAAGTTGCTGGCTGCAGACTGCCGAAATCGACCCTCGAGACTAGTGGACCGTCAAACCGTGGCGAGCCACGAGCTTGGGGCGGCAGCCAACCCAAGTCTTAGAGTTGACGGGCCAGAACCGTCGAAAACCGGCAGAAACCTCGTCAGAAATACCCGATCCGCCAGTCGTTACAGCATTTTCCGCATCCTCAGCGATCGCCCCCCTGTGGTTTCTCATCCCGATGTGACGCCAGGGCAGCGTCGAGCCGCTGCAGCTCGGATTCCAACATCCGCAGCAGTTCATCCAATCCTGCGCCGTTTCTCTCCGCTCCCCGCAGTTCCAACTCTCGCGCCACGGCAACGCTGGGCTTAGCCCCCAAATTGGCGACGAGCCCCTTCATCCCGTGGGCCGCGCGATGCAGGCGATCCCAATTTCGCTGCGCCACGGCCTCGCGAATCTGCTCGAGCTTCTCTGCCACATCCTCGTCAAAGTATTGAACGAACTCGCGGAACAGTTCCATGTCACCGGCCAGCCGGTCGCGAACATCGTCCATGTCCAACGGCTCGCCCGCCTCGGCAATCGCCCCCGGCTCACTGGCCCCACACGCTCCGCGGCTTCCCGGCGAACGCTCCACCGCCTCCACCAACGCCGTGACGTCGAGCGGCTTGGCCAAATAGCCATCCATGCCGGCAGCCAGGCATCGCTCTCGGTCCTGAGGCATAGCGTGGGCCGTCATGGCGATGATCGGCGTGCGGTTCTCCAGGCCCGCCTCCAGCTTGCGAATGGCGGCCGTCGCTTGATAACCATCCATCGTCGGCATCTGAATGTCCATCAAGATGACATCAAAACCGCGCTGCTTGCACAGCTCGACGGCCTCGCGACCGTTCTGGGCGATCGTTACTTGATGGCCTCGCTTGGCAAGCATCGACGAAACGATTTTCTGATTAGCAGGCACATCCTCGGCCACGAGCACATTTAACGTGGCGCTCACTGGGTGATGGAGCGAGTGCTCGTCTTCCGTGGCCGCCGTCAGGGCGTCGCCAATGCGGACATTCAGCGCTTGCATGACGGCATCCAACAGGTCCGACTGCGACACCGGCTTCCTCAGGCAGACCGCGGTGTGCGCATCGAGCTCGCGGCTCTTGAACTCACGTCGATCGGAGGATGACAACATCAGCACCACCGCTGGCGCGCACGCCTCCGACTCCGCCAAGCATTGGGTCAAATCGAAGCCATCCATGCTCGGCATCAACGCGTCGACAATGGCCAACACAAACGGCGAGTTGTCCTCCGCCGCCTGTCGGATCCGTTGCAGCGCCTCTTCACCGTCCTTCGCCGTCTCGGCGCCAATCGCCCAATTGGCCAAGGTGTTGGTGAGCATGCGGCGGCTTGTCTCATTGTCATCGACAACCAGCACGCGAATCTCCGACAACTGTCCGAGCGGCACCGCGGGCGCCGCGTTGGGCGGCGTCTTGGCGGGAGCGAACGAGAGCTGAAAACTGAAGCTGCTGCCGACGCCGGGCTCGCTGACAATTTGCAGGCGACCGCCCATCAGATCCAGCAGTTCGCGGCAAATCGCCAGCCCCAAGCCAGTGCCGCCATGCTGCCGAGTTGTGGTTGCGTCCACTTGCATGAACGGCTCGATTATCCGTTCCTGCTCCGATTCGGGAATGCCGACGCCAGTGTCATTCACCTCAAACTGCAGCCAAGCTGCCGAGGGCCAGCTCTTCATCAGACGCACGGAGCAGACCACCTCGCCACGATCGGTGAACTTGATCGCGTTGCCAATCAGATTGGTCAGCACTTGTCGGAGCCGAGCGGCGTCGCCGACAAGCCACTCCGGCACGGCGGGCTCGACATCGCAAACAAGCTCCAGTCCTTTTTCGAACGCCTTCGGCGCGAGCGTCTTGAGCGTCTCATCCAGCGACTCGCGCAGGCAGAACGGCTCCTTCTTGATTTGAAAGGTCCCCGACTCCAGCTTGGAAAAGTCGAGAATGTCGTTCAGCAATGTCAGCAGCGAGTGGGCCGCGTCGTTGGCCGTGTTGATGTAGTCGCGCACATCGTCCGACAGCTCATCCTCCAGCGCCAGCTGCGTCATGCCGATAATCGCGCTCATCGGAGTGCGCAGCTCATGGCTGACGTTCGCGAGGAACTCCGAACGCAGCCGCGACGCCTCCTCCGCTTCCTCGATGGCGCGCTGCAGCTCCTCCTTCTGCCGGTTGGCCTGAGTAATATCTCGCACAATGTTTGACGACCCGATCACCACCCCATCGTCATCGGTAATGGGTGAAACAGTGAGCGACACATTGATCAGCCTGCCATCCTTGCGGCGCCGAACAGTCTCGAACTGGACGAGCCGCTGTCCCGTTCGCATCGCGCGGCGAATCTGAGGCTCCTCTTGCTTGATGCCGTGCGGAAGAATCAACGAAGCCGTGGTGCCCACCGCCTCCTCTTCGGTATAGCCATAGATCCGCTCGGCCCCGAGGTTCCAACTGATAATCCGCCCCGAAACGTCCTTGCCGATGATCCCGTCGTACGACGAATCAACCAGCGCCGCCATTCGCATGCGATACTCGGCGTCCTCCGCTCGCTCCGAGATGTCGCAGGCGTAGCCGTGAAACAGAGTCTCATCTCCAACTTGAACCGGGACCACGCGCAGCTCGATCGGAAACTCCTCGCCTCCCTTCCGCATCGCCGTCGGCAACTCAACGCGCTGGCCCAGCACGGGCCCCTGGCCCGTGCGGAAGTAGTTCGCCAGGCCATCCTCGTGCAGCTTGCGCAGACTTGGCGGGATGACCAATTCCGACAGCGATCGGCCAAGCGCCTCATCCTCCGTCCACCCGAATGTCTGCGTCGCCTGAGTGCTCCAGAAGATCACACGGCCCGCCGAGTCAATCGTCACGGAGGCATCGAGCGCGGCTTCCAAAACCTGTTGGACAGTGTCGTCCCATGGACAAAGCGGTGGGCTCGGCGATTGGGGCAATCGGAGCTCTTGGGGCCCACGGGGCTCACGGGGCGGATCGCGGTCGGTGTTGCTCATGGTTGGATTGTAGCGGTTGACGTCGGAGTTCAAGTCCACGGGGACCAGCGGCTGCGGATTCTCCAACAAATGGCATGCCAGTTGCGTCCCTTCACCGGTTGCGCCATTGCGGACGCGCCCGACACGCCAATCGACAACCGCACCGAATTGAGCCATGCATCGTTTCAGCCACAACCATGTTTCCCTCCGCGCTGCTCTGGAAGAGCTGGCAATGGTCAACGCCGAATTGCAAATCGGCCTGAGCCGAGCCGGAGAGCTTTGGCCGGATGGACCCTCGCGCCAACTCTTGAACAAGCTAGCGAGTCAGCATGCGCGTCTTGAATCCGATCTGCGCGAGTTCCTGCCAAAGCATGGCGTTTCGCCCGCAAACGAAAGGAAATCCGTTCCCCGCTCGATCCTCGACTTCAGCCACCTTCGCCAGCTCGACGAGCCATTTTTGCTGCGAGCGATCGAGCGAGCCGAGCAGTATGTGCTTGGCAAATATCAAGCCGCGACGTCTCGACTGAGCTCGCAGGTCAGCGGCGTCGCGCAGGAAGAGATGGTGGCTGCCTCCGCGCTGCTGCGTCGCCACAGTGCGACCGTCCGTGTCACACAAATCCGGCTCGAATTGGATCGCGTCAGCCGATCGTGACCACAAGTTGACACCACCGCTTGCTCGCCTTCACACCAGCTTGGTCGCCGCTCCATCAACTTTCCGCCCCGCCGACGCGCGACCGATCACTTGTTGAAAACACCAGTCCCGGTGCTTTTTGACGGTCTCTCTGCGGGAAATGCCTCATCCGAAAACGTGCAACGGCGCATTGGCACAGCGATTGCGAACTACGCAATCATCGCAAGTTGCACAGGCAGACCAACAACGAGACGAGGGAAGCGCAACTTCCCCTCTCAACTCCCCGTGCTTCGCCACGACACATATTCCCCCCGATTTTGAAGGAGTTTCCATGAGTCTCAAGCAAACGAAACGCGCCAAATTTCGCCAATGGGTTCGCGCCATGATCGCCTCGGCCTCGCTCGGCCTGCTCGCCACCACTCCTGCGGCGGCGCAACTGGGCGGCATCGGCGGAGCAATCGGAGGCGCCGCGAAAGGCGTCGGCGGCGCAGTCGGCGGAGTCACGCAAGGGATCGGCGGAGTCGGCGGCAATCTGCCGAACCCCGGCCGCATCGGCGTGCCGAATCTGCCCGGAGTCAATACTCCGAACGTGCCGAGCCTGCAAACGCCGGGTTTGAACGTCCCGAGTGTGAAGACGCCGGGGCTGAATGTGCCGAGTCTGAAGACGCCCGGCATCAACGTGCCAAACATCCCTGGCGTGAACACTCCCGACGTCAACCTCCCGGCCCGCCCGCTCTCGTTGGCGAGCAACGTGCTGGCCGGCGCCGAGAGCGTCGGCATGAACGTCGCCCAGAACGCCGGCAAGCTGGTGGTCGATACGGTCGGCAACGGCTCGCTCGCGTCCAAACTCGGCTTCCAAGTCGGAGATCGCATTCTCGCCATCAATAAGAATTGGGTGACTTCGCCCGATCAACTGACCTCGCAGCTGTCGACCGCGTTGAAGTCGACGAACCAGGCCTGGGTCTATGTCGAACGCAACGGCAAGGC
>JAGQPF010000335.1 GCA_020426845.1 Planctomycetales bacterium
GGACCTCAAGATTATTGAGGGCACCAACGGCGCCTTCGTGGCCATGCCTTCGCGAAAATTGACGTCGCATTGCCCGAGCTGCGGCTCCAAAAACCACCTCCGCGCGTCCTTCTGCAATCACTGCGGAGAGCGCCTGGCGGACGATCGCGCCGGACGCGACTCGGAGGGCCGTACCAAGCTCTACGCCGACATTGCGCACCCGATTAACTCGGCCTGCCGCGAGATGATTCAACAACGCGTCATCTCCGAGTTCGAGGCCGAGCTGATTCGCGCTCGCGAGCCGGGCTACGTGTCTCGTTACGACGAGGACTATGGCGACGCCGGTCCGGAAGAGACATCCAACGAGAGACTCATGAAGACGCAGCCCGCTCAGGATCTGCAGGGACCACACCGCTTGGTCCCGCGCGTCTCGCAAGAGACGGGGGCGTTAGAGTCGCGCGAGAGCGCCGAGGCAGCGGACCACGAGTCGAAACGCACGTCTCGCGATTCCGGCGCGGATGAATTCGGCGCAGGCATTTTTGACGAATAGCGCCACCGATAGCCTGTTAGCGGCGTGTCACGTCTCCTGGCCAGCCCGAATGTGAGGACAGATTGCCGCATGAGCGGACCGTTGCGAAACGCCTGTTTAGGCATTTTCCAGCGAGATGCATGCTGTTCCGATTGCCGGTAGGCACTTTTCAACAGGCTGTTAGGTGACGCAGTTCTGGTCGCGCTGGTGGAGTTCAAATAAAGTCGGGGAGAGTTTTCGCTCTATCGATTGAATCTCTCCACCCCACGCACTCCGTGATCTCACGCACGTTGACCTTCCCGTATCGCGCCATCCAGTCCCTCGACTGGCGGGGGTCGCGTTGGCTGGTCATCGCGACGTGTTACGCTCTCTCCACGCTCAACCTGCCTCTGCCGATGGTTGTCGGCACGTCAAAGGGAGCGTTTCCCTGCAGCGGCGGAGCCTGTGGTTGCCGCACTGCCGAAGATTGCTGGAGTCATTGCTGTTGCCATTCAGCACAGGAGCGTTTGGATTGGGCAGAGTCACACGGGGTCACGCTCGATGCGACCGTCCGCGACCGGTTGGAGTCGGAAGCAGCACAAACGCAACCTCGCAGCTGTTGCGCCAAGAGTTGTTGCGCAGAACGTAGCGTGCGGCGGACTAATTCGGCAGCGCCGGATAAAGGCACTGGCGCGAAGTCCGAGGACGCTCCGACACGCTGGACATTGGTGCTGAAGAGTGCCCGCTGCCGCGGGCGTGATTGGCATGCGCCGCCGGTGGATCCTGCGGCGCCTCCCCCCGAAAGATTCTCATGGATGCCTGACTTCTCTCATCGCGGCTGCTTGCCGCACATTGGCGCGAACTGGCGCCATCTCAAAGACAGGCCGCCCGGACGTCCGGGCTGACGCCGAGGGCGGTATGCCCCTTCTTTTCTTATATCGCGCGCGACGCACTCAACGCTAGCGCCGGGAAGCCGTTGGCAAGCACCGGCTCCGGCGAACGGCATGTCGTTTTGCCGCACAACGAAGGCGGTTCGCAGGGCCAGTTGAGCTTCAACTGCTTAGGCGATCGGGACTCCCAGGTCGCCGCCAGAGCTCTGCTTGCCTCCCCGCATTCCGTGTGCAAGTAGGCAGCGTCGCAGTCCGGACACACAGCGAATTGATTCGCCGTGGAGTCGTTGCGCGAATTTGCGTCAGTTGGTGTCCAAACAACTTAAGGGTGATGAACATGAAGTGTGTTGCATTGCGTCGCAAGGCGTTCACGTTGGTGGAGTTATTGGTGGTGATTGCGGTGATCGGCGTGCTGGTAGCTTTGCTGCTCCCCGCAGTGCAGGCGGCTCGGGCCGCTGCGCGTCGGATGAGTTGTTCAAACAATCTCAAGCAACTCGTGCTGGCACTCCACAATTACCAAACTGCACATCAGGTGTTTCCCGGGCTGTCCGGATCGAGCCAATATGGCTTCTCCGTGCAGGCTCGCCTGTTGCCGTATCTGGAACAGCAGAATCTGCAGAACTTGATCGACTTCAGCCAACCATTGATGCTTGGCTCCGGAGGCTCGCAGACCCTGAATCCGGTCCACTATGACGTGGCCGGCCTGCCGTTGGATGTGCTGAATTGTCCGTCGGATGGGCAACGTCGATTGTTTACCAACAGCAACACGGGCGCGGGTGCGTTCGCCGGCACGAACTATGTCGTCTGCACCGGTTCCGGCACAGGCGCCAACTACGATACGAGGGCGCAAACCGACGGGATGTTCTGGTGGGGTTCAAACACCGGCTTTCGCGACATGGTTGATGGCAGCTCCAACACCGTGTTGTTTTCGGAGTCGTTATTGGGAAACCAGCAGGACGCCGCGGGGCCAACCCCGATCGATCCATTGCGTCAGATGGCTCGCTACGGAGGCGGCGGCATGGGGGCGCCAGGCGCGGGATTCACGGGCGCGCCGGGCCACGACCCCAACTTGGCTGCGGCGGCGGCTGGCGCCGCAGCTCGCGACGGCCGAGGCCGTAGTTCCTGGATCTGGGGCCGGGAGCACCTGACGACGTTCAACACCTACATCACGCCCAATCCCGAAATTCCCGACGTGCATCGCAATGGGTTTGGTTGGTTTGCCGCTCGCAGTTGGCACTCCAACGGCGTCAACGCCGCACTGGGCGACGGCTCAGTACGGTTCGTCACCGAGACAATCGACTTGCCCATCTGGCGCGGAGCCGGCACGTGCAGCGGCAACGAAGTAACCAAGCTCCCCTGACGGCCCGTTGAACGCCGCGGACTTGCGGACGGGGCTCCAACGCGAGCGCTTCCGTCATCCTTCTTTCACACCCAAAACAAATCGACGAGGTCTTGCCTGTGTCAGAAACCAAATCTTCACAACGCAGCTGGCTCGCCCAGCTCGTGACATTTGCGGCGATTGTGGCCGGCGGCGTGGCAGTCGGCTACTACACGTACGGCCCGGCGCCGACGCAATTTGGCAACGGCTCCAACGAGAACTCCCCAAAGATGGCGCCCGACGCGGTCGCGAACGCGGTGGCCCAGTGGCACGAAGGCGCGGAACATCGATTTCCGCTGGGAGAAGCGGAAGCGAGTGACATCATCGAGTCACCCGCATTGGCGGCCGACGGCGACAGGGTCTTTCTCGCCTGGGTCGCGGAGACTGGCGTTGACGAGCGGTCCGTGTTTTTGTCCCGGTCGGACGACGGCGGCGAAACGTTTTCCGAGCCGCAGATCGTGGTGCGGACGGGCGTGTTTACAGCAATCAGCGAGATGCGCGGGCGCCGAGTGGAGCGTCGGCTGCGGACGCTGCCTCGACTAGCGCTAGCTGAGAAGCGGCTCTACCTGAGCTGGGTCGACGCTGGCGACACCCTCGACAGCGTCGTGCTGCGGCTCGCATGGTCCGATGACGAGGGCCGCAACTTCTCAAGCTCGTTGCCAGTCCACGCCAGCCGTCAGGCGCGGCCGACATTCACCTCATTGCAGGTGGCCGAGGACGGCACTGTGGCATGCAGCTGGCTCGACAATCGCAACCACGTTCAGCAGCCGTTTGCCGCCGTGCTGCCTGCCGGCGCGGCCGAGTTTTCCCCGGAACAGATGGTCTACTCGGGAACAGACAACCACGGCGTCTGCCCCTGTTGCTCAACAGCCGCACTGCACGTTCCGGGAACCGGGACCTTTGTCGCGTTTCGCGGCAACGAAGCTGGCTACCGAGACATGTGGGTCTCGATTAGCCGCGCCCCCGCCGGCGCGTTCCAGCCGCCCCGTCGCGCGGTCGAAACGCCTCAGTGGCAGTTCGACGGCTGCCCTCATGACGGCCCCTCGCTGGCAGCATCAACTCGCCTTCACATGGCGTGGATGGACGCACGATCGGGAGTCGAGCGCATTTACTATGGCTCTGCCGACCTCGACATGCCGAAATTCGACAGCCGCGAGCTGTTTCACGGTCGTGACGGCGTACAAGGCCACCCGCACTTGGTCGCCAATGGGGACGTGCTGCATTTGGTCTGGGACGACACACTCCAGCCTACCCATGCGCCGGACGAAGTCTCGCCAGAACGGGGAAGCTCGGGCCGTCCGAATCATCAGGGCCATCAGGTTGCCCTCGCCGGGAGCTCCCGAACGGTGCTCTATAGTCGATCCACGGATGGGGGCGCGAGTTTCACCGAACCAGTGCCGCTGCAACCGGTGGAGGGGGCGTTTCAGTCGCGGCCTCAGTTGGCAGTCACCCGCAAGGGAGATGTGTTCGTCGCCTGGATGGAGTTGGGCGTCGGCGGCAAGAGCGTCGTCGTCCATCGACTGCAGCACCCCGGCTCTTTCGTCAACACGAGCCAAGTGGCGCCATGAGAATGTCATTTCAAATAGCCGCGCTGCGCCAATTGCCGCCTTGGGCAGCCGTGGGAGTGGTGCTGCTGCTCTCGACGCTGGCAGGCCGGTTGCTACGTCAAAGTTCCCCCTCCGTCCGGCAGCCCGAGAGCGGGCCGCTGCGCCCTGTCCAAGCCCTGGCGGAATCGGTCCCGATGCCACACGACGGCGTAGAAGCGGAGGGGAAATTGCTGTACGTCACCTACTGCGCCAAATGCCACGGCGCCGACGGACGTGGCGAGCCGGATGCGGTGCTGAGGCTAAAGCCTCCTCCGCGCGACTTTGCCGCTCGCCCATGGCGATTCGAGCCGTCGACAACCAGCATTCGACGGGTGGTGCGAGAGGGAATTCCAGGAACAGCCATGCCGGGCGCCGCCGCGTTTACGATGGCTCAGCTGGATGCTGTGACCCACTATGTAATGCAGTTGGCCACGGCGTCCGACCGCTTTCTCCAACCCGCCGCGCCGGCGACAGCGCCACTGCTCGAACTCCGCGGACCGACCGGCCGCGCCACGCATCTGTCCGACTTTCGCGGGCGCCCTGTGCTGATTCACTTTTGGGGCGTCGACTGCGTCTCGTGTGTTCGCGAGTTGCCTGCATTGCACCGATTGGGGCAAGACTTTGAGTCGCTGGTCGTTCTCAATGTCTGCTTGGACGTAGCCGATTCGGAGCAAGCGTGTCGCACAGCGCCGGACCAGTTCAGGTCAACGGTCTACGTAGACGCCACTGGACTGGCGCGGCACCGTTATCACGTGCAGAGCCTGCCTACCTGCTGGCTGGTCAACTCGAGCGGCCAATTGGTAGCGCGTTCCGTTGGCGCCGTGCCTTGGGACAACAGCGAGGTGAGACAGCAGTTGCGGGCACTGCTGCAATAACGACTGGTCGCTCCCTAGGCGGTGCCAATGTTCAATGTCTTTACGCCCGGATCCTGGCAATGGCTCACGCCGAACTACCCCGCACGCGGCCATGTTCGGCCCGGCCGCGTGCGCAACGGTCCGCGATCCCCACCAACGCGGTCACAACGCATCCGTCTCTCGATTGGCGATTCTCGCGCACCCAAGAAGAAACCCGAGCACGATTCGCATCAAGCGTAGCTCAACTTGCGGAATGTTCCGCGTCGGCCGCGGCCGGCTTGCGGCGGCGCGTTCGCCGAGGCGGCTTGGCGGCCGTCCACTCTTTGGTCATTGCCTCGAACACGTCGGGCGTTTCATACCGCACAATCGTTTTGGACTCCGACATCGGGCCAATCAGCCCGCGAAACACCGGCAGGCCCCGCAGTGACAGATCCGTGCTACAGTCGTCGGTGCCGATCTGCGTGTGGATCTCCAACACGGAGTCGGCATCGGGATAGTCACGAATATGGAGTTGTCCCTGCTCCCCGCGGGTCACAATTCGAAACGTCTTCTTCGCCATCGGCCTCTCCTCCAATCCAGTTCCCCAGTGGGCCGACATCGTGTGCTGACGAAGTCCTTCGCCGCACCGGTGCGGGGCGAACGAAGGAAGGCGCCAAAGCGGGGCAGCGGACTCCTCAATCCGCTGACACGATCACAGTCACACAGAGTCGGCGCGTGAGATGGCGTCAGACTCAAGTCGGCATGGGAGATCGGTTTTCCCCAAAACCAAGCTCCCGGCATTGCACTTGGTAGATATCGGAACTGGCGTCGCCCCACTGCCTTATTTCGTGGCGGGAGCGAACACCAGTTTCATTCGGAGCAGGCCCTATAGCCGCCTCGTCGCGAAGTAGCGTCACAATCCTGCGCGGGATTAAGGCACGTTCGGCACAACCCTGCTAAGATGACCCGGCAGGGCCCCGAAACGATCACCTCAGCGCTCCTCCAAGCACTCGACGACCTTCAACGGCTGAGAAGCAGACGAAAATGTTGGAACAGTTTGGCCCGTACAAGGTGGTGAAAAAGCTGGGGCGCGGGGGCATGGGCGCCGTGCTCGAGGGTGTGGACGAGAACACCGGCGAGCGCCGCGCCATCAAGGTGCTGGCCGATTGGATCGCCGACGACCAGGAGTTTCGCGCGCGGTTTCAGGCCGAGATCGAAACGTTGCGGCAGCTCGACCACGTGAACATCGTCCGGCTGAAGGGCTTCGGAGAGCAGCAAGGGCACCTCTTTTACACGATGGAGCTTGTCGAGGGTCCCAATCTGCAAGAGATGCTCCGCGATGGGCACCAATTCTCCTGGCAAGACGTGGTGCGAATTGCGATTCAAATCTGCGCCGCCTTGAAGCACGCTCACGATCGAGGCATCGTGCATCGCGATCTGAAGCCCGCCAACCTGATGTGGTCCGAGCATGGCACGGGTCCGATCAAGCTGACCGACTTCGGAATCGCCAAGCTATTCGGCGGCTCGCAAATGACCATGGCCGGCGGCGTTATCGGCACCGCCGACTTCATGTCCCCCGAACAAGCCGCAGCGCGGCCGGTCACGTCTCGATCCGATCTCTACAGCCTCGGCAGCGTGATGTACGCGCTGCTGACCAAACGTCCCCCGTTTCGCGGACCAAGCAAGACACAGGTCATGGACGACCTGCAGCATCAAAAGCCGCTGCCGCTTGGCCGCTTGGTGTTTGGCATTCCCCAAGAGCTCGAGGCCATCGTTTCCCAACTATTGGAAAAGGATCCTGCCGACCGAATTCAGACAGCTCAGATTCTCGGCAAGCGTTTGCAAGCGTTGATGCACGCTCATGACCACGGCTTGATTGATCGTGTGGATTCGGACAGCGACGATGGCTCGGACAGCGAAGAGTTTGACCTGACATCCGCGAGTCCCGGCGCCTCGTCAGCCACCCGGCTCGGCGACACGACGGCCGAGCCAGATCCCAACAAAACGCACGTCAGTGATCGCACGACGCTCAAGACCGCCTTGCGGAGAACGCAAGTCTCCAACGACTTGACCAATCAAGTCGGCGAAACCGTGGTGACCTCGAGCACGTCGGGCGTCACGGAAGTGGCAGGCCCCACCACGTCGTACACGCATGTGGACGAAGCGGCCCAGCGCAACGACGGCAAAGAACGCGGCGAAGATCAGCGGGGGATTGGCTTGCCCGCGTGGCTCTCGACCGCAGGGCTGATCTTGATGCTCGCACTGCTTGGTGGCGCCGCTTGGTGGCTGGCGCTGCCTGAGTCGGCCGACAAAATTTACGCGCGCATTGAAGCCGTGGCCGCCGCCGGCGACCACAGAAAATGGATCGACGTCCGCGATCAGATCGACGAGTTCCTCCGCCACTACCCACAAGACGCGCGCGCGGAGACCGTGGCCGCCCACCGCGAGACTCATGAATGGTACAAACTGTGGCGCCAATACGAGCGACTAGCGACCAAGCAAGGAGGCGACGAATTCCTCAGCCCCGAGCAGCTCGCCTTCGTCCAAGCGGCACGCCTGGACAACGACGGAAAGGCGGAGCCGGCCCTCTCCGCGTACTCCAGCGCAGCCGAGGCGTGTGGGGTCAAGCAAGACGCCGAGACGGTGGAGATCCGCCAGGCCATTGCTCATCGTCAGCGCATGCTCTCGAACCCACCGAGGTAGCTGCCCAAGCGGCTGGCTCGGGATCAGGTTCAAGCGTGCAGGTGCTCGAACGTAACGTTGGGCTCGGTTGGCCTCGGAAAACTTCTCCCGATCCCTTGCTGACGCCTCGGGTTTCCTTTAGCCGATCGCCAAGTTGGACGGCCACACCGCCACGCGCATAAAAAACGGAAGCCAACCGGCTTCCGTTCTTTTGAGTGACGCGAGTCGCGTCAGCCCTACTCCTTGGGAGCGGGAGCCTCGGTGGCGTCCTTGGCCGCGTCCTTGACGGCATCGACGGCGTCGGTCGCGGCGTCCTTGACGGCATCGGTGGCGTCGGTCGCGGCGTCCTTGACGGCATCGGCGGCGTCAGTCGCGGCGTCCTTGACGGCGTCGGTGGCGTCAGTCGCGGCGTCCTTCACAGCGTCCTTCGCGGCGTCGGTGTCGGCGCCACCACCACAGCCGATCATCATGGCGCAACCCAACAGCAAAGCAAACAAGCCGAATTTCTTCATCTGAAAGTTCCTTGGAACCTAGGTGATCACGGGGACACGGATCCAATTTCGTGTCTCTGGCTCCTTTGATCCACGCTCGGCGTGGATTATTCCCGTCCTGCCGATATTTTCGGGGGCTGGTATTCCAGCAGGAACTTGCGTCGCTGATCGGCGAACGCCCGCAAGGACCGTCCTCCAGGGGTGGACTCGCCAGTGGCCGTCGCTCGCTCGAATTCGTCGAAGTCCAACAACTTGCGAGTGTCACCCTCGACCTCGTCCGCGATTAACTGTCGATATTTCGCCACGGCGGTGCCCAGCTGATTCCAATCGAGCGACTGGGATGCGATCTCTCGAATGTATCCAAGGTACTTCTCCCGCAGCTCGGGCACGGCCAGCAACCGGCCACGCAAAGGCATGCGGGGATTGTCGATCGACACGAGCGGGTCGAGATCCACACCGCCATGGTTGGGACCGAATCCACCGCCCGGCCCGCCGGGCCGTCCACCGCGCCCGGGACGCCCCGCTCGTCGCTGATCACCGGGACCTCCCCGAGGCCCAAAGCCATCGGGCGGCGGGCCAAAGCCATCGGGCGGGCCGAATCCATCACGACCGCCGCCAGGTGGACCGAAGCCGGGAGGAGGTCCGAAGCCGCCCGGTCCGCCTGGTCCGCCCGGTCCGCCGGGTCCGCCTCCCGTATGGAATGCTTCATTCATGTCGTGTGGAATGACATGGAATTGGCCTTTGGCATCGAGGAACAAGCTATAGTCGCTCGCCCGTGTCCAATATCCGTCACTGTTGACGAGCGCCACATCCAGCGCGAGAAAACGCAGAGCTTCGTCGATATCCAAGAGCGGCTCCAACTTCTGCACCAACTCGTCCGTGGGAGTCTGCTCCAACACGCGGCACAGCTCCACCAGCCGCTTCCAAGCTTTGTTGCCATCGGCCGACTTCATTTCATAGCGGCGTTTGTATTCATCCAGCTCATCGCCGAGATAGCGCAGGCCGCCGTCGCCGCCCGGGCTGCCCGAAACTTTCCAGCGCGTGCCCTTGGACGACTTGTAGTGCTCCTTCAAAAACACTTTGTCAAACTGTTGCACATTGGCATACACGCCCCAGTTTTCGCCATTGACCACAACCTTGATGAAGTTGGCCTTGGGAGCGGGAAGGAATTGATTGGCGATCTGCGAGTACAGCACGCTGCTCATGAACGAAGGATCGCCGTTGCAGTTGAGCAAATTGAGCGTCTTGTAGCCGTGCAGTCGCTGCCCTTCGTCGGCGAGGTCCATGGAGACATTGAACGACCGCTTGTAACCTGCGGGCACCATGCCGTAGGACGACATGCCGCGAAACCGCACGCCCACCCCGGGATACTGCTTGCCATCGATGGTCAACGTCGCCGGAACATCGACGTCCGTGTTGTGGAACGCCTCCAGTTCGGCTTCCCAATCTTCGTTCTCGAAATCCAGGAACAGTGTGCGCAGCACGGCGGTATCGTAGAGCGGCGCATCGGGGTACGCGGCGACCTCGGTGGGCGAAACCTTAACGCCCGCGCGCGGGGCCTCTCGATTGCCTCGTCCCCGACCACCGGGCGGCCCGCCCCGCTGCTCGGCCGGAATCGTCTTTCGCGCCTCGGCGCGTTCCGCTTGATTCAGCCAGCCGTCACCGTTGTGGTCAAACTGCTTCATCACCTCGCGAGTTGGCCCGCCCATCGGCCCCCCCGGCCCGCCCGGACCACGTCCTCTCGGACCACCGGGCCCAAAACCACCGGCAAAGCCCTCTCGCCCAAAGGCTTCAGGGCCCGGGGGCGGGAGATCAAATGGCTCGCCGGTCAGTTCCCGCCACTTCGCGCGCTGGGCTTCGTCGAGAGACGCGACGGCGCCGTCAACGGCCTTGCGCCGGGCCGCTTCCACTTGTTCACGATCGGGAGGGCCGAACTCGAACCGTGGACGCGCTGCCTCCGCTAGCTCGCGAATCTTTGCCGCCTGTGTCTCACTGAGCTTCAGCGCCTCGGAAACATCGGGGCGGTGAAACGCCTCGGGGCCCGCAATCTGCAGCTGCACCTGGCGCAAGCGGCGTGATTGCTCAGCGCTGAGCAGTTCATCCAGCTTGTTCTCCTGCTCATGCGTGGCCGTTTCAACCTTCTTGCGCGCCTCGTCGAACTTGGCCTGCCGCTCGTTTTCCGGCAGGTCGAATAGTTGTCGGAAGTCAAGATCGTAGGCCGCCCGAATCTCGCTTCGCAAAGCCTCGCTCAATTGGTCGAGCTGCGGTCGTTGGTCGTCACGGATCTTCAATTCGTCGCGCACCTCGGGTATCTCGAGGAGCTGCAAGAGTGACATGGGACGGTCACCACCGGGGCCCCCCTGACCGAAGCCGCCCCGAGGTCCGCGCGGCCCTGGGGCCTGTCCCCGGATCACGGTGATCGTTCCCAGCAGCATCAGCAGCACGATGCCACTGGCCCACAACGGTTTTTGATTGCGTTTCATCAACGAGTCTTGCCGGATGAGATGAGAAGGTGCGAAAGCGAAGAGACAGATTGACGATCGACAGGATCAGTCACGAACTGCCCGTGTTGCGGCAACGAATCCACGTGAGACAGCGTTCCACGCCGAACGCAGGCGGTCAGTATATACAAACGGAGCACCTGCGATTGGTCCACTCGACATTGGTGGCGACGACGGCTTCGACACCGTTCGGCCCACTTCTCAACAAGTTGCCAAGACCCGAGCTGTTACCCTTCGCCCCCGGCATATCGCACGAGGAACCAGTTTTCGCCGAGAGCAGTGACGCGAGTGAGCTCGCGATGCTCGAGCAGGCCGCCGATGTGAGAGACAGGGCGGCCTTGGGGATGCCATTCGAGCCAGTCGTGCCCGCCGACATCGTGAAGCTCCAATCGCAACGCGCCGGTTGAAGAGCGTTCAATCGCGGGGACATGGGGACCGTCGGCCAGTTGCGGCGGAGTGAGCAAGATGAGCGTTTGTGGTCGGCCGACGGGGTAGGCCATGAACGGCCCGACCTCGGCCGTGTCCCCGTCTTCTTGAGGCCAAGCGGTCTTCAGTGGCGCCACGATCCGCTCCGCAGCAGCCACGTACGGGAGCACTCGCCAGCGCCGGCCCTGCCAAGCAATGGCATCCAAATTCAACACGTTGCCGAGCCACAGAGAAACCAGCCCGACGAGGATCGCCAACGACTTGAGCCGACGAAACTCGACATCGCCGAGCCAAACGCCGCTCAACAGCCATCCGCCTTGCAGTGTCGCCAGCCCCAACACGACAACGACGCCAACAGTCCGCCACCCCGTGGCGCTCCACCCCTCGGGCGATACTGCCTGGCCCAAAGTTCGCAACGTGGGCGGCAAATTCGGGTCACAAAACGCCCAGAGCGCTAGCGTCGCCAGCAACCCCAAGTTCCCCGCCCAGATCCACCGTGGCGAGCCAGAGAAGCGGCGCCGCAGCACGCGGCGCATCACACCGAGTGTCATTGCCTTGTCACCGGATTGGGACATCGCGGATTCCGCCAATGGAGACGAGCTCATGGATTCTTCGCAGGTTGCGGTCCATCGGCTGCCGGTTGCGTGGCTGCGGGTTGCGGTCCGCAGTGCGCCAGCGCCAGCAGCGCGAAACTGGTGGCCAGGTTCTTGTCATTTTCGAACCAGCGGCGATTGTCGTTGGCCCAGGCGCCATCCTTGCTTTGCCGCTTGGCAAGCTCCGCCACCAGATCGGCTCGCCAGTCGTGCGTCTTGCCGTCTTCGTCTGTCACCTGCCCCACACCCGCGACATCCAGAGCCGCGGCGAACGTGTGGTAGTAATAATAGAGCCCGCCGGAGCCCATGCCGGGATTTTCGTCGACCGCATAGTGCATCTTGATCCACTGGTTGGCCGCCTTGACTCGAGGGTCGTTGGGCGTCAGCCCCGCATAGATCATGCTTTTCAGCCCCGCATAGGACATCGAGCCATAACTGCGGAGTCCGCCGTTGGGCGTGAACCGCTCGGGGGACTCGCTGGGGTCGATCGCGGTTTTGGGAATCTCGTAATAGAATCCGCCATCATTGACCAGCTTGGCAAACTGAGTGTCGTTGAATTTGCCGTCGAGGTTCTGACAGCGCGAAACAAAGGCCAGGGCGCGTTGGATCGCCGGATCATTTGGCGCCGCCTCGGCGGCCCGCAGCGCTTCGATCGTATAGCTGGTGTTGGAGAGGTCCGGGCGCCCCTCGCTTGAATACCCCGATCCGCCATACCACGCCTCCGCATCGTCGCCCGCGGCGCCGTATTGCATTCGCGTCACAAACTCCTTGGCTCGCTTCAGGACATCGTTGTACTTGCCGGTCTTGTTCGCTTCGGCAAAGCAGATCATGGAGATGCAGGTCTCATAGTTTTTAAGCCGACCGCTGCCGTAGATCCCGCCATCGGGCTTCACGAATCCCTCCAGCGCCTTGAGCCCCTTGCTGACCATCGGATCGTCGGGAGTCAAGCCGTTTCGCATCGCGGCGGTCAACGCCAGCGAGGTCAGTCCGGGGCCCGCCTGAGCCGTGAAGGAGCCATCGTCAGCTTGCCCGTGATTCCGCAGGTAGTCCACCCCCTGCCGCACGGCCTGCTGACGTGCCAACTCCGTCTTGCCTACCTCCGCAGAGCCGTCTTGCGCAACCGCCTGCGTCATACCTAAGGTGGCAATTGATAATGAGAGACAAACCGACCACGCCAATTGATGGAACACGTATGATCCTCCGGGAAAACGAATGCGGACGACATCCAACAGCACGTTCGGCGCCAAAGTCGTCCGAACCTGCCTCGCACCGGTCCCAAGGCTGTTCGAACATGGAATTCAGGGGAATCACCCCTGTGGCCTGTCCCCGAGCACGGCCGCGTGGCGAATAATCCGCCGCCAGCGACGGAAAAACAGCCTTGCCGTCGGTTGGGTTCCAAGGTCAGGATAAGACGTGGGTGTCACCCTTCACGCAGAACGTGCTCGTCAATCTTGGAGCGAAGACGCGTTCCGATCGGAAACGATCCCGGAACTCACCTGAGGCACAAGTCGCTGAATCGCCTGCAACAACTGGACGGAGGTGATTGGCTTGCTTAGCACGACAGCCTGATGCGTCTTGACGAAATTGAGATCGATCACGGCGTCCCCGTAACCTGTGAGAAACACGACGGGGAGGTCGACTCGACACTTATGGACGTGCTCACAGAGGGCCTTGCCATTGCCCCTGGGCATCACGACGTCGGTCAGCACCAGGTCGACATTCTCGGCGCCCGCTTGTTCAAACATGGCGATCGCTTCCTCACCGCTGCCGGCCGTCATCACTTCGTAGCCAGCGTGCCGCAAGGCGGCGGCCAGCACTTGGCGAATCTCCGGCTCATCCTCGGCGAGCAACACGCGTCCGGACCCGGACATCGGCGCCATGGACTCGTCAATCGCCATCTCCGCTGCCAAGGGAGCCTCAGCCGCCGGCAGCACAATCTCAAAGCACGCCCCCCGCCCCGGCAGCGAATCGACCGTGATCGAGCCATCGTGTTGCTTCACGATTCCGTAAACAATCGCCAACCCCAGCCCGGTGCCCGCGCCACGAGACTTGGTGGTGAAGAACGGCTCGAAAATCCGCTCCCTCACATCGTCCGACATGCCAGCTCCATCGTCCTGAATGCGAATGACCACTTGCCGCATTTCACCGACGGATCGCAACTCGGTGGAGGCGGTGATTTTTCCGCCATCGGGCATGGCATCGCGGGCGTTGACCAGCAGATTGAGCAGCGCTTGCTCCAGCATTCCCTGATCCACCGTCGCAGGCACCGGCTGCGATTGAGGACAGTACTCAATCTCAATCGACTCGCTGATCGTCTGCTCGGCCAGCCGGACCGCTTCCGCAATTGTCTCGCGGAGGTCGCACGTGACCGACTGCAGAGAGGATTGCCGGCCGAAGGCAAGCATCCGATCGGTCAGCCGGGCCGCCTTTTGGATTCCGTTGGCCAAACGGTCGACGTAAGTCATCTCGCCGCCGCAATTCGCCACTTCTTCCCGAACCAGACCCGCGTACATGCAGATGACTTGCAGCAAGTTGTTAAACTCGTGGGCAATGCCGCCCGACATCTCGTTGAGCAACTCTAATCGCTGCGCCTGCATTAGCTGGCGGGCCAAGTCGAGCCGTTCCAACTCGGCCTTGCGCTGCGCGGAGATGTTCACAATGGCAGTGCGATAATCACTGCCGGTGTTTCGCGCCGTCTCGACGCGAAACCAAATCTCGCCATCTCCCGCCAGCCTTAACTCTGCGCTGACGGGTCGGTGAGAGGCCGATGCGCACAGCAGGTGCTGGCGAAAGACTTGCTGCGACCGCAAATCCAGGTATTGGTGAATGGTTGCATGCTTCCCCGGCGTCCCTTCGATGCCGAGTTTGCGAAGCGCGCGTCGATTCGCCTCATAGATTCGGCCATACCGGTCATGTCGGACGTAGCCGACCGGCGCGTTGTCCCAGAGGTCCCGAAACTTGCGGTTTGCGGACTCGAGTTCGGAATACGCCCGTCGCAGCTCTTCGTTCTGCTGTTGCAGCTCGAATTGGTACTGGCGGAGATCCTCGATGAGGCGTTCATAGTCGGAGCTGAGTTGGCTGTAATTTGGGCGTTCCATGCTCCATCCTTCCTTCCGTCGGCTCGAAACTCCGGTGAAACTTTAACTTGCTCCTCGGCACGCCCATTGCCTCGCGAGAAGCGGCCAGCAGATCCGATAAGCGGACCACGCGCGGACCACGCCCCGCTCTCACACAGTTCATCCTCCAATGAGCGAATTAGGTAGCGTTTGTGGGGCTAACCAAATATACCCCAATCATCTCATGGCGATCAAATGCCCCAAACGCAGCCAGTTACTGTATGCCGCGGAATCGCTTCAGTTGCTCTCGCAGCGACTCGTTCTCCGGATCCATAGCGATGGCTCGTTCCTCGAGCTCCACCGCTTTTGCCGCGTCGCCACGGCGAAAATGCACTTCGGCGAGCGTGTCGACGTGGCCGGCGTTGCGGGGAGACAACGCAATCGCTTGCTCGGCATGCTTCAGAGCGAGGTCGAGTTGCTTGTCCGCTTGGGCACAAAGCCACGCCAGATTGTTGTGTAGCAAGCCGCTGCCGGGATAACGCTCCACCAGCGCCGTGTAGTGGTCGAAAGAACGCTGAAACAACTCGTCCGCGACCTCGCCGAGCTGCTGCTTCCGCAGCAACGGAGTCAGCTCCTCGACCAGCACCGTGGTTGCCAGTGAGCGGGCCTGACATTGCTCAATCTCGCGTCTCAGCCGCTCGACATCGCCGGCGGCCGCCGCGTCCATCGCCCGCAGCTTGTGAATCAGCAGCGGAATGCTGAGATTACTGCCGACGCGATTGAAGTAGAAGTTGGGTCGCAGGTTGCCCTGGATATAGATGCTCCACCAATCGGCGCTGACGCCTTGCCCTTCGTCCAAGTGGATGCCGAGCTGCCGCGCCGCGTCATTGTGTTCCCAGTGTTCGGCCGGCGCCATCTGCCGCACAAGCCGAAACTGCTGCATCGCAAGCTCCGTGAGCCCGCGTTCGAGCAGGCCTCGGCCCAGGTAGTAGCGATGATAAGACGACACCACGCGCTGCTCGGCCTCTCGAATCCGCTCATCGCCCGCTTCCCGTTGTCCGGCGTTCTGCAGACAGACGCCCGACAAGAACAGCGAAGTGACTTGGGGCGTGGATGAGCGTTCCCAGTGTTCCCGGTAACCTTGAGCCGCTTCGGCCCACCTTTTCTGTTGAAACAGCCAATGAGGATAGTCGTCCGAGAGGTCCGCTGCGTGCGCCGCCTTCAACGCGCGTTCCGCCAGATCGAGCAGCCCGTGACGCTGACACGCAATCGCCAACTGGCGGAGCGCGGCGACCTGAGGCGAATCCTTACCCGACGCGGCCTCCGCCGCGGCGATCACACGCTCGGCGAAGCCGGGGAACCACTTTTCGTCCCCGGGCTGAGGCGGCTGTGACAGTCGGTGAATTCGCTTCATCTGGTTGACGAAGTTTTCGTCCGCCGCTTCCCCGCGGAGAACATTCCACCACGCCCGCGCAGCGTCGGCGCCTTCGACGCCGAAAAACGCCCCCGTCAAGGCGGCCTTGAGCGAATGGTTGGCCCCAACGTTTTCGCCCACCTTGGCCACAATGCGCCAGGCCTCTTCGTCACTGCCGAGTCGCAAATGGAGGCCGGCCAATCGCATCAACAGGTCGCTCGCTTGCGCGACATCGGCAATTTGACCCGCCTGTTGCTCCAACGCCACACAGAGCTGATCATGTCGGTCCATCTCTCCCATCGACCGCAGCAGCGAAATGACTTGAATGACGAATGCCCGGTCTGTTTCGCTCGACAGGTTTTGCTGGACCAGCCACTCGGCGACGTCCGCCTCGCCCAGCCCAATCGCTCGCAGTGCGCGTTCGTACTCCTGTCGATAGACAAGCAGGTCGTAAGCCTTTTCCGCACTGGCCTTCTCCGCCAACGCCAATCCTGTCTCCATGTCGCCGTTCAACAACAACGCCTGGGCAAGGTGCCACTGGGTCGCATGGTCGTCGTCCGCGACGGTCAATTCCCGCAATTCCTTCAACGTTTCGGCCGCAGCTGAATGCTGCCCACCCAGATACTGATAGTTGGCAATCAGCCCAAGCTGCTCGATCCGCTGCACCGTCTCACTGTACGAGGTGGTCCGCAGCGGCACGGGCGGCAGACAAGGCCCCCGTTTTTGGAGCTCGGCGGCGGCTCCCCAGTCGCGCCGTTCGACAGCGAGCGACCGAGCGAAACCATCGTCCCCGAGTTGACTGGCCAAGCGAAAGGCATCATCGAGCTTGCCCTGGGCACGCAAGCAATGGCAAAGCAACCTCGACTCTGCCGCAGTTCGATCGGGCTTGGACTGCAGCGTCTCGATCTGCGTCTCCAGCCTTCCCACAACGTGCAGCAGCGCCGCGAAGCGGCTCATGCCGAGGTCGCTCGTCGCGTGCTGCTGCGCGAGTGTCACCGCGCCGTCCACGTCATTGGCGACCAGCAGCGCAGCCACAACGCCGTCCGGCGAGTAGAGTAGCTGGTCCGCTTGGCTTGGCCGCTGCGACTCGGGAATCAACTCCAAGACCTTCAGCACGCGCGGCGCTTGACTCGATTTGATCAAGGCTTGCTTGGCAACCGAGTTTCTCATCAAGTTGGTCAAGTGGGAGGCGCGCGAGCTCTCGGGCAGCGTCTCGAATTGTTCGAAGAACTCATCGGCCAACTCGCGGTGCGCAAGCCAAGGGCGGCCTGCCGAAGCCAGTTTGCCGACAAACGCCTCGGCCAAATCGTCGATCATGGAGTTGCCAAGCCACGCCACCAACTTCTTCACGGTGTTGCGGCTGACGGCGTCGTCCAACACCGCGTCGTCGAGCAGCACAGATCGCAACGTCCATGCACGGGTCGACGAGTTGGCCTCTTCTTCAATCAGCTGCAACAGCGGCTCGAGACGCCCGGCGGCCACGACCTCCTTGAGCGTATTGGCCTGGGCCAGCGAGGAAATCACGCGGGTGCGGTAATAGGTGTTGGTCTCGTCCTCGATCAGCTTGAACAGCAAATCCAGCCCCGCCACGCCCTGCTGCTTGGCGACTTCCGGGACCGCGAGGAAGCTGCAGAGCGAGTGACGGCGTTGTTGCTCGTCGATGTCCGCCTGCATCCGCTCAATCACCGTTTCCGTCAGGTTGTACGCCACCACTCGCTGAGCGGCGGATTGATTGTTGCCGAGCGACATCAGGAAGCGGCGCCGAACGTTGATGTTTTCGTGTTCGAGCACATCGCGGAACATCCGA
This sequence comes from Planctomycetales bacterium, assembly GCA_020426845.1. Classification (GTDB taxonomy): domain Bacteria; phylum Planctomycetota; class Planctomycetia; order Pirellulales; family Pirellulaceae; genus JAGQPF01. The sequence goes on from JAGQPF010000335.1 coordinate 18,145, forward strand.
GCGACCTGTTTCCCATCGCCGATGCGACGCAGCACCTCGTTGGTGCTGAGCAATGAGGCGACACGGTTGCCCTGTTGCAGCGGGTCAGCAGCCACCATCGCCACGTCAACGAGCTCGTCGAAGTGGTTCGCCTTGGCAAGCAGATCAACCGCGCCTGCGGAAGACACCAGCCGATTATAAAAATTGGTGCCCAATTGCTCGGTCGGCTGATTCACCGCCAACTCCAACAGCAATCGCAGCCGGCCGCTCGACTCCAGCGCCGATAGGGCAGATTGAGTGAGATACAGCGTGCCCTGGTATTGGACGCGTTTCGAGTCATCCTCGCTCGCGGCAAGCTCCTCCAGCTCCGCAAAGAATCCGGCCTTGACCATCCCATCGAGCACTTGGGAGTTTCCGAACAGGCGTTCACGGAAGAACTCGCGACCATTGGGATCGGGATCGCGCAGGCCGCTGGCAAGCACCTTCTTCAGCTCACCGCTTTTGAGCAGCTGAGCGCGAGCCTTGTCGTCGTTGAAGACACGGACCAACAGCTCGGAGCGGGTTCTCCCCTCCAGCGAGCGAATCAACGACAACAGGCCATCGAGATGGCCTCGAGCGACAATCTCCGGCATCGCGTCGGTGCGTCCGAGCAGATAGTACAGCATCTGCCGGCGGGCGTAGTCATCCGCCTCTAGCTCGAGCAATCGCACCAGTTGGGGAAAATTGCCGCTGGAAATAATCAGCTTGAGATTTTCGGAGGAGATCAGCGTGCCAAACAACGATGCCCGGCGGTACCGTTCGGAGGTGTCGCGGACGAAGCTGAGCAGATCGTCAAGCCGGTTCGACTCGAGCAATTTTTTGATGCATGGCTCATTGCCGAACATTCGCTGCAAGTAGGCGCGCTGCTCGTTGGGCTCAAGCTCCTTGGCAAACTCCAGCAAGGCCCCTGCCTTCCCCTCCTCCACGAACTTCGCCATCACATGTGTGTCGCCATAAAGCCTCGACAGCAACATCTCGCGATCGGACTCCTCCTTTTCGCCTTTGGCAAAATCATGCAGCAAATCAAAATGGCCGCGGTCAATGAGCTCCTTCATCGCCAGCGTGTTGGAGAACAGCGACAACAGGAACTGGCGTCGCACCTCCGCCTCGGCATCCGGTTTCGCGAATCGCAAGAGCTGGTCGTGCTGCTTCTTTTCGATCAGGTGAGCCGTCACCCCGTTGGCCTGCAGCAGAGCGCCGTGCAACTCGGCCTGCTGCAATGCGGGGAACGCGTCCACCAGCTTCTGCAACCGGCCCAACTGGCTGCGCTCCACGAACTTGCCCATGGCCGTCGCGTTGGAAAACAGTGATTTCAAGGCGACCTGGCGGAATCCCTGGTCGCGTTCCTCCTCGGCCAGTTTGATCAGATCGTCGAGCTGATTTTTTCCTTCAAGCAAGTTCGCCAACTCGCTGGAGGCCAGCAAACGCTGGGTCAGGGAGTCGCGATTGGGCTCATCTTGTTTGCGCACCAGCGACCACAGCAACGCGAAGTGCCCCTGCCGCAAGGCCAGATTGAGATTGTTCGAACTCTGGATGATGTACCGCAGGACGTTCTGCCCGTGCTCGACCCCGGCCTTGGTGCCGAGCAAGTCCAGCACCCATTTCATCTCCTTCTCATCTTTGAGCAACTTTGCGCCCATGTTGCTCTGGACGACGTAAGTGAGCGTCGTCAGCTGCCACTCGACGTCGTCATCCTGCTTAATCAGCTCCCACAGTGCCGAGACGAGCGCGGGCTCGGTGTTGCTGCGGTAGCGGATCGACTGCACGAGGTTCTTGATGTACTCGCGACGCGCCTTGCGGTCGGGCTCCTGCTTTGCCGCCTCGAGGGCGAGATCCGACTTGCCCTCTTTCTTCATTTCGGCTTGAACGATCGCGTTGGCGAATAGTCGCGCCAACACGCGGCCGCGCGACTCGGGGTTGTCGACCCGACCGGCGAGCTTGATCACGTCGGCAAGCCCGCGCTGCTCCAGCAGGTGCCGCACCGCGTCCGTCTGGCGGAAGATGCCCTCGAGCAATCGCTCCAACGTCGCCTGCTCGTCCTTGAACTCGTCCAGCAATGTCTCCCAATTCTCTTGCTTTACGATCAATGTCATTGTTCGCGAGTCGTACCAGATGCGCGAGAGCAGCCGCGCTCGATCGACGTCGTTGTCCACCAGCCGCATCACGCGACGGACCAAATCGAAGTGATTGTCCTCCAGCAGCGTTTGCACCGCGCGGGACATGAAGAATCCATACAGAAAGTCAGCTCGCCGCGCTGGCGGAGTGTCGCGAATGATGCGTTCCAGGTCGGCCAGGCGAGTCTCGGCGATCCACCGGCCGAGCGCCTTGTCGCCAAACAGAATGCGAGAGGCGGTTTGGTCGACGAGCTGCGTGTTGTCGCTCTGAAGTGTCTGGCGCAGAAACCTCAGCAACTCATCGGGATCGGCAAAACTCGCCAGGATGTTGTCCTGGTTCATCATCTGCTGCAGCAAGTTCGCCCGAGCATTGATCGGCTGCAAGGCAATCAGCTTTTTCAACGTCGACCGATCGAGCCGCGAAAGCAACCACTGATAGGCCTCTGCGCTGGTTGCGGGGTCGCCGTCCCGAAATTGCCGCAGATGCGTCGCGACGGCTCGGTCCGTGTCGGGCAAGATTCCGTAGTCAAAGTCCACCAGAATCTGCTTGGCGCGGCGGCGCACCTCGAGATTGTTCGATTTGGCCGCCTCCACCAGCAGCGCCCGCGCCTCCTCGCCGGCTTGCTGCAGCTGACGACTCGCGGCCAACCGCTCTCGGAAGTTGTCGCTCCCCAATGCCTGCGTTGCCTGCTGCAAGCCGACTTGCAGCGGCGACTCCAGTGGCGGCTCGGGGGCGGGCTGCGCCGTCAGCACCGAACAGAACGCAACCCACGTGACGATGTTCGACATAATCCTGTGCCTACGAACCGGGAAACGTGAAGGAAGCCGCCACCATGTCTCGTCAGCCGCGTGGATCGGGTGGGCCCGATGTGTCGGTCAAAGCGGCCGAAGCGGGGGGCATTTGCAGCCTTCGCGGATTAAAGTGGCTTTGAGTCGCCTCTAGCCGGTAATCCGCGCGGGCGGCAGACGCCAACCCGCCATTCTAGTCCATTTGGCGTCTCTCCACATCCAACAAGAAAACGCACCCCCATGTAGCATGGGCTCGCTCGCCGTCCTTCCCCCTCCGCGGCGAGCAGCCGCTCAAGTGCGACCGTAGCATGGGCGTCCTCGCCCGTGCGCGGCGAGCAGCCGCTCAAGAGCGTCCGTAGCATGGGCGTCCTCGCCCGTGCGCGGCGAGCAGCCGCTCAAGAGCGTCCGTAGCATGGGCGTCCTCGCC